>NZ_CP040297.1:2710625-3044062 GCF_013393945.1 Nostoc sp. TCL26-01
GGTGCAGGTGGCGTTTATCTGCTACCCAAGGTAATTTACCCCGGCGAAGGCGTGACAAGATCACTGCTGACATATCGACAATGGGAACTGCCAAAATTAAATAAGGCAAAATGACGGCGGTGAAAGCAGGAATCTTGACTAAACCAATCACACCGACAGCCGCTAAGGTAAAGCCCATAAAATAAGAGCCACCATCACCCATAAAAATTTGTGCCGGGTTGAAATTGTAGCGCAGAAATCCCAACGCTGCACCAGCTAAAGCAGCCGCAATCAAAGCTGCTGCGGGTTGGTGCATAAATAGAGACACCAGTAGCATCACTACAGCCGCAATTCCCGATACTCCCGCCGCTAAACCATCTAAGCCATCAATCCAGTTAATAGCATTTACCATCCCCACCAACCAAATCACGGTGATAGGTAAACTTAGCCAATTCAAATCAACTATTCCCATCGTGGGAACGGTAATAAAATCTATGCTGACACCTGCTTTCCATGCACCAGCCGCAACAATGACTTGAATTAGCAAGCGTCCTAAGGGAGAGAGACTTAATAAATCATCAGCTAACCCAATGAGAAAAAAGCCTAGTCCACCCAAAGTTACACCCCAGACTTGCCATTCCTTCTCAGGAGGCAAATTACCAAATCCACCCATCCACCACACAATGAGTAAAGAAATGATTGTCCCAGCGAAGATAGAAACTCCTCCCAAGCGTACCATTGGCCGATCATGGATTTTGCGATCGCCCGGTCTATCGACACGTCCACTTTTTATACCAATATTCCTCACATCCGGCGTAGTCCAGAGAACGACTACCGCAGCCACAAGAAAGGCAATCAGATGATAAATCTGAGCAGGCATCTGTATTTTTAATGAGTAGTTTATGAAACAAAAATCTATCGAGGATGTTTCCTACTTATTTTTACTATATTTCCGACCCTGATCAGTGAGGAATTTGGGAGTGGGGATTGGGGGATAGGAGGATGGGGTGATGGGGAGATGGGGAGATGGGGAGAAAGAACCTATACAAGTATTTTCTCCTTGTCCCCTTTTTTTATGCCAAGACTGGTACAGGAATTTCCAAGTGCGGATACAAGGGGAAGCGATCGCATAATGCGGCTACTCGTTGGCGGCAATCTTGGGCTACTGTGTCTGATTCTGGGTTGAGTAGGCGATCAGCGATAATATTGCCAATCTCGGTAAACTCTGCCACTCCTAAGCCGCGTGTCGTCATAGCTGGTGAACCTAGTCTTAAACCACTGGTAACAAATGGTGATTGGGGATCGAAGGGAACTGTATTTTTATTAGCGGTAATATTTACTTCACTGACTAGTTGATCGGCTCGTTTTCCAGTCATGTCTATAGACCGTAAATCTACTAACATCAAATGATTATCAGTGCCATCTGATACCAGTTTTAAGCCCCGATTTTGTAGTTGAGTGGCTAAAGCACGGGCATTTTCAATGACTTGCGCTGAATATGTTTGAAATTCTGGTTTTAAGGCTTCACCAAAGGCAACTGCTTTACCCGCAATCACGTGTTCTAATGGACCCCCTTGACTACCAGGAAACACTGATTTATCTAGCTTTTTACCGAGTTCGGCATCACGAGTCAAAATTAAACCACTTCTGGGGCCTCGGAGGGTTTTGTGAGTGGTGGTGGTAACTACATCACAGTGGGGAATGGGATCAGGATGGAGTCCACTAGCAACTAAACCGGCAATGTGAGCAATATCCGCCAGCAAGTAAGCGCCGACTTCATCAGCAATGCTGCGGAACTTGGCAAAGTCAATAATTCGTGGATAGGCAGAATAACCACAAATCAAGAGTTTGGGACGTTCTTTTAATGCTAAATCGCGGATTTGGTCATAGTCTAGTCGTTCTGTTTGTTGACTGACACCGTAGTGACTCACTTGGAACCACTTACCAGAAACATTCACTGGGGAACCGTGGGTGAGGTGTCCACCGTGAGACAAATCCATCCCCATAATTTTGTCCCCTGGTGCCAATAAACTCAGGAAGACAGCAAAATTAGCTTGAGCGCCAGAATGAGGTTGGACATTGGCATGAGCCGCACCAAATAGCTGTTTAGCCCGGTCAATGGCTATTTGTTCAATTTTGTCAACAAACTCGCAACCGCCGTAGTAACGCTTTCCAGGTAGCCCCTCAGCGTATTTATTTGTCAGTACCGAACCCTGAGCCGCCAAGACAGCCGCAGAGGTAAAGTTTTCGCTAGCAATTAACTCCAAATGATCGCGTTGACGTTGAAGTTCTTGATTGATTAATCCGGCGATCGCTGGATCAGAATTAGCCAAAAAATCTGAATTCGTCTTAGTCACGTCGCTTCGCTCCCTGCAAAATTAACAATTTCTATAAGTATATTCAGAGCTTTGTCATCACTATTCTTTAACTCCCACCCCCTTAAACCCTGACCAAATCAGTTACCAGTTAACAGTTATCAGTTAATTAACAAAAATCTTGGTACAAGGTCACTGTTCACCGTTCACTATTCACTGTTTACAACCCCACACCTCTTTTATTCACACTAACAACAAGTAATAATTTATGTATGCCTGTTTACCTAAAGACTTAATCTCCAGGATATACAACATACAATAAATTAAGGTTCACTTGACGATTTTTTTGTGAGTGTTCCCATTTTTATCGCCAAGATTGCTAGAGCTTCGTCAAGATCAACCGAAGTAAGTAAGTTAGCAAAATAAAATCACCCAATGTAAAGAAAAATCAAATAGGCAAAAACCCTTATACCCAATACCCAATCCCCAGTACCCATTACTCAATGTTTCTACCCCTGGAGAAATACAGTTAAAATTTAGGACTTACAGGAGGGATTTAGATGCTAGTCATTTTAATGGAAGATCAAATCCTCCCACCTGAGCAGGTTTGCCAATCTTGTTTACTCGCTAATGGGAGAGGTCAACCCCGATGGCTTGGAGGTAAACTTAGCTGTGGTCAAGCTATTCGCAAACTTGCCGAACAGCAGCCAGAGCAGTATGAATGTTTAATGGGTTTTCGCATTGCCCATATAGAATAAATCATAACTTCTTCAGTAAGACTGAGTAACTGCGTTATCCTAAGCTCAAGGAACTAATGAAATTTAGCCACAGGAGAACGCAATAATGACATGGCGTGGTTCTACAACAATTTCCGATAGAATTTTTGCTTGTTTACCTTATCTACTTCCTATAATTGAGGTTTTTGTGTTTGGGGAATTTTTGTTTAGGCAGTTTCCCGCCTTGCAACTGATATTTTTCCCCCTAATTCCCTTGTTGAGAATCTACTACGGCGTTCGTTATGCAGGCTTAATTATTTTCTTTGCTTTATGGTTGTTAGTGGTCAGAAACGAGAAAATCAGTCATTTTATTCGTTTCAATACCATGCAAGCCATACTTTTAGACATTATCATCTTTTTATTCGGTATTCTTACAGATGTTGTTGGTCTCATTCCCGCCGGCGGGTTTGCGATCCAAACTTTATACACAACTATTTTTCTCGGCATTATGGCAGGAGTTATTTACTCCATCGCTCAGTCTCTGCTAGGACGTTACGCGGAAATTCCTGCTATCTCAGATGCAGTTTATATGCAAGTGCGATAAGTCGTGCAAATTACATCAAATCAGGTAATAGACATCTGGAGAAAATGAATGTAGAGACGTTGCAGTGCAACGTCTCTACAAGGATCTCGGGCAATGCAGAATTAAATACGGTCGCTGTCTAATAGGTATTTGGTAAGAATTTGCTCTCAATTACCAATTACCCATTACCAATTACTGAGCCACAGTGTTTTCCAAACGACCAATCCCTTCTATTTCCACACGGACGCGATCGCCTGGCTGCATTGCGCCGACACCCTCTGGTGTACCTGTTAGCACCACATCACCAGGTAGCAAAGTCATGACTTGACTGATGTACGATACTAAAAAATCAGGGGCAAACACCATCTGATCAATCCCGGCCGACTGAATGGGATGAGCATCATCATTCAAAAAAGTCTGTAATCTTGCTCCTGGACTCAAATCTCGGACTATCCAAGGGCCAAGTGGACAAAATGTATCAAACCCTTTAGCTCTAGTCCATTGACCATCTTTTTTTTGTAAATCTCTGGCTGTGACATCATTGGCAATGGTGTAACCCCAAATTTTAGTTTGGGCTACTTCTGGTGTGCAATTGCAAGCGCGCTCGCCAATCACCAATGCTAATTCACCTTCATAATCAACTCGTTGCGACTGGGGTGGATATTTAATCTCAGTTTCCGAAGCAATAATTGATGTTGGCGGTTTCAGAAAAATTAACGGTTCGCTGGGAACTAATGTTCCCATCTCGGCTGCATGATCCGCGTAGTTCTTCCCAACTGCAACAATTTTAGAGGGGGCGCAGGGCGCTAGAATCAGGTAATTGTCTGGTTCTAAAACTAAGTCTGTGGGTTGTCCATGCAACCAAGGTGGAGCATCTAACACCTGCACATTGAAAGATAGTTGTAGCAACCCGTAGTAAATCTTGCCTTCACGATTTTGAACTCGCACATAGCGCTGCGCCATAACTTTGATAAATATCCTTGGTATTTCGGCAGATAGAGCTGATGATTCAGATTTAAAACTGGTAAGATTATAGTTCCTTGTTGCTTCAGATGTTGATGAATACAGATGGTTTTGACCAAAACTAACTTAATCAATTGACATCGGCAGCCAGTTTGTCCAAAAGGAGACTTGAGATCAATGTCCACAGTTTACGAAACAATATACATCCTACGTCCTGACTTGACAGATGAACAGGTAGAGCTAGCGATCGCTAAATACCAAAACATCCTCCAAGAACAAGGTGCTACTGACTTAGAAGTGCAAAATCGTGGTAAACGCCGTCTTGCTTATGAAATCAAAAAGCATCGTGATGGTGTGTACGTTCAATTTAACTACAATGGCCCTGGCACAGCGATCGCCATTTTAGAACGCGCTATGCGGTTAAGCGAAGAAGTCATTCGTTATCTAACAATTAAGCAAGAAGTAGTGACAGAAACAGCAGACAAAGTTGCTGTGACCGCTTAATATAAGTCTTGAGTAATACAACTGAGTGTGAAGTTCTCTAACTCAACACTCAGTAGTAGATCAAGTCAGACTAAAAAATTTTACCTTTTGGCTTTTTTTTGATTTAGTTGGGAATGCTAAGTCAACAAGTACTTGCCAAAAGCAGTACTATTGCAGTTAGACATAGGGTTCGCCATTCGTCAATAGGAACTGTAAGCAACCGTGAGCCAAACAGATACATCCAACATCCAAGCTCTATCTACGGAAATGTCGCAGCTGCGTCAAGAATTGCAGATCCGCGATCAATTAGTGCAACAGCTATCTCAAGAACTCTTCCGGCTAGTCAAGGGCAATAATAATTTTATGCCCCAACGGTCTGAGCTTGAACAAGATTTCACTCAGTTACAGGCACTAAGAGAACAATTGCAAGCTGTTGAGCAGCAAGTGACATTCTATCAGGAGCAGATTGCCTCTCGTGACACCGAAATCTACCAACTGCGTCAATCAGTACAAGAACTGACAGATCGTAGTCGGATGTTGGAGCAAGTAGTCCAAGAATTACCACAAATTTACCGCCGTAAGTTTGAAGAACGTATGGCTCCAGTCAGAGAAAAAGTAGCCATCCTCCAGCGAGAAAACCGGCAACTGCAAGCTGAACTACAAAGCGTGAGCTATCGTTTAGCACTCAAAACCCGCACTTCTAGCCATAGTGGCATCGATTTACCTAATTTCCCTCGTCCAGCATCGCCACAAGACGGTATGCCTAGCGTGCAAAATGCCTGATTCTAAAAATTTCAGTAAGAAACGTTATAACTTTAACAGATATCAAAAACTACTAGTTTTATCGAACAGAATTCAGAAGTCAGTATGAATTCTGTACAACTTGGTGACGAATATTTGGTTTTAAACCCCCATCCTTAGTGGGCGAAAAAAATTAAAATCTTCTTCCTAATTAAAACTCTATCCTTTTATGGGTAGGTATCCTGTATTCTGACTACTTTATTCTGACTCCTTTTTATGAGTTTTCTCCTGTCCAGTGCAGTATGGGTAGTAAAGAAGTTTAGGTAGTAACTTCCCCTATTTCCCACTGCACCAGATGTAGACATCACAGCCAAGATCAATTTTGACTAGCTGCAAAGTGTATGGAATCAGTCAGAATTAGAAGGCGATCGCTACGTAATTTGCCATGCGGTTACGGCAATGGTAATCAACCAAGATAATTTTTCCGAATTACCAATTTTTATTGACATTGCCATCTACCTTTCGTAAGATAATAGACTAGCCAACTAAAGCAAAATTACTATCATTAGCCAGAGTTAGAGTATCTTCGTAGGTGTCGAAAATTTCAAATACAGAGTCTAGTTGAGTCAGTTCTAAAATTAGTCTTACTGGAGTTTGTACGTTGCAAAGAACCAAGCGACAGCCAACTTGACGAGCAGATGTCAGCCCTTTAACCAGGGAAACTAACCCAGAGCTATCCATAAAATCTACCTCTGCCAAATCAATTACCCAAATTTGATGCGGTTGAGAGACTGCTTGAGTCATTTGCTCACTTAAAGCCAAACCACCTTGTAAATCCATACTTCCCTGTGGTTTGAACACAACTACTTGCCGTTCCTGTGTAAGAGTCATAATTTTAACTGAGTATATTGCACGCTTAACAAAAGCAGAAAGGTGATATTAACATTGCTCCGAGTATGAACTGCATAATTGCTGCTATATTCATATAAGCGTGAAAAGACAGCTATGCAATCGACCATACTCCTGTAAGTGTTAACATCGTATAATTTGTCTTAACCTTTCTCAATATAGGCACAAACGCCTAATGAATTCGGTATCAATCGTATCTTTTACAAAATTTTTATATTTCTCTAGGGCTTTTATGAATTTTTCATAATTAAGTTCTTGATTTATGTCTTTAATTATGCAGTTGTGCTAGTAACTGCTGCATACTATATTGTCAATACTAAATAAGATATAAATATTATATTCAATAAGCAGTAGATACCATAGATTGAAACTTATCTTATCTGCAAGAGTGACTGATAGCGTTGGCGAATTCTCCAGACAGCTAAACTGAACCGATTAGTTCAGCAATGAAACGATTGAAAACCTTCTGAGCAGTTTTATACCCAGTAGCTTGCTTACATAACTTCAGTTCGGCTTTTTTGCCGATTTTCAATTAATCTTAGCGTAGGCGTAGCCCACCGCAGGCATCGCAATGCTTACCTAGTTTCTCATGGTTCATATCTAGCAAGGTTTTTGGCTTTTTTTAACCGTCGAACTCCTAAGAAAACATACGTTTTCTTAGGAGTTCCCGCAGCTGCGCCTCCGTTGGAGACTCATACCAATTTCCTTTAAATGTGAAACAGTAGAGACGTTGCATTGCAACGTCTCTACATAATTCATGTGTATCATGATTAACGTGAAATGGTATCACGTTAAATTTATTCAAAATTACTCAGTAAATGTATTGCGAGCCAGCATCTCGTTCCAATTAGGTGAGATAAATCCATGCACGCAACTGTGCCCCACTTCCGCTAGCCAGGTGAGTGCAGCAGCTTGAGGTTTTCGCTTGACTTGAGAGGCTAATAATTCGGTCATCGCTCTATTGAAGTCGAGTCGAGGATACGCTTCAATCACTTGCTCAACGGTTTCTGGAGGAATGTCAAAAATCCGCATTCCCAACACATCGGCACCTGCTCCTAAATGCACTAACGCAGTTTCCGGCTGTTTGCGGGAGGCAATGCCAATAGAGGTATGAAGGGCGATCGCATCCCAAACCACTTCTGCTTTTGACTCTGGCAATCCGTGTTCCAAAACAAAAGCTCGTGCTGCATCTGCACCATCGACTTCAAATCGTTGTTCCCCATCAAATCGTTCCGTTAATCCTAAGTCGTGCATCACGGCACTAAGATACAGAAGTTCGCGATCATATTTGAGTCCATCCCGTTGACCCAGTAAATTACCAAACAAAAAGCTCCGAATGCAGTGATGGCACAAAAAGGTGGGTGAAATTTCTGTAACCAATTGCGTTGCTCTCTGGCAAATTTCGCTATCTGGAATTGCCTCGTGAATTAAGGACATATTTGTTTCCTATAATGTTGAATGGTTTGAGACAGTGTTTATAGTTCTGTCCTGAAGTGACAGAAGGCTTCGTCTATTTTTTGCACGTTGCTGCTGGAGAAACCCCAAAGTGCCGTTGCCACAGACGGCGGAAATGAGGGGCATCCTCAAAACCACGCCGTTTTTTAGTCTCGTCGAACTCACGTTAAACCCAATGTTCCCGTCGCGTACAACAGCGCCTTCTTGACTAAATCAGGCCCCGCTTTTTCGGGTGAACCGACATCAAATGGCGGGGCTGGATCGTACTCCATTAACAGTTGAGCGATCTTAGCGCTTTCTTGACCACACAGCACTTCAGCAATCGTTAAACCAAAATCAATCCCTGCTGTCACACCTCCACCCGTCATGCGGTTGCGGTCAATCACAACTCGCTCCGTTCCAACCTCAACGCCCAACTTTGCGAGTTGTTCCCGTGCTGCCCAGTGAGTCGCGGCTCGATAGCCTTGGAGTAGTCCTGCCTTTGCCAGAAACTCAGACCCCCCGCACACAGAGGTGACAAATTTTGCGTTACTTCCCTGTTTATGAAAAAATTCCAGCACTTCTTTGTCGTCTACAACTGCCATCTGTCCAAAGCCGCCACCGACACAAATCACGTCCAAGGGCGGGCAATTTTCAAAAGTTGTATCCGGCACAATTATCATGCCATCATCGGTTTTGATCGGGTCTAGCGTTTTCCAGATGCGGTGGATCTCGACACCGGGAAGCGAACTAAATACGGTTTGGGGCCCCACAATATCTAGTGCTGTCATGCCAGGATAAAATACTAAACCAACAATGTGCTTTTGTGAGTCAGTCATGAATTCATCTCCTAATGGCGATCGCCGTGAAATCTATCCTTATACTAGGAATGACAACCGACCGCGCCTAGTCCTCGATCGAGTACTCTTGTCGCTACTATGACAAATTCTTTACAGCTTTTATTTGAAGCAATCAATCAGGTGAAAGATGAACATGAGTTGCGAACGCACCTCGTACCAAAAATTCGTGAGCATTTTAATACCAAGCGTTCGGGAATCTTCTTCTTCGACCAGCTTGTAAGCGATCGCCGGTTTCAAAAAGTTCTGAACATTGCACTCTCGACCGAACATAATCCTGTAGTGCGTTATATCACGGAGCGTCATACTCCGGTTCACGAAGGATTGGTCACATCCCCGAAAGCTTGGGCAATCATTTGTCCCCGTCCCGATCATTGGCATGTGATGGCAGGCCCGATCCTTGATCGCGGTCAATTAGTCGGTACAGTGGGCTGCACGCGTGACAAGTTAATGCCTGCCTTTGACAGCCAAAATATAGCGGATTTGAGTGCCGTCTGTTTACACTTATCGGTTTGGACAACAACAGTTAGATTAAGGCACGCAACTCCAATACAACAGCAGCACCAACCGTTTAGCAGCAATCGCTTAACGCCTCGTGAGTTGCAGATTGCCAACTTGGTTGCCTTGGGACGAACTAACGCAAAAATAGGAACAGAACTTTGGATTACTGAAAATTCTGTTAAGCAAGCTTTGAAACGAATGTTCCGTAAGCTTGAGGTGTCGTCTCGTGCAGAGATGGTGGCACTGCTTTCTACAACACAACACGATTTAGCAAGTGTAAAACTATCTTCCTTGGACTAAGGTGCTGAGTGCTCCTTGTGAGTGTGTTGATTCAATGCCTGCACGTTGGTTGTAAGTAGCTTTCCACTCAGGCGTTTGTTGAGCTTGTCGTCGAGATTGGAGTGCTATATGTTGCACTTGAGGAAGAAAGGTCAACCAACTAATCGAGTGCGAAACTCACTAAAGACTTATCTAAGCGTTCAGAATTTAATTATCCTATCGCTGCGAAAGTAACCAGAATTTTCGTGCAATATTACGTTGCCAAAATTGTTAAGCAATATTTCGCCAACAGTGTCGAGTGGCTTGATTGACACCCCAGCCCAAACGAGACAAGATAGACTGTAAGGTAAAAAATTGTAAAGGCGGCGGTGCGGGATGTCTCTTGAACTGATTTCACTAGAAAACATCCAAGAGTTTGCCCATCAGTACGGTTACTGGGCTATTTTTGTCGGGATTTTACTAGAAAATTTGGGTCTTCCCATTCCTGGTGAAACTGTAACTCTGGTGGGTGGATTTTTAGCTGGCAGTGATGAACTGAGTTACTGGATAGTTCTTGGTGTCGCCGTGACTGGAGCCGTAATTGGTGCTACCTGCGGCTACTGGATTGGTAAATTAGGCGGCTGGCCTCTCCTACTAAAAACAGGTAAGATTTTACGAATTTCCGAGGAAAGACTGTTAAGTATCAAAGAACAATTTAGTCAAAATGCTGCCAAAGCAGTATTTTTTGGGAGATTTTTTGCACTATTGCGAATTTTTTCCGCACCCCTAGCTGGTATAGCCGGGATGCCTTTTAGCAGATTCTTTGCTTATAACTTAGCAGGGGCAACTGTCTGGGCTAGCTTGATGGTGACATTAGCCTTTTTCGCAGGTAAGGTCATCTCCCTCGAACAATTAGTGGCTTGGGTAGGACAGTTTGCGATTGTAGCTTTATTAATAGTTGCCGCCGTGATTTTTGTCCCCCTATGGTGGGAGTCTCGTCAAGTGAAACGTGCAGCAGAGGAGTAGGGAGTGAGGGAGTGAGGGAGTGAGGGAGTGCTGAGTACTGAGTCGTGACTAATGAGTCATGACAATCCCCTATCCCCTATCCCCTATCCCCTATCCCCTATCCCCTATCCCCTATTCTGCTGCGCCCAGATACGGGTTGGTAATCCCCAGACGTAGATAAAACCTTCAGCTGCTTTGTGATCAAATTGGTCTTCAGCGCCGTAGGTTGCTAAATCGGGAGTGTAGAGTGTATTATCGCTCCAACGTCCAACGATGGTGGCATTACCTTTAAATAGTTTGATTCTGACAGTTCCTGATACTCGTTCTTGTGTCTTTTGAATAAAGGCATCTAAAGCAGCTTTCAGGGGACTGTACCACAAACCGTTGTAAACTATTTGGCTATAGGTTTCTTCAATGCCTCGTTTGTAATGGCTTACGTCTGCAGTTAAGGTGAGGCTTTCTAAGTCGCGGTGGGCTTGAATTAACACTAACATCGCCGGAGATTCGTAGATTTCTCGTGATTTGATGCCTACTAAACGGTTCTCAATCATGTCGATACGTCCAACACCATGACTTCCTACAAGGTGATTGAGTTGTTGAATTAATTCAACAGGTTCTGGAGATGTACCATTGAGAGTGGTGGGAATGCCTTGAGTAAAACCAATTTCAATGTATTCTGGTTCATTGGGAGTGTCAGCGATCGCTTTGGTCATTTCATAAATTTCTTCTGGTGGCTCAAATTGGGGATCTTCTAACACACCAGCTTCAATACTCCGTCCCAGCAAATTCTTATCAATACTGTAGGGAGAAGACTTCTTCACTGGTGCGGGGATGCCAAACTGTTCACCATAAGCGATGGTTGCTTCCCGACTCATTCCCCATTCCCGTGCTGGTGCAAGGATTTTTAAATGAGGATTCAGCGCCGCACAAGAGACATCAAAGCGGACTTGATCATTCCCTTTACCTGTGCAACCATGAGCGATCGCATCTGCACCATACTTCTGTGCAGCTTCCACTAATATCTTAGCAATTAAGGGACGAGCTAAGGCTGTTCCCAGAGGATAGCGATTTTCATACAGGGCATTTGCCTGAATCGCCGGAAAAGCATAATCTCTGATAAAGCTGTCTTTGACATCCGCTACTAAGGACTCACTTGCACCTGATTTTAGTGCTTTTTCTCGAACTGGTTCTAATTCATCTCCTTGACCTAAATCTGCGGCTAGTGTGATGACTTCTTCTACACCCCACTCCTGTTTTAGATAGGGAATGCAAACAGAGGTATCTACCCCACCAGAATATGCTAAAACAACTTTTTTGGCGCGACCCATTGCTTTCTCCACTCAGGAAAACAAAATAATGAGTCAATATTATATCTAACTCCACCGTGTATATTTTTTTTATGCAACTAGTATTGGCAAATTAACTAAAGTCGCAGATTTTCTGTAATCTCTGCTGAAATCCTGATAACGCGCCCAATCACTTTATCTGCCAGCTTGAATAACCGGGCAATTTTGCTTAACCATTAATTCTATTTTTCTTAACCTTTTCTCACTAGTTCAAAGCTTATCTATGTGACATTGCAAAATTCACTTCTTAGCTTTGGAGCTTTGTCTGATGAAATTAACGCAAAATTTTGGCATTGCTACTTTTGCTATTGCCATTTCTTTAGCTACTGTGGAAGTTAAACCAACCCAGGCGGCTGTAATTGATTATAAATTCACTGTCAATGCTACATCTGGTAGCCAGTACTTTGGTTCTTTACGCTATGATGACACCAATTTAAATGGCATAGGTGCAGAGAACCTAGATGTTAGCAACGGACTATTATCCGTTGTGTTTGATTATTTGGGTACTCAATATACAGAAGTAGATGATTTTGATTACATCTCAGGAGTTGCCCCTTTCATCAGTTTTCAAGATGGCAAACTTTTAGGACTTAGCTATTTAGTTGAAGATCAGTTTTTCATTGGTGGTGATTTAAATACCCCATCTACAGGAGGAGACAAGTTTTATACTATTTTGAGTGCTGACTTACTATCTGCTAACGAAGCGGGTACAGTCAGTTATTCTAAAGTACCAGAACCTTTAGCTCTTTTTGGTACAGCGATCGCTACTGTGACTGGATTGTTGGTAAATCGCCAAAAAAAAGCATCGGCAAGTAACTAAAAATTGCCCTTGTGATTAATCGGGAAAACAACAGTAGAAACCCTACTGTGTTTTCTTACTTGCTATTTTTGCTCCTATGTAGTACAATTGTACTGACAAGAGAAATCCTGATTGAATCACTCCCCACTTTACTAGTGGGGTTTTATTTTGCTATTGGCAATCATGAAGTAAATATGGAAAAGGGACACAGCAAGGCTATGTCCCTAGAGAAAATTATTTCATCAAGATGATTTTAGATAAATCTGCCATTAGAATTTTTACGATGGATACCAATGACAGTAGGACGGGGAACGCCCGTTGCTTGACTTTTACCACCATCAGCAGTTGAGATATTGCTAGGCCAGCTACTACCACGAGGAACAGAACGAGTCTGATTGAATGTGACACCACTCAAATTCAGAAGTTCTATCTCCCGACTGAGGATAGTACCATCGTTAATTGGACAGTCTTCACCAGGATGTTGTACAGAAATAATCAGAGTATCTCCCACAAAAGTCGGCCCTGTCATTTCACAACGTACAGGCCCGTAGGCAAAGGGGAATACCTTCCCAGCATCAGCACCACTTGTCGGGATGTAGAATAACCAGTTATTCCCAAAAACGCCTGTGAAGTTGGAAACATTACCACTAGCAGAGTGATTGATAGTAGTGGGATTACGAGCAGCACCAGTATTAAAACCGTTGTGGGTGTCGGTTGACATATCTGTCACACCCCAAACATTTGCTTGATTATCAAATGCAAGGTTATCTACATTGGCAAAACCCGCACCATCTTCTGAACCGGCTTCCCCACCTTGAGCAAATCTCTGCCAACGGAAGGTTAAACCTGTACCATCAGGGCTATCTTCAATAATTTTGTACAAACCACCTGATTGTTGGGTATCGTTAGGGGCAGTACTGTATTTAGCAACTACGAAAATCCGGGAATCAGGATAACCATCACTACCGGGCGCACCATCTGTGTAAGCGATGAATACTTCTTTGGTGCGGGGATGGACTTCAATATCTTCTGGACGGGCTGTGGGAGTAGCGCCTGCTAAGTTGGCAGCTAAGAAGGCATCAACGAGTACTGCACCTTGGGAGGTGTAGAAGTCAGATAATCGCTTATTCTGATAATCTGGTAGTGAGGTTGCTTCATTGGTGCGATCGCAGCTGAATACACCACCATCACTAGTTTGACCTGCAATCCCATTGCGTCTGGGTAGTGGTAAAAGTCCATTTCTTTGTGCTGAACCCAAAGCGGCAAACTCTACAGAAGACAGTAGTGATGGTGCGATGGGATTAGTGGCAGTATTCAAGAGTAAAGGTATCCATTGACCAGTACCATCGGGATTGTAACGAGCAACATAGAGAGTCCCATTTTCCCATAAGCTGCTATTGGCTTTATTTGTGGGGGACGTAACTACACCTGTACTGACAAATTTCCAAGTGTGTCCACCACGTCTGTCATCACCTAAATATGCCACTAATCTCTTACCAGATTCAGCACGTATAGCGATGTTTTCATGGCGGAAACGACCCAACCAAGTGTGTTTGCGGGGGCGGAAATTGGAATTAACAGGATCAATTTCTACCATCCAGCCATATTTTTCCCCAACCAAGCCAAATCTCTCGCCAATGCTGCCAGAAACGTAACCTGTCTGTGTACCATCAGGCTTGACAGCTTCTTGAACAGTACCTTGGAAGTTTTCTTCAGCTGTGAGGATGGTTCCCCAAGGAGTTGTACCACCAGAACAGTTGAAAGCAGTACCAATAATTTTGTTACCTAGTCCATCAGAACTGAGGCTAAATACCTGAGTAGCGGCTAGCCCAGTACTAACAAAATAGTTATTATCACCTTGTTGATGGCTGCGACTTCCCCAAGCAGTAACGCTGCCATAACCATCAGTGCGTTGACCATTGATTGCTAACCCAGAGAGTCCGTGAAGACGACGGTTGCGAGAATCACCACTAATAACAGTAAAACGCTTTTGCGAGTTACGGCGGTCAACTCGGACAATCGAGCCACCTTGATTGTATAAAAATTCCCCGTCAACTTCTAGATTTCTGTTAGCAGGTAATGCCCAACCGATGACTGACTCAAAGGCATCAGGGAATGCTCGTAGGTCACTTGTAGAACTGAGTACTGCGCTGGCGAAGGGGAAACTTACATACTCATGGTTGACCCACAAATAGCCCGCATCATTAGTTCTACCGAGAGGAATAAAACCAGTGTAATCGCAGTTGAAGCCAAAATAGTCATCACGATTGGGAAATACGCGATCGCCCCAACTGATAATGACATAGCGATCGTATTCTGGTGGTACAACCACATCGTCAACCACGTTGTAAGTACTTAAGCTGGGATTTGCGGAGGCATTAAGTACTTGCCCCTGTCCAATTCCTGTGGGTAAAAAACTCTGCTGATGCTGATAAATTGGTAAAGGATGAGGTAAGCGTACTGGCGTAAAGCTCAATGGGGTAGTTGATGCTTCTGCAACGCTGAAAACACCATCTAGAAGTTTGTCACCCAATACCGCCGCACCAGCACTACCAGCAAAAAATACTAAAAGTTGTCTGCGACTCAATGTAGACATCAAACTTTCCTCTATTGTGACACGAGATATTTACTAGAAAGCATCTCTACAGAATTAAAGAAAAACTCAATAATCCTCGGTTTTTCTCGGATTTTAAATATCAGATTTGCTGAGTTGAACAGCAAGTTCAATCTGACTTAAGCTGCTAGAATGCAGCAAAATACTCCAAATTATAAAAATCTATGTAATGATAATTAACACTAGGTTATATATCGATTAACTGAAAATTATCAGTCTTTGAACTTATATAAAAAAGGAGTTTTGCTTCATTGATCCCTTTGGTCTGTTACGCAGGTTCAATAAATGTAAGTAAGTTGAAACGATAAAATTAAACCATGTGAAAAACAATAAACTAAGCTAAAACCCCTAAGCCAAAATAGGAACTGTGTTGAGTACCAGACTGTCTTATCCTGAAGATGAGTAGTACTGTTGTGGGTGAGACTGTGTTTATCAGCGTTGTGATACCGACTTATAATCGTCAGGCGATTTTAGAAAAATGTTTACGCGCCTTGGAAGGGCAAAAACTCAGTGCTACAAGTGCAATCAATGGTTATGAAATCGTCTTGGTAGATGATGGTTCTACTGATGGGACATTAGAATGGTTGGCAGCATACAAAGAAGACTTTCCCCATGTGAAGTGCTTTGAGCAAGATCATGCAGGGCCTGCGGCAGCAAGGAATTTAGGTGTAGAGCAGGCATCGGGGGATATAATTATTTTCATTGATAGCGATCTAGTAGTTTTAGAAAACTTCTTACAAGCTCATGCGGATGCTTTGGTGTTGGGGAAAGAGAAGTTGGGAAGCGATCGCTTTTTTACTTACGGTGCAGTTATTAATACTTGTAATTTCGCTCACCCCACCGCCGAACCTTATAAAATTACTGACTTTTCCGCAGCGTTCTTTGCTACAGGTAATGTCGCTATTCCTAAACATTGGTTAGAGCAAGCCGGACTCTTTGATACTGGTTTTCAACTCTATGGTTGGGAAGATTTAGAATTAGGTGTCAGACTAAAAAACTTAGGATTACAACTGATTAAATGTCCTGCTGCTGTCGGCTATCATTGGCATCCACCATTTAATTTAGAACAAGTCCCTAGCCTGATAGAAAAAGAAATTCAGCGCGGACGGATGGGAGTTTTATTCTACCAAAAACACCCGACGTGGGAAGTGCGAATGATGATTCAAATGACATGGTTACATCGTCTACTATGGGGACTGCTTTCTCTCAATGGTGCATTGAATGAAAAAACAATGGCTCCTTTACTGCAGTGGTTAATTAAACTGGGTAAACCTCAACTAGCTCTGGAAATTGCCAGAATTTTCCTCAACTGGTACAACGTCAAAGGTGTGTATGAGGCTTATGCTCAAGTGGGTAGAGATTACTCTCTATCTAAGTAAATAAATGCAGATTATAGAAATATTTGTGACTCATACTTATGAAGGCAATTGGAAATACTCATGTTCATCAGCATTGAGATTTGCTAACGTAGTCTTAACATATTGAAAAATTTTGCTGATGAAGCAGAAAAAATCAGAGATAGCACTATTTTAAAGTGCTAGATATGTCTTTTTTAGTGAGTGTGGCGTGCTGCTCTGTGAGGAATCAAGTATTTTTATTCAGAGGGGGTTATGGTTGTAAATTTTGCTCGGACATCTGCTTCTACCGAACTCTTAAAGCAAGTATTCCAGACAATTGATGCTCAAAGTTGTCCGAATTTATATAACTTTCATATGCACACAGTTTATTCTGATGGCAGGTTACAGCCTAATGTGTTGATGGAACAAGCGATCGCCATTGGCCTAGAGGGCTTAACAATCACTGACCATCATACTGTGGGAGGCTACGAAATAGCTCAAGCCTGGTTAGAAGATTGGAGATGGAATCATCCTGGTGTCGCTACTCCTCACTTGTGGAGTGGTGTAGAAGTGAATGCGAATCTTTTAAACATAGAGGTGCATATTTTAGCTTACGCATTCCAGCTAGAACATTCCAGCATGAGACCTTATCTGCAAAGAAAAGCGACTACAGGCCAAGAGTATGAAGCAGGTAACGTAATTGCAGCTATTCATGCAGCCGGGGGACTGGCGGTGTTAGCACATCCAGCACGTTACAAGCGATCGCTGTTTGACTTAATACCAGCAGCAGTGGAATATGGAATTGATGGTGTAGAGACATTTTACGCTTACAACAACCCTAACCCCTGGAAACCTAGCATTGTTGAATCACAACAGGTGCAAAACCTAGCCCAAGAGTATGGATTGTTCAATACCTGTGGTACTGACACCCACGGTTTAAGCCTACTGCAACGCCTGTAAAGATGCTTTTCATCCATAGAGAACTCCTGGTTTAATCAGCCAGGGGAAAAACCAATTCAAAATTCAAAATTCAAAATTCAAAATTCAAAATTCAAAATTCAAAATTCAAAATTTAAGAAATCATGATCAATGACTGTTCCCTGTTCCCTAATGACTATTGACTAATGACTATTGACTAAATTCCGATAACAACCAAGCAACAACTTGACTTTGATGCGTTTGACGAGTACGTCGGAAAGCTTCTTCTAATAGAGAAATTGCTAATCCTGGTAAAATTTGAGATTGAGTTATTCTGCGACTACCACCATTTTCTACAGCAAAAGCAATCACCTGCACTTTTTGCACATCGATAATCCAGTATTCATCTACTCCTAATTCTTCATAAAGCAGACGTTTTTCACCTTTGTCATCTGCTAGAGAACTATTTGCCACTTCAATAACTAAATTTGGTGCTGGATAATCGTCTAGGTTGATGATTCCTGTCCCCCAAGGAATAGCACCAGCATTTTCACCAATATAATAAGACACGTCAGGTTGTGCTTCTTTGAAACCTTTTTTGCGGTAAGTGCAATTATCATTGCCATTAATAGCAATACCTTTGATTGCGGCATATATGCTAACGGCAATAATCACAACTGTGTGATCTCGTGAATGATCATTCCCTATTGGTGGCATTTCAAACCTCATTTTGCCGTTGTAATAGTAGCTTTTGGCCTTGTGATAAAAAGGATTGGTGATTACCTGAATATATTCATCCCAAGTAGCTGTTAGCCAAGTGTCCGTGAGTAATTTTTTTTGTAAGTTTGTCATAATTTTAAGATGCGATCGCTAGTGTCTAACTTTCCCTCAACCAAACTTCTAAATCGGCCAGACTAGAAAAGTCTAATAGCGCTTCACCTAAATTTTCTAACTCTGCAACAGATAAACTTTGAATCTGTTCTTGTAATTGAGGCGCTAGTGAGCCAAATCGACGGCTGAGTTGGCGCATAATTAGTGACAAGGCTTCTTGCTGAATACCTTGTTGAATACCTTGTTGAATACCTTCTCTCATCCAACTGGTGACGATTTTCATAACCTCTTCCTCTTGTCTTGGTTCAATGCTAGCAAGCTGTTCTTGAAATAGGGCTTCTTCTTGAGCATTTAACTGTAGGTAAGTATCAATAAAACCAGAAATTAACTGTACTTGTGCTGGGTTCAATCCTAAAGTCGTCAGTAATTGTAACGACACTAGCTTGACTGTAGGACGTTCTTGAGCATCCATTCGCATTTTAGACATCAAAGCACTAGCTACAGGATTGTGCTGATTGACGAAATCTTGCCAATTCAGGCGATTTAATTGGATGACTCGATAATTAAATTCCAGCACAGTCCAACCAGGAAACTCAAGCCGATAATTCTCTGGTTCTAGAGTTTTTGGTGAGTCATGGGAATAAATGACGATAGGATATATGGGGAGAGCGAATTTTTCGTGTAAGCGTGCGAAGTAAGTAAACATTCGTCTATTGAACCCAGCTTCAGCAGAGGATTGATGCTCTATGTGAATGATAAAAAGAGCATTTTGATTTCTGAAAGAGGCTTTCACAACTAAATCGACGATTTTACGTTCCCCTTCGGTAACGTCAGTCAGTACCTCTTGCGGTAAAAATTCGATGGAATCAGGGTTCCAATAGGCGCTGATATCAGGAAAAAAGAGTTCGATAAACTCTGGCAAGAAGTTGCTGAGTAGTTCTTTAAACAGGCGATCGTGGTCAATCATTTAGTAATTTTAGCGGATTTATCGGCATTATTAGCCATAAATGCTGATAAAGCAGAAGTGAATCTGTTGTAAAAAAAACAAAATAGGGATTGCAACATAGATTGATTCTGCTTTAATCTGGAAGGACAACAAACCAGTTAAGTAGACTGGTGTTTTTGTGTCGGCGCTCTGTTGACAAACTTGTTTAGCAAAATACCCTGTAGCCTAAAACGATGAAAGCATCTGCTAAGTTCGACTTTGAGGACGAAAAATTTAATGCACCACCTTCTCAAGTCATCCCTTGGTGTCAGATGATTAACCCTCGACACAGCACAGATGGTATTCAAAACTACGGTTTAGCAATAAAATTAGATAATGCTCAGGCTGTTGGTTTTCAGCCTGATAAAAATTGGCAGAAAGTAGAACACGAATTTAGCTCTGGTGTGGAGACAGTTTATATCACAACCACTCCCCGGATAGTAATTGTGCGACGAGGGCCTTTATCAGTTAAAGATAGAGAAACTGGGATTAAACTTGGCACACTCAAAGAAAATTATGATGCGTTTTTAGCAGACAAACTTAAGTTTAAAACTTTTACACGCTACTTAATTTTCTTAGTAGATGAAAATAAAAAGTTTTTACATGATACACCTCTGCAATTAACTCTTAATGGTGCAGCAGGTGCAAGTTTTAGTAAAACCTATTGTGAATTTCAACAAGGCAAAATAGTCAGTGGGTTTGTGTCCGAATTAGAAAGAGCTTACGCTGTCTATCGTAAACAGCCAGTGACACCAAAAGGCCCTCTATTTCATGCTCACGGGATTTTCTGTCCCATTGTTGAATGTGAAGAAAGAGGGATTGAACCGAATACAGTTTTGGTGGCTTCAACTGTAGACTATGAACATCCAACAGTTAGCAATTTAACCAACTATCTGATTGCTTCTGATGCACCAGAATCGATGATTATTTGTAAAGCTTTTGAAGATTACAAAGATTTTGGTAAGGAACCAGTGAGAACAGAAACTGCACCCAAGATGGCAATGGCTGGAGTTTCTAGTTCTTATGTGTATCCCGATGAAGATGATTTTGGTTACCCACCATATTAAATCAGTGAACAGTTATCAAGCGTAAGTAGGTGGGTGGGGAAATTTTATAACTTGCTAAATCATCTCTCGATTCAGCAACGCCAAAATCTGAGTACGGGGGTGTTAACGCTTCAAAACTTGATGCTGAAAGCAGAGACAGCTAAAGCACCCCAGGCTAGGAGAAAGGCGACACCGCCGAGGGGAGTAATTGCTCCTAAGATTTTGATGCCAGTTAGACTCAAGGCATATAAACTGCCAGAAAATATGATGATACCAATGATAAACAACCACCCACTAGCGATTAATGTGGTTGGTGGTGATTCTATGCGACTAATGAGAATAGCAACTAACAAGAGCGCTAGAGCGTGGTACATTTGGTAACGAGCGCCAACTTCAAAGATTTCTAGCGATCGCTCACTAACTTTTTCCCGTAAGGCATGGGAAGCGAAAGCCCCACAGGCAACAGACAAACCACCTAAAACGGCAGCTACGCTCAAAAAAATCTGTGTCATGAGACTTAGTGGTCAATAAATGAGATAATTAGACATCAAAATGGTATGATACTGCTCCTTCTTCATTGACCTGAAAATTAGCGTTGAATTCTTTAGCTTTATCATCTAAATATTGCCTAGCGACAGTTGCAGGTAATTGAGACTGCATCGCAAAACCTAAAACAGTCACTCGTCCTTGATTTTCTTGAATCATTTCATAAAAAGTAGATTGTAGGCGATCGCTCATTTGCTGCTGAAGGGCCTTTTTGGAGTTTCTGTTTTGCAAATATAGTGCTACCCCCAGCCACGAACCCACAATCATAGTAGGAACGCCAAATATTAATCCTTGAGTAGCAGTATTATCCAGTAAATTCAACGCATCCCTATTTATATAATCCTTCACCAACTCCTCATTTTCACCAGTAGCGATCGGTTTAAGCATGGTATTTCTCTGAATCACCGCAGAGGTTGATAGTGTCAAAAACATGAATCCGAGTGTTAATAGCCAACCTGCGGCTAACTTTTCAGCAGTCTTCATAATGCCACTTCAGATTTAAACTTTGCTTGTGATTTTAACTTCACTTTGGGGGGAGTGGGAAGATGAGAGTATGGGGGGATGGGGGAAATCAATTCAAAATTCAAAATTCGTCTTGGAAAGTTTGCTCAACGGGGGAAACCCCCACACGCAACTTTCCGCAAAATTCAAAATTGAGAATCATCACTCCTGACTCCCCCTCATCACTCATCACTCAGGACTCAGCACTCTTAACGTGTTGCTTCTAATATGCGCGAGAAGTAGAAACTGGTTTTAGTAAAGGCTTTTCTTTGGATAGTAAAGCCGTTGCTTTCCAGGATTTTGATCACATCGGCTTCTCGGTGGAGGTAGGCGCGGGTGGCTTTACTAGGACCGGGAAAAAAGTTACCAATTTTTTTGAGTAAAGCTAAGGCACAAGTTTTGGGGGCAAAACTGAGGATAATTCTAGATTGTGATAAAGAACAGAGGTGAGAAATCATCTCATCAGCTTTTTCTTGGGGGTAGTGGATGAGGACATCCAAACAAATGACAGTGTGATAATTCCCACTCAAAGATTCTAAATCTTGGACGGCAAAGGTAGGATTTTCGGGATTGCCGATCGCCTCTAAGGCTCTTTGTTTGCCTTCTTCGACCATTTTTTCCGAAATATCGCTGGCATAGACCTTTGCGCCTGCTGTAGCCAGGGGAATGCTGAGACTACCCACACCACAACCAGCATCGCAGATTGACAAATCGGCTAAATTGCCATCATTTGTTAACCAGCCGATGACAGTATCCACAGTTTGCTGGTGACCGTTACGGATGTCAAGTTGGACTTTGTTAACTTCGCCATCCCCATAAATCCGTCTCCATCGATCAAACCCTGTGGAATTAAAATACTCACGAACAATAGTCTTATCGTCGGCTGCGTTCATAAACTTTGATTTTTAAGGGTTCCCAATCCTTAAAGTTATCATTGATGCGAGCCGCTCTCACAGATTTTTAGCAATGGATATTTTAGGTTGATTGTCTCAGAAAATTTAACACATTAACGAATTCGCAAACATTAACACCAAAAGACTTTACATCTCGTCGCCTCTGATGAATGCCGACTTACTCAAACCAAATATACCTCTTGTGGCTGGAATATTTTGTCTGGAGTCTTCGTTACTAGAAATACAAACAGCTCATCTTTGGGAGAGATAAGTTAAATGTCTAAATCAAATACTTTCAAAGGCTTCCCCCAATTCGGCATACTGTTAACATCTGTTGCAGTGATGGGACTTGCCACATCGGCTTTCGCCAGCACAGATGGTTTGGCAAAAATCGATCAGGCAAAGAGATTGAATAATTCTGAGTTGCTGATTGCTCAACCTCAACGCCAACCCCAACGTCAACGTCCTCTCAGAGAAAATCAAGCATTTTCCCAGGCGCTAGCGAGTGCAGAAACAGCATTGGGAAATGCCACAGCTGCGGCTAAATCAGAAGCAATTGGTGGGCCCAAAAAAGGCGCTCTAGCTGAATCCATTGCTAAAGCCACATCCTTAATAGGTAATGCCACAGCTCTTTCTAGTTCAACGGCTGTTAGCGACAAAAGAGCAGCCGCTAGATCACTATCTCAAGCAGAAACCGTTCTTGGTGATGCGTTGGCCATAGCGCAATCAGATGCTGTTAGTGGGCCTGGCAAACCAGCTATTGCTCAATCATTAGCCAGTGCAAAAACAGCTGTAGGTAACGCAACTGCTATTGCTGAGAGTAGCGCTCGATAAGGTTAATCAAGCAACTATTTGCAAATAAACATTTGCTAGCACAATTCCATCTAGAAAGCGTTATTTTCACAGGGGTTGAGAGGGCGCGTCTAACCCTTAAATTTAGCAGCTAAGATGGGCAAACCCTCTCAGTTTTTAAATCAGGAGATAAGCAGGATGAACAACAATCGCTTAAGTAATGCAACTGCTTTAGCGATGGGCTTGCTGGTAATTTTTTCAGGTCAGGCATTATCATTCTCTCTGAATCACCAAGAGTTGAACAATAGCAAGGGAGCAAATCACTCCCAGTTCATGATTGCTCAAGAGAATGTATCGGTGAGCGTTGCTGTTGCTGTTGCCACGAAGGTATTAAATCGAGCCGTTAGTGTGGCGGAAACGGTAGTCAAGACTACTCCAGTCAATGTCCGGCCTGAGTATAGAGATATTGTCTTACCGAGGCTGCGGCAAGCCCAACAATCAATGGCTAAAGCGGAAACTTCAGCCAAGAAGGGAGATAATGCCCAAGTGGCTTCAGCTGTATCTCAAGCTGTCAGCTTTATGGGTGAGGCGGCTGCTTATGCTAAGGCTGATGCTGGTACTGTGCAAGCCATTACTCAAGCTATTACTAAAGCCAATGAAGCTCAAGCTAAAGCTCAAGGTCAGACTAAGGGACTAGTCTAAAGACTAGCAATTCCTAAAGTAAGTGAGGTACAAGGTTAATAATTTTAAACGCAGAGGGGCGCGGAGGAAAGCGCAGAGGAGTGTAGCGGATTTCTACTTAGCTTAGTGCCTTAGTAGATCAGGAAAAGCTATATAGTCTAACGCAGGGCTTTTTCAGAAAGTTATCGGGGGGAAGTCAAAAGTCAAAACTATTCAACCCCTAGCGACGAATAAAAAACTTTTTCTTCCCCTACACCCCTACCAAATCAGTTAACAGTTATCAGTTACCAGTTAAAACATTCACTGTTCACTGTTCACTGTTTACACCCCTACACCCATGATTTCTGAAGAGTATCTATGAAACTTTCTCTGATTTTTATCGCTTGTGCAGCTTTCATAGTTGCTGGTAATAGTGTGTATGCAGTCGATAACATCAACCACAATTATCAACGCTCTATTGTCTATTCTCACAAGGCTAGTCATAGCATTATGGCTAGCAGTTCACCTGATTACCAAATCAGTAGCGTTACTATCAGTGCTGCTAATCTCAGACAACCACATATCCTGAGCATTAGTACATCAGGCTCTGGATTACAAGGTGATCTGACCTATGATGGTAAAGTGATTCAGCAAATCAAAGGCCGAGGGGTTGAGCTGAATCTAGCACCCTATCTTTCTGTTGGACAACACCAACTCAAAATCTCTACCCGTTATTTTCCTGAATCAGCTTCTGTGAGCGTTAGGTTTACAGGCCCAGGTGTGAGTGTGAGTCAGCAAACTAGTGCTAGTGGAGTTTTAAACTACATTCTCAATATCAGTGTGAGCTAAATTTGCTCTGGCAGAGCAATCTCTCAGCAATAAACCTCTAGAGAAAAGTAATTAAAATTAATTATTCGTAGCAAAGTAATATTTTACTATTTTTTAATATTGTTCTACAATCCGATTTAGATATTAATCTAAGTGAAGACAGAAACATCAAAGTATGTATAACCAAGGTGTTCCATTTACCAGAAAAGGCAGACGCTTAAGTGCAGGTGGAAGAAGACAAAATACAGTCCAGAGATACGATATTCCACTGGTGGAAGCAGCTAGACGTTTGTGTATGGATCAAAGCAATCTTTTCATAGCACTACAAACAGGACAAATCCCTACTCTCAAAAAGAATGGAGGAACGCTAGTCGGTGATGGAGCCTTCAAGGAATACCAATCGAGAAAACATCTTGGATCGACTTTTCGTTACTAGAGTGATAAAAACCCCAGATCAAATGCTGGGGTTAATGCTCAAAATCCGAATCAAGATGAAAGATAGCGAGAACAACGAAATCAAAAAATTTTCCACGTAGGTTGCACAGTACATAAAAAATAAGGGTCAAAATTACAACTTTCAATAGTAAGTTTTGCCAAATCCTTTATGCCAAGCGTGCAATGGCTAAATCTCTGATCAACTCAGTTCTGGATGATAGATAAGTACTGACAGTATGAATTTCTTCAGTATTGAGTACAGTTTTGCTATCAATCTGTCTCAACAACTGTTTGACTAAATCTGTATCGTTAAGTTCAAGAAGCGTGGTGGACTGGGTTTGTTCCACAACAGACCAAAGTAAACGTAACATCTTGGTGTTCACAGGGCATACCCTCATGACTATGGCTCTAAACTCTGGTTCAATGCAGATTAGTACTGCAAAGAATCTAAAGAAAATCTTAAATTATAAATCTAAAGAAAATCTTAAATATTACAAAAGTTCACTATTTAGATGGAAATCTAAACAAAATTTAGTTATTAGTCAATAGTCATTAGTCAATAGTCATTAGTCAATAGTCATTAGTCAATAGTCATTAGTCATTAGCATTTCTTCTTCTCCCCTGCTTCCCCTGCCTCCCCTGCCTCCCCTGCCTCCCCTGCCTCCCCTGCACCCCTCCCTATGATGTGAGTAATCGTTGCCAAGTTAGTTGTTTGGTGTTCTTGCTCCAGTGCCAGTGTAATAAATCAGATGATTTATTCGCGGTAATTACTGGTAAGTTAATTGCTTGTCTGGGTGCGTTGGTTGCTAGGGCGATCGCTGTTTCTACGTCGCAGATATCCCACTTTAATAAGTTTTGTACTCCTACAAGTAAGGGTAAAGTCGTCCCTGATAAAGTGCCGTCGGGTAATCGAGCTGTACCATTTTTGACTTCTATTTGCCGACTATCCCAAGGATACACACCATCTGGTAGCCCTAGTGGTGAGAGGGCATCGCTGACAAGGAACAATCCTTGGCTAGCACGAAGTAAAATTTGCAGCATGATCGGCGTGATATGCTGACCATCAGCAATGAAACCGCACATAACATGAGGATTGGTAATAGCTGCACCTAATAATCCTGGTTCGCGGTGGTGTAAGGGAGGCATGGCATTAAAGGCATGAGTAACCATTGTTGCCCCTTGTTGAAAAGCATTTTGTGCTTGGGCTGCGGTTGCTTGGGAATGACCTAAACTGACGGCAATTCCCAAAGAACGCAAATATGGAATGACTTCTCCAGTAGGATCTAACTCTGGTGCTAGGGTGATGATTTTAACGACATGGGCATAGTCACCCAAAACCCGCTTTACTTGATCAATTGTTAAGGGTAATAAATACTCTGCCGGATGTGCGCCACGCTTCTGGTAATTTAAGAATGGGCCTTCTAGATGTACGCCTAATACTTGCGAACCTGTGATTTGACTAGGGATAAAATCGGCAATCACAGCTAGCGATCGCTGGATATTTTCTACTGATGTGGTAACTAGTGTGGGTAAAAATCCATCCACACCCACATCCCATAAAAATTTGCAGATTTTCTCCAACATATGTGAATTTTCCGCCGCCAAATCGGGAAATGCTAAACCCAAAGCGCCATTAATCTGCAAATCCACACCTCCCAAAGAAACCCAGTCTCCCCCGACATCCAATATTTGTATATCCTGTGGTGGCACTCGGTTGTATTCTTGATCCATCGGCAAAATCTGCTCAATCATCCCTTCCTGATTCACCAAAACCATCTGCAAATCTTGGTAGCCAGGAATTCGTGCATTGATAATATTTACTGGTTTGGTATTAGTCATTGGTCAATAGTCATTTAGTCAATAGTCAATAGTCAATAGTCATTGGTCATTAGTCATTGGTCATTAGTCATTGGTCATTAGTCAATAGTCATCACTCCCCCACTCCCTCACTCCCCCACTCCCTCACTCAGCACTCAGCACGGGCTGAACGCCCCGCTTCCGCTAACAGCACTCAGCACTCAGCACTCCCCCACTCAGCACTCTCTTCTGCACTCAATATGAGATGATAATTGCAAACCTCGGTAAAAATTTTAAATCTCTATGGCTCCTTTGGTTGGCATTATTATGGGCAGTGATTCAGATTTGCCGACGATGAAAGATGCGATCGCTATTTGTGATGAATTTGGTGTGGAAAATGAGGTGGCGATCGTTTCTGCCCATCGTACACCAGAACGGATGGTGGAATATGCTAAACTTGCTCACCATCGGGGTATTAAGGTAATTATTGCTGGCGCTGGTGGTGCTGCTCATCTGCCGGGAATGGTAGCATCATTGACTCCTTTGCCTGTAATTGGTGTTCCTGTCCCGACACGTAATCTACAAGGTGTGGACTCTCTATATTCAATTGTGCAAATGCCTGCGGGTATCCCTGTAGCTACAGTAGCTATTGGTAATGCCAAAAATGCTGGACTCTTAGCAGTACAAGTCCTGGCAACTCAGCAACCAGAATTGTTAGTCAAAATTCAACAATACCGACAAACCTTATCTAATTCAGTGATGGCAAAGCAAGCAAAACTGGAAGAACTCGGTTATCAACAGTATTTAAAACAAGAATTTTCTTAAAAATCCCTATTTCCTTGTGGGTAAGGATTTATTTCTGGGTTTAAGAGGATGTTTGAAAAGTATGGGGCGAATATAATTCGCTACTACACAGGCAAAGTCTGCCTCCGCAGACTAATACAAAATCAAGGATTTCCAACCCACGGAGGTGGGTTTTGTCTGTGTAGACGCGATTTCTAATCGCCCATAAGAGTAACATATTAGACTTTTCAAACAACCTCTAAAGCCCAGTTTAAATTTTGTATATAAATTTAATAATCTGATCTCTAACTGTAACCGTATATCTAGAATTGCTGACATGGTAGGACATTTAAGTCATTGGCTTAACCAGTTGTCATAGATAAACAGTCACGCTAGCTGACAAAATGTATTGAAGAATACAGAATTAATGTTCGAGTAAATAGACAATCAATCAAATTTACTGGCGAATTTACCTAAGCCTTAAACCCATAGCAAAAGTTTTTGATATTTAAAACTGCGTTAGTCCAAGAAAAAAACTGCATAAATATTGTGTAAAAATCAGCTACTTTTTTGGCAGTAAACTAGACTTATTGCAACGAATTTTCTCATAATACTAATTTAACTTTTCCAGGAGGAACAAATCATTAATGAATCAGCAAATTCGACCTTGGCAACGCTTGCTGGCGCTGGCAATTGGTTCGATGATTTTTGCAGTTTTTGCTCCGGTGATTGTCCAAGCAGCTGCGCCTCCAAGCGTACAGTCTTTATCAGAAACTACGACAAAGCTACAAATCTCTATTGATACTACTTGGGTATTACTCACAGGCTTTCTCGTCTTCTTCATGCAAACTGGCTTTGCGATGTTAGAAGCAGGTTTGATTCGACAAAGAGGCGTGGTTAATGCTCTATTAGAAAATTTTATTGATGCGGCTGTCACTATTTTGGCTTGGTGGGCTGTGGGCTTTGGTATCGCCTTTGGAACAAGTGCTGGTGGTTTGTTTGGCATGGATACCTTCTTTTTAAGTCAGCTACCAGGCGCTGATGGTAGTTATCCCTTGGGTGCGCCTGGTTCGACAGCAGCCATCAACACATATACTTTGTTCTTTTTTCAGTTTGCCTTTGCGGCTACGGCCAGTACAATCACGACTGGTTCTATGGCTGGTAGAACAGACTTTATTGGTGACTTAATATACAGTGCAATTATGGGTGCAATCAGCTATCCCATCATTGTTCACTGGGCATGGAATACTAATGGTTGGTTAGCCAAACTGAGTTATCACGACTTTGCTGGTAGTTCTGTAGTGCATAGCGTTGGTGGCTGGACGGCTTTAGTTGGTGCATATTTATTAGGGCCTCGTCCTGGACGTTCTGGGTGGGGAACTCTACCACCAGCCCACAATTTAGGTTTGGCAACTTTAGGAACCATGATTTTGTGGTTTGGCTGGTACGGTTTTAATCCTGGTTCAACTCTTGGTACTGGCAATCCAGGCTTGATTGGCTTGGTCACAATTAATACCACACTATCCGCAGGTGCAAGCACCCTGACAACGATAATTTTCCAATATATTCGCACTGGCAAATGGGATTTAGTCTATTGTTTAAATGGTTCTTTGGCTGGATTAGTGGCAATTACAGCCCCTTGTGCTTATGTCGCTCCTTGGGCTGCTGTATTAATTGGGTTGACAGGTGGAATTTTAATGGTTTTGGGGATCGATTTAATTGAATCACTGCATATTGATGACCCAGTAGGAGCATTTTCTGTACACGGCATTAATGGCATGATGGGTACTCTGTCCATTGGCTTTTTAGGACAACCACAACTAACTCTCAATCAAAAGGCTGGGTTATTTTTAGGTGGTGGTGTTCATTTACTTGGTGTACAAATTTTAGGTGTAATTTCAATAGCAGTTTTTTCAGTTGCTTTTAGCTTTTTAATGTTTGCTGGTCTGAAAGCAATTGGACGATTGCGAGTTGATGCTGAAGCAGATCGTATTGGTATCGATGTCTATGAACATGGTACGACGGTGTGGCCTGACATTTATCCAGTTGAAGAATTTGTGGAAGAAGAAGATAAAAATCGTAGTCAGTCTCCCGGAGTAGGAGCTTTTGATCCTGAATAGAAGTTTAAAGCTCCTATCTTAGTAAATGTAATTATACGGTAGTTAGAGTATGTTGCTTCATTGCTTACTACTCTCTACCGTATTTTTTATGCAGATGATATTGAGTGTGGGGTTTTAGCTGAAAGGAGTATGAGCTAATTCAAAATACGCTTTGCTAGCGAAAGCTGCATTGAAGTGAAACATCAAAGGCAAACAGAATTAAAATGAAGAATTAATGAAGAAAATATGACTATTGGTAAAATAATACATCATAATTTCTTCGGAATTACTACAAAAAACATTTACAAAGTACCATTTATTTTCTAAACTCCTATTTAAGTTAATTGAGTTGCCGTAGGCAAATAAGTAGTCTCAATTAAAAACATCGAAATCTACTGATTTTCGCTTAAACAGCAGTTTTTTTAACTCAAACCGTGATTTGCCGCTAAAGATAGTTGGAAGGTTAGTGATCAGACTCATGTACCAACAGAAATCTAGAATAAAAAATCGGCGTTTTTCTACAAGGAATTACGCTAAAGGCAGACAATCTATTTCGCAAAACAAGATAGTTAATTTAGTTAAACGCCTATCTCCCACTTGGCAAGCTTGCTTACCCTTGGCTTGTTTGATTGTCTTGGGTTGGAGTTATGTGGCAGTTGCCCAAGCCCCAGCCGCCGGACCCACAACAGGAGACTTGAAAGTAGCTTTAGATACATTGTGGGTGGCGATCGCTGCATTTTTGGTATTCTTTATGAATGCTGGTTTTTGTATGCTAGAAACCGGCTTCTGTCGCCAAAAAAATGCTGTTAACGTCCTGGCCAAAAACCTGATTGTGTTTGCGCTATCAACTGTGGCTTTTTGGGCTATTGGTTTTGGTTTGATGTTTGGCGATGGCAATGATTTCATTGGCTGGAATGGGTTTTTCCTGGCAGGGGCAGATAACAGTCCGGCTGTTGGAGATGCTTACAAAGGTGTGTTTAGTGCGCTTAACTGGACTGGTGTACCTTTAGCTGCTAAATTTTTGTTCCAGTTGGTGTTTGCTGGAACCGCAGCGACCATTGTTTCTGGTGCAGTGGCTGAAAGAATCAAGTTTGTTGACTTCTTAATTTTCAGTCTCTTACTTGTCGGTATTGCTTACCCTATCACCGGACACTGGATTTGGGGTGCTGGCTGGTTGGCTGACATGGGTTTTTGGGATTTTGCTGGTTCCACTGTTGTCCACTCTGTAGGTGGTTGGGCAGCTTTGATGGGTGCAGCTTTTCTGGGGCCCCGTATCGGCAAATACCAAGATAAACAAGTGGTGGCGCTACCCGGTCATAATATGAGCATTGCCACCTTGGGTTGTTTGATTCTCTGGTTGGGTTGGTTTGGTTTTAACCCCGGTTCTGTGATGGCTGCTGACCCTAATGCCATTACTCACATTGCTCTGACGACTAATATGGCTGGTGCAGTTGGTGGTATTGCTGCCACTATTACGGCTTGGATATATTTGGGCAAACCAGACTTGTCGATGATTATCAACGGTATTTTGGCTGGTTTGGTGGGTATTACGGCTGGTTGTGCCTATGTTAACGTTCCCAGTTCCATTGTCATTGGACTAATTGCGGGTATCTTGGTTGTCTTTTCTGTACCATTTTTTGACAAACTTGGTATTGATGACCCAGTAGGCGCTACCTCTGTTCACCTTGTTTGTGGTATTTGGGGTACATTGGCTGTCGGTCTATTCTCTGTCGGCCCTGGTGGCTATTCTTGGATGGTTGACGTAGCAGGTAAGCCAGTAGGCCCCCACGGTTTATTCTTCGGAGGTGGGTTAAGTTCACTCATCCCCCAAGTAGTTGGTATTGTCTCGGTTGGGGGAATTACTGTTCTTCTTAGCACTGTCTTTTGGTTGGCACTAAAAGCGACATTGGGTATTCGAGTTAGCCGAGAAGAAGAATTTGAAGGTTTAGATATTGGCGAACATGGCATGGAAGCCTACAGTGGATTCCTAAAAGAAGCCAGTCCCAGTGGATTTGGAGAAAGCCATAAACCTGCTGGTTACTCTCAAAGTGATGATTTATCTATTACTTGATAAATATTGCATCTGTTGATTGTTTTTCTGAGATAAATCCACCTCTTATTTAAACTCTTTAGAGTAACGTAAGAGGTGTTTTTTTGCTCAAATTTGATAATTTTTAACTTATTTAACGTGAGTCTTGAACGAAGACTCACGTTATTTAGTGTGTCATTAGTGTGTAAATAGCTATCAAAAAAACACATCAAGCATTGATTTAGATGTAAATCATATGAACTTTCTTAAAAAATAAAATGTAAAGCTTGCATTAGTAACATTTTAAATTCATAAGTTGCAACTATAATTAGGATGATTTTTTGTTGAACTTGGCCAAAAACTAATTCCAAGTAGTTTGTCAAACAAAAATCTGTGACAAAAAGTAATGAAAGGTAACTTAATATACAAAGTTACTGGTCGTCAGGGAGAAAGGGATCAATAGAAGTGTTGAAGAAAGTTTTGATGATAGGGGCTATGACGCTGTTGCTGTTTGCATGGCCTCTGATAGGTGATGCGTTGGCGCAAGCACCAGCTACTCCTCCAGCTGCGGATACGGGAGATACAGCATTTATGTTAGTGTCATCAGCGCTAGTCTTGTTGATGACACCAGGATTAGCGTTTTTCTATGGTGGATTTGTGCGATCGCGCAATATTCTCAATACACTAATGATGAGTTTTGTATTGATGGCGATTGTCGGTGTCACCTGGATTTTGTGGGGTTATAGTCTGTCCTTTGCACCAGGATTGCCATTTATCGGTGGCTTACAGTGGTTTGGGTTGAACGGTGTCGGGTTAGAGACGACTGATTATCTCAAAGGTTCAGCACCAGCAGAGGTGGTTTCCTATGCGGCAACCATTCCCCATCAGGCATACATGATCTATCAAGCCATGTTTGCCATTATTACACCTGCTTTGATTTCTGGAGCGATCGCCGAGCGGATGAGCTTCCGAGCTTATAGTTTGTTTGTACTGCTGTGGTCAACCTTTGTTTACACCCCTCTAGCTCACATGGTTTGGGCTAAGGGTGGATTCTTGGGTTTATACGGTGGTTTAGGCGCTCTTGACTTTGCTGGGGGGACAGTTGTACATATTAGCTCTGGGGTTTCTGCTTTGGTAGCAGCCATTGTCTTGGGGCCACGGAAAACTCACCCCGACCGTCTCAGTCCTCCCCACAATGTACCATTTATTTTATTAGGTGCAGGTTTGCTGTGGTTTGGTTGGTTCGGCTTCAATGCTGGTAGTGCTTTATCGATTGCTAGCGGTACTTCTGGTAACTTAGTCACTAACCCAGCTACCACAGCTTTTGTTGCTACCAATACCTCAGCCGCCGCCGGGGCTTTAATGTGGCTAATTTTGGAAGGATTTTTACGTGGTAAACCCACAGCTGTTGGTGCGGCGACAGGCGCAGTTGCTGGTTTAGTAGGTATCACCCCAGCCGCCGGTTTTGTTACACCTCTAGCAGCAATTTTGATCGGTTTTATCACAGCTGTTGTTTGCTTCTATGCTGTTAGTTTCAAACATAAGCTGAATATCGATGATGCTTTAGATACCTACCCTGTTCATGGTGTTGGTGGAACAGTAGGGGCAATTCTCACAGCTGTTTTTGCTACCGTGGAAGTTAACTCAGCAGGTAAAGATGGTGTATTGCGGGGTAACTTTGGAGAGTTAGGTGTGGAACTAGCAGCAATTCTCGTTGCCTATGTGATTGCGGCTGTTGGCACTTGGATTATTCTCAAGGTAATTGATGCTACTGTGGGCTTGCGGGTAAAAGAAGAAGCGGAATATCAAGGTCTAGATATTAACGAACACGGGGAAGAAGGTTACAATTCTGAGTTTAGCGATCGCATTGTGCCGTAATAATTCCGTAAACTAGTGCCATTCTTCCGTGAGCGATTTACAATTTGAGTCAAATCATTGGTAGATGTCGCTAGTTGTGTCCACTTCTGCAAAACGCTTTCCTATCTGGGCTTTTTTCTCACTGGTATCCAACGGACTACTGATGGTAGCAGTCATCCTGCTAATTTGGCAACAGCAGAAATTGTCCGCCTTTTTTCGTCATACTCCTCCCCCAGTACCAGTGAGTCAAGCTCAAGCTGTTGCACCAGAGTTAGGCCCTCGTCACCAACTCACTTATCAACAATGGGTGGATATTCTCAAACAAGAAGCCAAAGTGGCAACGGAGAAACGTCCCCAGCATTTAACTATACTGGTGGGAGATTCTTTAAGTCTGTGGTTTCCGGTTGAGTTATTACCTGAAGATAAAAATTGGCTCAATCAAGCAATTTCCGGCGAAACCAGCAATGGATTGCGACAGAGGTTGAATCTGTTTGATAATACTCAACCAGAGGCAATTTTTTTAATGATTGGGATTAATGACCTGATTCGTGGTGTGGGTGATGAGGTAATTTTAGATAATCAGCAACAGATGATGAATTATTTACGAAAAACCCATCCCCAAGCCAAAATTTTTGTCCAGTCAATTTTGCCCCACGGAGGAGAGGAGGCAACTTGGGAAGGACGAGAAAAACTATTAGCTATTCCCAATAGTCGCATCCGACAATTAAATCAGCAAATTCAAAATATCGCTACTAAAGAAGGTGTAAGATATCTCGATTTATATTCTTTATTTACTAATCAAAAAGGTAATCTTCGTCAGGAATTCACCACCGATGGCTTGCATTTAAGTCCGGCTGGATATTTAGTTTGGCGCACTGCGTTAAAATTGTCTCAGTAAGGTGAGTGAGAGAGTGAGAGAGTGCTGAGTGCTGAGTGCTGAGTGAGGGAGTATTGACGAATGACTAATGACTAATGACCAATGACTAATGCCTGTTACCTGTCACCTGTTCCCTATTCCCTATTACCGCAATTAGCTGAGGGGAAGTTATGATAACTCATGTATGTTCTGCTTGCGGCTACGAATATGATCCAGAAGTAGGTGACCCGGATAGCGGTATACCTCCAGGAACGGTTTTTGAAGATATACCAGAAGATTGGGTATGCCCAGTTTGCGGGGCGACAAAAGATTTATTTGAACCAGCAGATTAAACGTACTAGCCTAGAGATTAGGTGATGTAAAAGAGAAAGATCGAAAATTGCTACCTTTAAAAATTGTTGTAATCGGTGGTGGGGCGGCGGGATTCTTTGGGGCGATCGCTTGTGCTAGACTCAACCCTGAAGCTGAGGTGACGTTAATTGAAGCTAGTCATCAACTACTAGGGAAGGTTCGCATCTCTGGTGGTGGGCGCTGTAATGTGACTCATGCTTGCTTTGATGCTAATGAGTTAGTCCAAAATTACCCTAGAGGTGGTAAAGCTTTACGGGGTGCTTTCAGTCGCTTTCAAGCTCAAGATACTGTAGCTTGGTTTGCAGCCCAAGGAGTACTACTGAAAACTGAAGCTGATGGGCGGATGTTTCCCACTACAGACAACTCTGAAACTATTGTCAATTGTTTGATGGATGCAGCCCAAGCGGCGGCGGTGGAGATTTGGACGAAAGCACCTGTTGTCTCAGTTAAACATTCCCCAAATCATCAGTTTGAGATTGTTTTGAAGTCGGGAGAGGTGAAAAAATGCGATCGCCTACTCCTAGCTACAGGTAGTAGTCTTGTAGGGTATAAACTTGCCCAAGCGTTAGGACATCACATTGAACCGCCAGTGCCATCACTATTTACATTTAATATTGTGGAAGCGAAGTTACGCGCATTAGCTGGTATTAGTGTCAACCCTGTGCGTTTACGATTGTATAGTGGAGAAAAATCTTCACTAGAACAAATAGGGCCATTGTTAATTACTCATTGGGGTTTGAGTGGCCCGGCTGTACTCAAGCTTTCGGCCTGGGGTGCAAGACTCCTGCATGATCAACATTATCAAGCCACTTTATTAATTAATTGGTTGCCTGATCTCTCCCCAGAAGAGGTTAAGCAAAAAATCTTAGGGGTGAAAAATGAATGGGGAAAACGAGCGATCGCCCTTCATCGTGGCGTTGATTTACCTCATCGTCTGTGGCAGTATATCATCAATCGTGCAGGTATTAACCCAGATGACCGTTGGGCAGGACTGTCGAATAAGACTCTCAATCTGCTTATACAAGAACTAACTCAAGGAAAATACGCAGTTAACGGTAAAGGCGTATTTAAAGAGGAGTTTGTCACTTGTGGTGGTGTCAATCTCAAAGAAGTAAATTTCCCCACAATGGAAAGTAAGCTAGTTCCCGGACTTTACTTCGCTGGCGAAATTTTGGATATTGACGGTGTAACCGGTGGCTTTAACTTCCAGAGTGCGTGGACAACAGCTTATCTAGCTGGTACGGCGATGGGGAGTTAGAGGGAGTGGGGGATGAGGGGATGGGGAGATGGGGGGAAAGAACCTATACAAGTATTTTCCCCTTGTCCCCTTGTCCCCCTATTCCCCTATCCCGTGTCACCTGTCACCTATCCCCTGTCTCCTATTAGCATAAATTCCTACAAAACCCCTGATAGCTTAAAGGTAAGTATAAATTCTGTTGATGAGATTTAAGTAAGTCAAAAACATGATGTCTCTAACCTTTAATTTGCAATGCTTTGGGATGTGGCGATCGCTATTTTCTTCTTGTGCTGTTAATATCAGGCTAAATTCAGGCAAGTATAGTTACTCAAGTAATTTCTCTGAAGTATTTATAGATTTAGTTATTAAAAGATACCTGTACTTAAGCAGTTTTGCTATCATACCCAATTGCATAAAAGCAATATGTATACAACAACAAGCAATACGGATAGTATTCTCTAGAAATATGTATACTTAGTGAAGTTATTGTGAAGTTGATTTAAGCTTGTTTGATAAATTTGTATCCTGCATGGTTTATGGCTAATAGTTCGCAAAAATCACAGGATTTTTCAAAGTAAGATCCTTTAAACAATGTAAAAGTTTTGTAAAGTGTTGAATGATTCGGTGACTTTTGCGCATAGAGATACTACTATGTAGCTGTGTGCTTAAGTAATATAGTTCAATAGAATACAAGTACTTTCTAAGTGTTTTCCCTAATTGGCAAGACAGTGTTTCTTGCTGTGTGAAGTTCTAGCTAGGGTATAGGTAATGCGTAAACCAGTTCTTACAATCTTTTACCAGTTTAATCCCTGGTATACCTCTATAGGAGGGATTCAGACACTAATCAACACATTTATTAAATATGCTCCCAGCGAGTTTGATTTGCGGCTTGTAGGAACGGCGAGAGATTCTAGTCAAGCTCTGGGTAAATGGCAACAAGCAGAATTTGCAGGTAGAGAAATTAACTTTTTGCCCATACTGAAAATAGAAGATGACAATGTTAGAGGCTTAGTACCTACAACAGTTAAATACACAGCAGCTTTACTCGGACGTTCTCTAGCCTCAGATTTTATGCACTTTCATCGCCTTGAGCCGAGTTTGGCAGCGATGAATTGGCAGGGAGAGAAAACAATATTCATTCATAACGATATCCATACACAAATGCAGACTGTGGCTGATCAAAAAGCTATATTGTGGCGTAGGTTTCCAGCTGCTTACTTTGCTTTGGAGAGTTTGTTAATCCGTCAGTTTAACCAGATACTGTCTTGTAATACCGATGCTGCCGAATTTTACCGCCAGCGTTATCCCCAATTACAAGATCGTGTGGAATTCATCAAAAACTCCTTTGATAACGAAGTTTTCTATCCTTGGAGTCAGTCGCAACGAGAAGCTAATAGGCGAGAATTGGCGTTGCAGATGGGTTTGGTGGAGGAAACAAGTTTTCTCTTATTTGCTGGTAGACTGCATCCCCAAAAAGATCCGCTTTTGCTGGTGCGTGCTTTTGCTGCTTTAAACCAACCGCACACTCACCTATTAATCGCCGGGAGTGGCGAACTAGCAAATCCACTGCGTCAGGAAATCGAGCAACTGGGATTATCCAGTCAAGTAACAATGTTGGGTGCATTAAACCAAAAAGAATTAGCTAGGTTGCATCGACTCAGTAGCGCTTTTGTTCTCAGTAGTGCTTACGAAGGTTTACCCCTAGTGGTATTAGAAGCCCTGGCTAGTGGTACACCAGTAGTCACAACTAGATGTGGGGAAACGCCAAAATTACTGAGTCCAGATAGCGGCGTAGTTTGTGAGCAAAGGACACCAGAATGTATTGCAGATGCCTTACGTCAGGTACTGTTAAATCCCCAAAATTATCCCAGCGAGTCGTGTGTACGGACTGCCCAACCTTTTGCAGCCCGGACTGTAATTAGAGATGTGTACGGCGATATGTTAAATCGCTGGGAATTAAAAGAGTTCTCAGTAGTCGGCTGATGAACAGGCAGAGTCAAGTTGCAAATGATGTCAATTAGTGTGTTTCCCGGTTAATCAATACAACATTATGACTATGAAAATTGCTGTGATTGGTGCAAAAGGTCTTCCCCCGAAACAAGGTGGAATTGAACATTACTGCGCCGAAGTCTACCCCCGGATAGTTGCACAAGGTCACACTGTTGATCTATATGCTCGTTCCACATATACAGATAGTGCTTGGTTAGAAAGTTATGACTTTCAAGGCGTGACAGTGAAATCTTTACCAGGTTTAGATTTCAAAGGCGCAGACGCATTTGTCACCTCTGCGTTGGGAGCGATCGCTTCAACACTAGCCAGATATGATATCGTACACTTTCACGCTCTGGGGCCTTCTTTATTTACTTTTTTACCCAGCATTGCCAACTCTGCCAAAGTCGTAGTTACTTGTCAGGGACTAGATTGGCAACGTGCTAAATGGGGTAGTTTTTCCACTCGCTTGATTCAAACAGGAGAAAAGGCAGCAGTCCGGTTTGCCGATGGCATTATCGTTGTTTCTGATGCTCTAAAAAGCTATTTTGCCCAAACCTACGGTAGAGATACAGTCTATATTCCCAATGCTCCCGCCAGTTATGGCGAATCAGACCCAAACTTCAGCTATGGTAAAAAACTGGGTCTAGAGCGAGGGCGCTACATGATATTTGTGGGCAGAATCGTTCCCGAAAAGCGCCCCGACTTATTGATTGAAGCCTTCTCTAAACTACAACCACCAGGATGGAAACTAGTTCTAGCTGGAGGTGTTAGTGATACTCAATCATATACTGGGCAACTGTTAGCACAAGTTGCGAATAATCCCAATATCATCTTTGCTGGTGAACTGCGCGGTACTCGTCTATGGGAACTGGTAAGAGGTGCAGGAATGTTTGTTTTACCCTCTGATTTGGAGGGATTACCTCTAGCGATGTTAGAGGCCATGCAAGAAGCTGTCCCAGTCGTAGCTAGCGATATTCTGCCCCATCAACAACTGATTAATGGTGGGATGGGAACCCTATTTACAGCTGGTAATGTGGACTCTTTGGTTAGTTCTCTTGATTGGGCAATTCATCACCCAGGACAAATTGCTGCAATGGCTAAAAATGCTCAGAAGAATGTGCAAGTAAACTACAGTTGGGAGCATATAACTGCGGAAAACTTAAAACTGTACAATACACTCCTCAACACACCTCAACCTATAGGTAGATCACAGGCTGAAGAGATTAGTCTGGCTAGAGTTGGTAGTAAGAAATAGGGAATAGTCATTAGTCATTAGTCAAGAGTCAAGAGTCAAGAGTCAATACTCTTATACTCATCACTCCCTCACTCTTTGCTCAGGACTCAGGACTCAGGACTCAGCACTCCCTCTTATCCGGTATCAGCAATCATTGTTGTTTCAATCATTGTATGATACCGATTAGTAAAATTTCTTGGCTAACTAGTCTCTATAAGTTTCCTGAAGAAACTAAGGTATACGTAATGGGAAAAGGCATTTCAACCTTATTAGCAGTCTTGCGGCGGAGAGGTTTTCCAGCTCTGACTACTTTCGCTGCTGTCATTGGGGCATCATTTGCCTATTTATCAGTTACACCAAGTTTGTATGAAACATCAGCAAGGCTGATATTAGATGACAAACAAGCGAGTGTATCTGAATTGGGACGTGATTTAACACAGGTAACGAATACAGGTGTGGGACGTAACCCCTTGGCAGACCAAGCAGAATTAATTAAATCGCAAACAGTTTTGCAACTGGCAACCTCTAAGCTAAATGCTCAGTCTAAAGATGGTGCAACTGGAGATAAACTATCACCTGGAAGTATTAGTTCTAGGTTAAAAGTAGTCATAGTCCCAGCGACCAACATCTTAGAGTTGCGTTATCAAAGTCCCAATCCAAATCAAGCTGCTGCGGTTGTCAATGCCCTTTCTCAGGCGGTAGTTGAGGAAAACATTAAAACCATTAGTACTGAAGCTACCAAAGTTAGACAGTTTTTGGAACGCAAAGTCCCAGAAGCACGCCAAAGACTACTGAATGCAGAGTCAGCAGAAACCAGATATAGACAGCAAAGTGGTGTGGTTTCTGTAGATGACCAAACTAAGAGTTTAGTTGGTAGCCTAGCTGAATTAGAAAATCAAGAACGTATTCTAGCAGCGCAACTGCAAGAAACGCGATCGCGTGATGCTTCTCTACGCCAAATCACCGCCGCAAAAAACATCCCTAATGCTTATTCATCTGTGCGAGAGGGTCAAGACGAACAACTCAAGGTGTTACGCACCAAGTTAGCGGATGTGGAAACTAAACTCATCGAAGCACGGGTGAAATTTGAAGATGCTCATCCTACTGTCAGGGATTTACTCGGACAAAGGGATGAGCTACGTGCTTTATATGCAGAGCAAACAGCTAGAGTGGGATCTGGCAATTCTACAACTAGTTCTGGCGATGTTGCCAATGACCAGATTAGTCAGAAACTCATCTCGGATTTAATCGCTAACGATGTTGAACGCTTGGCTGTGCAAAATCGGCTCAATGCTATCCAGAAGATGCGCGCTAATATTCAGTCTCGTTTAGCACTATTACCCATCAGACAGCAACCCCTAACTGTACTCACTCGTCAGCGAGAAGAAGCTTCTGAGTCATTAAAGTTTCTTCAAGGCAAGTTAGAAGAAGCCAGGATTACTGAGGCACAAAAAGTTAGCAACATCCGTATTATTGAAAGTGCTGATGTGCCAGAGTTACCTGCATCTCCTAAACGGAGCGTTGTTTTAGTCCTGGCTACCTTCTTTGGCGGTATCCTGGCGATCGGTTTGGTGTTGCTACTAGAAGTCCTAGACAACACACTGCGCGATGCTTCCGAAGCTGAGGAGTTACTCCAATTGCCCCTGTTAGGAGTCCTACCTCGTCTGCCAGGTACTAAACTAAGTCTAGAACCAGCCGAACAATTTCTAGATGACCTAACTTTAGTTGAACCTTACCGGATGCTGTTGAAGAACCTAGAGTTCCGCAGTACAGATAATATCCGAGTCATAGTGGTCAGCAGTCCCCTGTCGGGAGAAGGTAAATCAGTCGTTGTCTCTCACTTGGCGGCTGTCTCAGCGATGTTATATCGACGGACGTTGATTATCGATGCAGATTTGCGTAAGCCAGTACAACACACCTTGTTTAACATCCCTTCCAGACCAGGAATTACGGAGGTGATTAACGGCACAAGAAATCTACTGGGTGCAGTACAGCCAACAAATATAGATAATCTGGATGTCTTAACTTGTGGTGAATTGCGTGGTAGACCTTCCCAGATACTAGAATCACCGACAATGAAATCGTTAGTGGCAGAAGCAGCCGAACACTACGATTTAGTCATTATCGATACACCACCTTTAAGCGCCTGCGCTGATGCTTCCACTCTCAGTCAATTGAGTGATGGGGTGATCCTAACCACACGTCCCGGTTTTACGCTCAAGGAAGTACTACAACGTGCGGTATCCGAACTAACCCAAAACCGCATACCAGTTTTAGGCGTAATTGTCAATGGTATGACGAGTGATACTGAAAAATATTACCGTTATCCAGTGGAAGATTACCAATCCAAGTTACCTAAACCTTTGAGACGGTTCACTGCGTTAGGCAGTAGTAGCAAAAATTCGGCTGATAATTCGAGGTCGAAGTAAAAATGTTAACAAACAAAAGCTCTAGCAGTTCCGCTCGTCTAACTTTCTGGTTGGGATTGGTTGGTTTGCCTATCGGCATAGTCGCAGGGTTTTTGGCTGGTGCTAGTCCGCTATTACTGTGTTTGGCGCTGATTGTCGGTGCGGCTTTACTGTGGTTTTTTACTAGTTTTGAGCAAGCCGTGATTGGGTTGCTGATCCTGCGTAGTTCTCTCGATCTTTTTTCTGGATTACAACTACCATCGGCCTTTGCCATCGGCATCAACGCGCTGACAATACTATACGTAGTGGTGGCACTGCTGACAGGTAAAGCGGTGCATACAGATAAGTTTTGGTGGTTTTTCGTGGGCTGGGTAATGATGCAAAGCCTGTGGGTAATTCTTCTACCTTTGGGCGGCTTGGGCATGGGAGCAGCCTTCTTACCCAGTGCCATTAAGGTATGGATGCGTTATTTTTCTTGGTTGATGATCTATCTGTTGGTGATGCAGTTAAAAGACCGTGTCCCACCAGAAAAATTGGTTTCTTTGTTGCTGCTGTCTTTGGTAGCGCCCATTAGTGTGGCATTGATGCAGATATTTTTACCAGCATCGATATTGCCATCTTTATTAACAGCTCAAGCTAAGGCCGGGAGCAATGTATCGGGAACTTTGGGTTTTCCCAATGGCTTGGGCATTTTTTTGACAATGTTTATTGCTTTGATTTGGTGGAAGTTAAGCACCTCGCAAAAGCGTTTACCTTGGATGATTTTACTCGGTTTGGTGTCCTTTGTATTTGTGAGAACGGGATATTTCACGGGTATCGGCGCAGTGTTCTTACTGATACTATTTATCAACTCTACGAAAATCACCCCAATTAGAGTTATCGGTGTAGTGCTGTTTTGTTCTGCTTTTGTCTATATGTTTGGCAGTACAGAATTTGGACAACAACGACTGACAGAAATTTATCAAACTCCCCTACTCAATCCCAATATTGACATATCACGGGCAATTATCTTGTCCTATGGAGATGGCAATAGCTTTAACTGGCGGTTGGCGCATTGGAATTATCTGATTGAAGCTTGGAAGCAGTTTCCCATACTGGGCTACGGTTTAGATTCTAGTCCAGTGTTGGGTATTAAAGATTTTCGGACGGGTAGTGGTTTTGCACCCCATAACGATTACCTGAGATTTCTGGTAGAGCAGGGAATTGTTGGTTTGCTGGGGTTTGTGCTTTTTTTAACTGTTCAAGGTGTACATCTTGTCAATCTCTTGAGAAGTTCACCACCAAAAAGCGATCGCCGGAATTTATGTCTTCTGTTGTTGGCATTATTTGTGGCTAATCTCGCCAGTATGCTGAGTAGCAATATTGTTGATGCTACCACGTTCTTTTTATATTGGTGGACTTTGGTGGCGATCGCTGGTTGGGGAAACGAGTATTGGCAAACACATCGATTAACACAATCTGCTTAGTGCAGCGATGAGGATGAAAATAGCAATGAATCGTGGGTTAACTCAGCCAAAAAATCAGCAAAGACTAGTAGGGATTGACTTATTTAGAGGCATAGCAGCCTATGCTGTCGTCTTGATTCATGCTGGAACTTTAATGCTTTACTCTGGCTTTCCTTCTGATGGCTGGACAGCAGTCTTAATGGAAATGAGCCGATTTGCTGTGCCTTTTTTCCTCGCCTCATCGTTTTATTTGATGACTAAAAAGCTATATGTCAATGAACACCAATCTTCTGTTACTTCTATCTTTAAATCTCGTTCAGAGAGATTACTAGTTCCTTATTTTCTCTGGAGTCTGATTTATTTATCTTTGCGGGTTTTGAAAACTGTCAGTGAGTCGGGAAATATTAGTAACTTATTTCAAGATCCAGCTTTACTAATTTTCCTCGGTGGTGCTTCCATTCATCTTTACTTTTTACCTCTGCTATTTACAGGTAGTTTTTTAATCATTGTTGCTGAATTTTTAGTTCGTCACCGGATTAGGTTGATCACACTAATAGCTTTGTCTGTCATGAGTATTGTCATCTATGAGTTACAAATAATATCAGGTAATGATTTCCAATTCTTTGCTAAATTTGGCGCTGATTGTTTAGCAGAACTTAATGCTTGTTCAGTTGCCTGGCAAAGTGTTGAGAAAGCCTTATTTCCTGATAACAACGATAACCAAATATTGAGGTTAGTGTTAGTGGCGATCGCCTGGTTAATTAAATGTTTACCTTATGTTTTACTGGCGATGATTATGAATCACCCAGCTATCAAAAAGAGAATCACCAACTTTCATCAAAAACAAGCCCTATATTGCTTAATATCTGCAATACTGATTTCGACTTTATGGTTAATGAATTTATTTAAAATATTTTATTTTCCTCAATCCATATACGAAATAGGTACGGCTTTTTCTTTATTGCTGTGTGGTTTAGCTTTATCCAATAAAGTTTCGCAATCATCTTATATTGCAAACTTGGGCATATCTTCTTTCGGTATATATCTGATCCATTATTTAGTATTGACAATATATATAACCGTAATCACTAAATTAGCACCCAAATTCATGGTCATAACACCGATGATTACCATACTACTAATAACTACAGTGGGATTTTTTACTAGCTGGATAATAGTGTCTAATTTGATGAAATACAAAACAATTTCTAAAACGTTATTTAGTGCCTAAACTCAAGATGATGTTGATTCGGCTTTTTGGTAGAGGAGGTTTTTAGCATGAGTCATAGCACTCTTTCCCATCAAAGTACTGTTTTCAAAACTCAATTATCCCAATATTTATATTTTATTCGCGGTGTTGCTATAGCTTTTGTCGTTATTGGCCACGTCATTGGTTACAACATCGCCTATGGAATGCGGCAAATATATAATTCTGATCTCTCTTTTTTAGGCTGGATATGTGATTTAATTAATACGTTTCATATGCCTACCTTCTTTATAGCATCTGGGATTGCCTTTACTGCTTTTAGCAATAAAAATATAAGTTACAAAAAGTTTTTTACCTCTAAATTTCAAAAGTTACTCATACCCTTGATTGTCTGGTGTCCACCTTATTTCATTCTCCAGTCTTTATCTAAAGCAAAACCTTTCTCTGTGACTGATGTAATTACCGCAGTCATCTTTCCCTATGAGATATTTTGGTTTTTACACGTGCTGATTTTCACAACTCTATTTGCTTTTCTCTATTTTAAAAACTTTAAATCAATCATAGGCTATTCATTATTATCAGTCGGTTTATTTATCGCTAGTACATTGCTCAATAATCCAGAGATTCAAAAATACTTTTTCTGGAATCTTTTCTACATATTTGGTGTTTTGATTACGGGTTATCTACCTAAACTAGAAACATTCATGGCTAAGAATGGTCATGTATTCACAAATATAGTTATTCCTGGTTTATGCCTAGCGATGATGGTGATTTGTGAATATTTTCTTCCCAAGGATGCCAGAATTGACTATCTGCGAATGATTAACGGCATAGTTGGTTTTATATTGCTGTATTTTATCTCTATGCAGTTAATTAACCGCGTCGAAAAGCAAGCGAATAACAACCTCTTACATAAATTTATTCAATGCTGTCAATATTTGGGTGCAGTAAGTATAGCCATCTACCTATTTCATGGCTACTTTACAGGCTTCTCCAAAGCTATCTTATTAAAATTCCTAGGATTACCGCATCCAAGTTTGTACTTTGTTGTTGTTTCTTTCATGGGAATCACAGGCCCGTTATTAATGTATGAGATTTTGAAAAGTAGAAGTAAACCATTCCTATTTTCCATAGGAGCAGCTAAGTAAAATTCAGTCCTTCCCATCTCCCTAGTATTGATCAAATCAGGAAAAATCTATGAATCAAAGTTCTCAATCTAGACAAAAGCTTTATAGCCTCCAAGCATTACGGGGTTTGGCAGCAGTCTTAGTAGTATTAGCTCATTGTGATCTCATATTTAACCAAAATTATGGTAAAGATTTTTGGTTTAAAATTTTCAACTTTGGTGGCTCTGGTGTAGACTTTTTCTTCGTTTTAAGTGGATTTATTATCTTATATATTCATCAGCGTGAGATTGGTAATCCCGCGAAAGTCAACACCTTCTTAATCAAGAGATTTTTGAGAATATATCCTATATACTGGGTATTTCTCGGTTTAAAAATGCTAGCTTCTTTTGTATTTGCTTACAATCCAGAGACAACCGAGCGCAGTTTTCTAGAAATCATCAAAGCCATCACTCTCTTTCCTCAAAACAGAAGTATTTTATCTACTAGTTTCTTGGGGGTGAGTTGGACATTAAGCTTTGAAATTATGTTTTACATAATTTTTGCTTTACTGATTGGTGTTTCTAGCAAAATCGCTTACCCAATTATTGCTGTTTGGCTATTAGGTGTGTTTGGTAATTTTGTCGGCATCATTGATCTACCAAGAGGCAACATCATCCTCAATTTTGTTTTCAGTGAGTATAATTTAGAATTTGCGCTTGGTTGTTTGGCTGCTTATTTATTTATGCAGCACAAAATTAAATGGGCAATGCCTTTAATTTTGGTGGGATTATTTTTATACGCATTTGCGGCAGTCAATTACTATTACCAAATATTGCCTATATCACCAGTAATCAAATTTGGTATTCCTTCCATGTTGTTGGTGCTGGGTTTTGCATCCTTAGAAAGAGCGAGGAATATTAATGTTCCTGGGGTACTTTCATATCTAGGTGATGCTTCCTATTCGATTTATCTGGCACATGGATTTGCTATCAACAACATCAGTAAAGTTGTAGAGAAGATTTATCCAGATGTGACGCAGAACATTCTGATTTTAAATTCTGTGGGAATCTTGATTGCAGTGCTATCAATTATATTTGGCTGTTTAGTTCATTCCCTGATTGAGAAGCAGTTGATGTTTAGCTTTAAACCGAAATCTGCCAATGCTTAATTAGTCAATGAATGCTTTTGATAACAACAGATAAAAATGGCACAGCAAGTAATTGACTCTACTAACAACAACCATTTAACAGCACCAAAGCAAAAACGTTACCGAGTGGTGTTGCTGCATCCTAGTGCAGGTGTGAATTGGAGTGGTGGTTCGGAGATTTTTGCTATAGAATTAGCACGGCGCTTGAGTGGATATTTTGATGTAGAACTTTTGAGTGGTGCGCCTTGTGGTGATTTTTCCCAGCCATCTGGGGGTATCCCTCGGACTCATGCTTTTGAATTTGTGCGAAATCCGTTAATTTCTGGATTTGTGCATAAGTTTATGAGTCATCCAGAAATAGTTATAGAACACGTCAGTAATTTTTTACCTTGTACTATTCGCCTATTAACTAAGCCTGTTGATTTGATATTTCCTTGCAATGATTATGGCGGGATGGCAGTAGGCGCTGTGGTCAGATTTTTTAAAGGTACACCAATACTATTTACCGAACACGTGGGTTTGATGGGGGGTGGCAAATCATTATCCCGGAATTTGCGCTTTCATCCTAATCAATTAGTAGTTTTCTCAGAAAAAATAGCCGCATTTGCCCGTAATTTAGCCCCGCAACAGAATATTGTTATCATTCCCAACGGTGTAGATGTAGACAAGTTTACTCCAATAGGCAACCAGATCGATTTTGGTTTACCAAAACCTGTGGTTCTCTGTGTCGCCTCCCTGAAGCGCAATAGCCACAAGCGCATCGAATTAGCTATGCAGGCGATCGCCAAATTACCCCACGCCAGTTTACTATTATGTGGTGATGGTATTGACCGTGATTATTTCCAAGCTAAAGGTGATGAGTTACTAGGAAAGCAGCGTTTTCAAATTCAAAGCTTCCCCTATGAACGAATGCCAGAAGTTTACCGCAGTGCGGATGTATTTACCCTACCTTCGATTGACGAGCCATTTGGACTTGCTTATGTCGAAGCAATGGCTAGTGGTTTACCAGTAGTTGCCACCGATGATGAAATGCGGCGAGAGATTGTCGCTGATGCTGGTATGGTATGTGATGTAACGAATTTGGAGATTTATGCTCAAGCCCTAGAGCAGGTTCTTAACCAAGATTTAAAAATGCGATCGCGGCAAAATGCTTTACGGTTTAGTTGGGAAGCGATCGCCCTAAAATATCGTGATTTAATTTTAGCAACTATTGAAAAACAGCGTTGATTTACTTTAACTAACTTATTAAATTGAGGAGCCAAAAATTATGCCCAAAGTTTCTGTAGTGATTCCCGCTTATAATGCGATGGCTTATCTGCCAACAACGCTAGATACGCTGTTTCAACAAACCTTCACTGATTTTGAAGTCCTGATAATTAATGATGGTAGTACAGACAATATCATCGAGTGGATTTCTCAATTGGCAGACTTACGCATCCGGTTAATTACACAAGAAAATCAAGGTTTAACAGGCGCACATAATACTGGTGTGATTCATGCTCAAGGGGAGTATATCGCCTTCTTAGATGCTGATGATTTGTGGGAACCAACTAAACTGGAAAAACAAGTCGCTTGTTTAGATAAAAATCCCGAAGTGGGACTAGTAGATACCTGGGTGATGTTAATAGATGAAAATGGCACATCAACCGGTACTGTTTTAAAAACTAATGGTGAAGGCAATATCTGGAAACAGATTATCCAATGTACTACAGTTGTTTGTGGTAGTTCTCCTTTAGTTCGCAGTGTTTGTTTTCAACAAGTGGGATTATTTGATCCTGCAATGGGTGGTTCATCAGACTGGGATATGTGGATTCGCATTGCTGCTCGTTATGCTTTTGCCTTAGTCAAAGAACCATTAACTCTCTATCGCCAACATCGTAGTAGTATGTCAAAAAACTGCGAAAGAGTGTTTAGAGAAAACCAAGCCGTCATCGAAAAAACATTTAAATCTGTACCAGCAGAATTGCAATACTTAAAGCAACATACCTATGCTCTAGTTTATTTATATTTAGCATGGAGAGCTTTAGATAACAGAAATTACGAACAAGCCATTTATTATCGTCAACAAGCTCATACCTGTGATCCAAAAGTGATTTACTCTCGTTCTGGAATAGCGCAAAAATTTGCCATTGTCGTCACCCGTTTCTTTGGTAATTCGGGATTAGATGGAGTCCGCAACATCAGCCGAAATTTACGCCGCACTCTCCTAGCTTTAATGCCTTAATCTTAAAAATATAGGACTCATATTTGATTTTTAACAACTCAATACATTTCTACTCTCTCTCTACTTCCTTCTTCCCTATTGCCTATTGCCTATTGCCTCTCTACTTCCTTCTTCCCCATTCCAGTGTAAATAAATAAGTGTGTTCTATGCCGAAAGTAACTGTTGTCATCCCTTCCTATAATGGAATGAAATATCTCCCCGCCACGGTGGAGAGTGTCTTACAACAAACCTTTAGAGATATCGAAATCTTAATTATTAATGATGGTAGTACCGACAATATCATTGAATGGGCTACACAAATTACAGACCCACGAGTTAGACTAATTTCTCAAGAAAATCAAGGCTTATCAGGAGCGCGAAATACTGGCATTATTAACGCAGCAGGAGAATATATCGCCTTCATTGATGCTGATGATTTGTGGCTACCGACTAAGTTAGAAAAACAAGTACAATGCTTAGATAATTCACCCCAAGCTGGGCTAGCTTATACATGGACAGCTTGGACTGATGAAACAGGTAAACCCACAGGTGTAGTAGTCGCTTCCCATGTAGAAGGTGATGTTTGGGAACAGATGGTTGTCAATGACAAAATATCTAACGGTAGTTCAGCAATGGTACGCCGTGTTTGCTTTGACAAAGTAGGACTATTTGATAGAGAATTAACTAGTTCTGAAGACCGTGATATGTGGATTAGATTAGCAGCACATTATCACTTTGCCGTAGTCAAAGAACCATTAACACTCTATCGCCGCCACTCACAAAGTATGAGTAAAAATCGTCCCAAGATGTTGAAAAATATCCGGCGAGTGTTTGAAAAAACCTTTGAATCTGTACCAACGGAATTACTATACTTAAGAAACCGTAGCTACGCTTGGATCTTTCTTTATACAGCGTGGACTTGTATGGACGAAAAGAATTACCAAGAAGCAATCAAATTTCGTCAACAAGCAATTTTACATTACCCACAAATCTTTTTTACATCATACTGCCTACGTTTGAGCCTAGCCGTATTGATTATGCAATTGTTAGGTACTCAAGGTTATGATAACTTGCGATCGCTCACTCGCCATCTCCGCCGCTTAGTTTTGGGTGTTGCTGCTTCCTAATTCCTCTAGCAACACAAAAAATCTGATTATTTCTGTCACCTAGCAATATCAGCCTCATCATAATGCTCATCAACAAGCTAAAACCATTATTATCTGGTCAATTTATTCGTAACGTTAGTTGGCTAGGCACAGCAGAATTAATCAATCGGATTTTTCGCTTAGGCACAACTATCACTTTATCTCGAATGTTTAGCTCCCAAGATTATGGAGCAATGGCGATAATTTACACTATATTTGAATTCGCAAATGTTTTCACTTTGCGGGGTGGAATTGGTGCGAAGATTATTCAAGCTGATGAACAGGATATCAAAACTATATGTAATACATCCTTCTGGTTAAACCTAATTCTCTGTGGTTCTGTATTCTGTTTTCAGTGTGCAGTAGCTTTTCCCATCGCCCAATTTTATAATAACCAACAGTTAATTTTACCCATTTGTGCTTTATCTGTTGTCTATCTCATATACCCCATGTATATGGTGAATGCTGCCATAATTGAGCGCAATAATAATCTGAAAGTTACAGCAATATGTAACGCAACTCAAGCATTTGTTGGTAATGCTGTGACAGTGATTCTAGCTGTGATGGGGCTGGGGGTTTGGGCTATAGTTTTGTCAATGGTTTTATCAACTCCGGTGTGGGTAATTATTACTTGGAAAAATAGCTCTTGGCGACCTCCTAAATCATTTTCCCTAGATAAATGGCGGGAAGTAATGAATTTTGGTAAAAATATCCTTGCCGTTGAATTTTTAAATAGAATTAGAAACAATTTAGATTATTTATTAGTGGGTAAATTCCTCGGTACAGAACAGCTAGGAATTTACTTTTTCGCTTTCAATGCCGGTTCTGGTATCAGCATGAATGTGATTAATACTTTTATGTCTGCTTTATTCCCCCATATCTGTGCCGTGAGAGAAAATTTGGCAGAATTCAAAGCCAGATATTTAAGTAGCCTAAAAAAGGTTATGTCTATTGTGCTACTGATTATCATGGCACAATCAATTCTCGCCCCTATATATGTCCCGGCTGTGTTTGGTCAGAGATGGAAAGTAGCTGTACCCATATTAATGTTAATTTGTTTATCGGTGATACCCAGAGCTTTCGGCTGGGCAAATGCACTGCTACTAAATGCTGTAGATAAAACCCATATCAACTTACGCATTAATTTTTTGTTCACCATGTTCTTTGCAGCAACAATACTGTTTACAGTCAAATGGGGAATATTTTGGGTAGCTGTTGGCGTTGTGGTATCTCATGCTTTATTTATCCCTGTTTCAGCCATCTGGACTTATAGATATGTTTTCCATAATCGTATCAATGCTTTAAGCAAAGTTAATTAAACAGCAAAATTTTCTTTTGTATATCTGTACTAAAACTATGCCTACCATATCTGTCATCATTCCTGCATACAACGCTGAACGCACAATTTTAGAAACTATCACTTCAGTGCAGCAACAAACATTTTCTGATTGGGAAATCATTGTCATTAATGATGGCTCAACTGACAAAACACTAGAAGTTCTGCAAAGTATTACAGACGATCGCCTAAAAGTTTTTTCTTATGAAAATAGTAGAGCTTCTGGCGCTCGTAATCATGGAATTACTCATGCCACTGGCGAATATATTAGCTTTCTTGATGCTGATGACTTGTGGACACCAGATAAACTAGAACTACAACTTGCTGCATTGCAAGCCCATCCAGAAGCGGGAGTTGCTTACAGTTGGACTTATACAATTGATGAAAAAGGCGAATTATTAAAACCTTTTGAGCCTGTTTATCAAGGCAATGTGTATTATGATTTGTTGATGGCAAATTTTTTAACTAATGGTTCTAATCCTCTCATTCGTAGAGCTGCTGTTACCTCTGTCGGCTATTTTGATATCAGCCTCAGATCAGGGGAAGACTGGGATTATTGGTTGCGGTTAGCACATCAATGGCAATTTGTTGTCGTCCCTAAACATCAAATCCTTTACCGCCGTTCTGTTACCTCCAAGTCTTTCAAATTGCAAGTGATTAGAGAAGCGAGTCTGAGGATTTTAGATAAAGCTATGCAGGTAGTTCCCTTAGAAAGACAATACCTAAAAAATTATAGCTTATCTAATATATATCGCTATAACGTAGAGCTATATCTAGATAGCATTGAGAATAACTCTACAGTCGATATTAAATACGTGCTGGGCAACCTATGGAACTATATCCGACTAAAACCAGAAAATTTAAAACAAATATACACATATAAGTTGCTGCTGAAAATTTTCCTAGTGATAGTAATTTCGCCAAAACTTATGAGTCGTCTATTACAGTTCATCAGAGGCATCAAGCAGGGAAAAAATATTCAACAAAGCAACAATGAAGCTGATACACTAACAAGTTATCGACCACAATGACGGTAACTCATATCTTGCACCAGGCGACTAGAAGTCGCGGCTATACAGACAAAACCCGCCTACGCGGGTTAAAAGCTTGATTTTAAGTTAGTCCGCGCAGGCTCGCTTGTATGCAATTTCTAATCACTAGGGCTATGTGCAAGATGTGAGGTAACTTATTAGTAATTAACTACCAATGAAATTTAGCGAAGTCGTATCAAAACTAGAGGCTAGCCACCATAGCCTAACTACCAACCCAAATAACGACCCAGAAATTATTGGCTTGGCTGCTGTCGATGAAGCAACAACTAATCAACTTAGTTACATAGAAGGTGGCAAATTTGCCTCTTTTGTGGCTAAAACTCATGCTAGTGCCTTGATTTTGCCAGCCGATCCAACCATACAAGCCCAAGCTGAAGAACGTGGTATCGCCTGGGTAGCCACATCAGAACCCCGACTGTTTTTTGCTAAAGCGATCGCCATATTTTACCAACCCTATCGCCCCACCCCAGAAATTCATCCCACGGCGGTGATTCATCCCAGCACCAAAATCGGCAAAGATGTATACATTGGTGCTTATGTGGTGATTCAGCCAGGGGTCGAAATTGGTGATGAGGCAATTATTCATCCCAACGTTGTCATTTACCCCGATGTGAAAATAGGCGATCGCACTACTCTACACGCCAACTGTACCATCCAAGAACGCAGTCAAATCGGTGCAGATTGCGTTATCCACAGTGGTGCTGTCATCGGTGCAGAAGGTTTTGGTTTTGTCCCCATCCGTACAGGTTGGTTCAAAATGGAACAATCTGGTTATGTGATTTTAGAAGATGGGGTAGAAATCGGCTGCAACAGTGCTGTTGATCGCCCATCTGTCGGAGAAACTCGCATCGGTCATCAAACTAAAATCGATAACTTAGTCCAAATCGCCCACGGCTGTAAAATTGGTTTTGGTTGTGCGATCGCTGGACAAGCCGGGATGGCTGGTGGTGTCACCTTAGGTAATCGCGTGATCTTGGCAGGACAAGTGGGAATTGCTAATCAAGCCAAAATGGGTGATGGTGCGATCGCTTCCGCCCAAACCGGCATTTTACACGATGTTGCACCCGGAGAAACCGTCTCTGGCACTCCAGCTATTCCCCACAAGATATATCTCAAAATTGCTGCTATGTATAGCCGTTTCCCAGATATGTACCAAGTATTTAAGCAACTCAAGCACCAGTTAAATAAAGAGTCGTGAGTGCTAAATTCTATTTTCTCCTCGTCTCCTGCTGCTATTTTTGGCTTTAGCTTCTCTTTTAAAGACGCTATTGCTATTTGCCTTAATTTATTCCCTTATCTCCTTACTTAAATACGGTAATTCAGATGGAAAATCATCAAATAAAGAACATCATTTTTGTCAATGCCCAAACTCAGTATGAAAACCTGGGAGATGTGATCATTCTCAAAACTTTACTAGAGAAATTAAGAAATTACGGGAATTTGATTATCGATGAACGATACATTCCCGCTTGGTTGAATCAGGAACTAGAGATTAAAAATGCAGAAAAAGCTAGCGAATACAATAGTAAATTTCTGATTTTGGTATTATCTTTTGCTATTAAATCTCTTTTCAATCCTCATACTCAAATATACTATTTTCTTAATCCAGGGCATTACTTAAGTAGAGTTCTTAGAAATCAACAATATATCAAACATTTAATTACTACAATTAAAACAGTAGTATTTTTAACTATTTTGAAGATTTTAGGCGTTCGTATCTGTAGACTAGGGGTGTCTATCGGCCCATTCTCAAAAATAGACCAAATAGTAGAAGTTTGGCTATCTAAAATTATGTATTGTTATTCAGTTAGAGATACAAAATCAGAAAAATATGCCAAACAACTAGGGATAAATAAAGTAGAAATTTTCCCTGATATGGCTTGGTTAATGAAAACACCAAAGCTAGAGCAAAAAATCTTAGAATCTGAGGATGATTATGTAATCTTTAGTTTTAGAAAAGCTACTAATCCTCATGATGACCCAAATACATACAAAACCAAATTATTTCCTGTTTTAGATGAAATAGTCAACACAGTATGTGTAAATTGGCAGAAAAGATTGGTCATTTCCTATCAGGTTGAAACAGATTATGAATTTTGTCAAGAAATTAGTCATAGATATAAAGACAATTATAATGTAACCTTTATTGAACAAAGCATTAATAGCCATAATATCTATGAGTTATATTCTCGCGCTCACATGGTTTTTAGCAATCGCTTACACGTACTCATGTTTTCTATGGTTTGTAACTCTCTCCCCATCGCTGTAGTAGATGGAATTAAACACGATAAAATCACTGGCTTATATTCAGATGCCGGACTGAATCAATTAATTATAGATATATCCAATGAAGTTCCTGTGAGAGATTTTTTAAATCAGATGAATACTAATTATCATGCAGCTAAAGAAAAGACAGCTTTATGTATTAAGAATAAGCAACAACTTGGAGATGCAATTATTCGGCGTGTAATGATGCCAGAAGCACAATGAATAAGGGTGTGTTACACTGAAACATACTTATCTATAATGTGTAATCCTAATTAATGGCATATCACAAAATAAGCAAGTTAGCAAAACGTCAATTAGGGTTGATAGAAAATTCAACTAAATGTACCTCACTCAAGCAAGAAACGCTATAAGGCAGTGTTGTTATGAATACTCCACTTGTAAGCCAGTCCACAGAAGAAAAACTAGTCACTCTCAAAGATGTTTCTTGGGAACAGTTCAAAGGAATTGAAGCTTATCTGGTGGACAACCATAATGTGAGATTATCTTATTTGTCAGGAGTTTTAGAAATAATGTCCCCCATTGGCGAGAAACATGAGGGAGTGAAAAGTACTTTTGGCTTGCTGCTAGAAGCTTATATGAGAGTGTTGGGTATTCGATTCTACGCTCGTGGTGGTTACACCCTTGAAGAACCAGGATATGCTTCTGGCACGCCAGATGAATCTTACAGCATTGGCATAGAAAAAGAAGTTCCTGATATTGTGATTGAAGTCATTGTTACTAGTGGCACTATTGACAGGAAAGAATTGTTTAAACCTCAAAGAATACCGGAAATTTGGTTTTGGAAATCTAATCAAATCAAAATATTTCGCTTTGGTGAGAATGGTGAGTATACAGAAGTTAGTAGAAGTGGGTTTTTTCCAGATTTAGATCCTACTTTGTTATTGCGCTATATTGCTATGCCTGATCAATACGATGCTGTTGCAGAATTTGAGCAGACAATTCGCAATCAATAGATATTTATTATCCCCAAATTAGTTGTAAATTTAAAATAAATCCAGGTAAAACGTTCTCACCTGATAACTCTTGAGGAGATGTTAATATCTCTACTGGTTTACCAAGACGATAGATTTCTACCTGACGCATTTGTGGATTAATTAACCAACCCAATTTAACTTGATTATCTAGATACTCCTGCATTTTTATTTGCATTTCTGACAAGCTATCGCTAGGTGACATCAACTCTAAAACAAAATCTGGGGCGATGGGGGGAAATTTTGCTTGTTCTTCCGGTGTGAGTGCATCCCATCGAGCTTTTTTAATCCAAGCAACATCAGGAGAACGATTTGCCCCATTGGGAAGTTTAAAGCAAGTTGAAGAGTCAAAGCATACACCTAACTTAATTTGGCGATTCCAAATCACAAAATCTGCGGCAATTTCAATATTCCGCTTTCCAGTTTCTCCGCCTGTGGGTGGCATAATCAATAGTTTTCCGTCTGCGGTTCTTTCAAATTTGATATCAGGATTTTCTCGACACAGGTGATAAAATTCGTTGTCAGTTAGCTGAATCAGAGAGTTTAAGTTGACGGTGATAGCTGTCATAGGAAATCATCTTGAGTACGACATCAACTTCTAAATAAATTATAGGTTAAATAGGTTAGTCTCGTTTATCCCCAAATTAATTGTAAATTTAAAATAAATCCAGGTAAAACGTTCTCACCTGATAACTCTTGGGGAGATGTTAATATCTCTACTGGTTTACCAAGACGATAGATTTCTACCTGACGCATTTGCGGATTAATTAACCAACCCAATTTAACTTGATTATCTAGATACTCCTGCATTTTTATTTGCATTTCTGACAAGCTATCGCTAGGTGACATCAACTCTAAAACAAAATCTGGGGCGATGGGGGGAAATTTTGCTTGTTCTTCCGGTGTGAGTGCATCCCATCGAGCTTTTTTAATCCAAGCAACATCAGGAGAACGATTTGCCCCATTGGGAAGTTTAAAGCAAGTTGAAGAATCAAAGCATACACCTAACTTCCTTTGACGATTCCAAATTCCCAACTCAACAGCCGTTTCAAAATTCCGCTTTCCAGTTTCTCCGCCTGTGGGTGGCATAATCAATAGTTTTCCGTCTGCATTTCTTTCAAATTTAATATCAGGATTTTCTCGACACAGGTGATAAAATTCGTTGTCAGTTAGCTGAATCAGAGAGTTTAAGTTGACGGTGATAGCTGTCATAGGAAATCATCTTGAGTATGACATCAACTTCTAAATAAATTATAGGTTAAATAGCTAATAGCAAAAAATCTGTGTAATTAATCGTATCTTAATAGGTGTTGCTGTTTGATACTATGTTGAAAGATTCAACTAGTTGCAAATCATGAGTCAGAATCTCAATATGGCTACAATTTCCATCATCATTCCGACTCTGAACGAAGCAGGAAATATTAAACAAGTTATTACCAACATTCAACCGAGGACAAATATAGAAATAATTGTTGTAGATGGTGGCTCTCAAGATGATACCGTGGCGTTAGCTGAGTCTTTTGGTGTGAAAGTCATCTCATCATCTCCTAGTCGGGCTTTACAAATGAATGCGGGTGCAGCGATTGCTAATGGTAATATTCTGTTATTCCTCCATGCTGATACCCGTTTACCTGTTGGCTTTGATGAGATGATTCGCTCAGTACTACAACAGCCTGGAGTTGTGGCTGGTGCGTTTACCTTGCGGATCGATGGGTCGGGTTTACCGTTGCGACTGGTGGAGTTGGGGGTGAAATGGCGATCGCATTTTCTCCAAATGCCCTATGGTGATCAAGCAATTTTTATTACTAAAGAATTTTTTATACAAATCGGCTATTTTCCTGAAATACCTATCATGGAAGACTTTGAACTCATAATACGGTTAAAACATATTGGTAAAATTGCGATTATATCAGCATCAGTTATCACCTCAGCCCGCAGATGGATGCAAAAGGGAGTTATCAAAACTACATTGATCAATCAGATTGTGATTATTGCTTATCTATTGGGTATTGCACCAGAACAAATCCGCACTTGGTATCGTCAGGGAAAATTTTGGGGATTTTAAACTAATGCTCATGTATTTGTCATATTGTACTTGAGGGAGTAGGGAGTAGAAAAGCAATGATTCCCAAGCATCAGCCCAAATTCAATGGCAAACTAAAATTACTGTTTTGCAGTTTCCTTATCGCCATACTCGTAGTTATTGCCAAACAATTCAATTTTTCGGCAATTTTACAAACATTAGTCCTTTGGGTACAAAGTCTGGGGATTTTCGGCCCTATTGCCTACATCATAATTTACAACCTAGCCACCTTACTATTTATCCCCGGTTCTCTCTTAACCTTGAAAGGTGGTTGTCTATTTGGCGTATTTTGGGGTTCAATTTATGTGTTATTTGCCGCAACTGTTGGTGCTATCTTGGCTTTCTTAATTGGACGCTACTTATCAAGAGATTGGGTGTCTCAACAGATAGAAAAATATCCCAAATTCCAAACCATAGATCAAGCAGTAGCTAGAGAAGGTTGGAAAATCGTCCTGTTAACTAGACTTTCTCCTCTGTTTCCCTTCAACTTATTAAACTATGCTTTTGGAGTCACGCAGATATCCCTCAAAGACTATACACTAGGTTCACTGGGCATTATTCCTGGTACGGTGATGTATGTTTATATTGGTTCTCTAGCCACAGATTTGGCAATGATTAACTCAAATCATCAGCCAGTTACAGCCGAAACTCAAATGTGGCAATTAATCATGCAGATATTAGGTTTAATTGCCACTGTAGGTGTCACGGTATATGTCACCAAAATTGCTCAGAAAGCTCTAGCTCAAAGCATAGAAAAAAATTAGGGACTTAAAATTTAGGACTTACACATTCAACCAATAAACCATAAATGAGGGTGGTCAATAGTCCATAGTCAATGGTCAATATGTCAAGAGTTATGGTAATTCGTAATTCATCAACCAAAATTGTGTAACTATCCGAATTACAGTTGTAATAGTGATCAGGGGTTATGCAAATATTGAGCAGTACATCATCAGAGTACATCTTAGCGTTGGATTTAGGGACAACGGGGAATCGCGCTTTTATTTTCAACACCGCAGGTAAGATTGTCGGACAGGCGTATAAAGAACTGACGCAATATTATCCCCAACCGGGATGGCTAGAACATGACGCGGAGGAAATCTGGCGGGATACAGGCTGGGTAATCAAAAATGCGATGGCTTCCAGCCGACCGGAGGTCATCGCTAATTCCCCAATTACCCCATCACAAATTGCCGCTATAGGTCTGACTGTACAACGGGAAACCTGCTTACTGTGGGACAAAACCACGGGAAAACCCTTACATCATGCGATTGTCTGGCAAGATCGCCGTACTGCTTCCCTGTGCCACGAATTAAAAGAGCAAGGTTATGCTCAAGAGATTTACGATCGCACTGGTTTAGTCATCGATGCTTATTTCTCTGCTACTAAACTCAGATGGTTGTTAGATAATATCACAGACCTTGACTTAAACAATGTCCTCGCTGGGACAATTGATACTTGGGTATTGTGGAATCTCACAGGCGGTAAAGTCCACGCCACTGATCACAGCAATGCTAGCCGCACAATGTTAATGAATCTCCAAACCTGCCAGTGGGATGAAATGTTGCTTGATTTATTGCAAATTCCTGCTCAGATTCTCCCCCAAATTCAGCCCAGTTTAGGACAATTTGGTGTTACTGATACTAGTATATTAAACGCAGCTATCCCCATCACAGCTATTTTAGGTGATCAACAAGCAGCTTTATTTGGTCATGGCTGCGATCGCCCTGGTTTAATGAAATGTACTTACGGCACTGGTAGCTTTTTGGTGGCTCATACTGGCGCTGATATTGTGCGATCGCCCAACCAACTCATCTCAACAATAGCCTGGACACAAGCCAAATCTGGCAATGATTTAAATGTAGGTTATGCCCTAGAAGGCAGTATGTTTACCAGTGGGGCTTGTATCCAATGGTTGCGCGATCGCCTCAAGCTGATCACAACGGCGGCAGAAACCGAGACACTAGCTAATCAAGTTGCTGATAATGGCGGAGTTTATTTTGTTCCAGCCTTGAGTGGACTGGGTGCGCCTTACTGGGATATGAGTGCCAGAGGAGCCTTTTTTGGCATCACAGGTGGAGTGCAATCCCAGCATTTAGTCCGCGCTGTCCTCGAAGCCATCGCTTATCAAGTGTTAGAAGTAGTCCAAGCCATCAATGCTTCTTGTAGCAGTCCCATGCAGCGTTTAATAGTTGATGGCGGCGCTTGTGAGAACAATTTTCTCATGCAATTCCAAGCAGACGTACTGGGAATTCCCGTAGAACGTCCCACCATGCGCGACACAACCGTCCAAGGTGCAGCCTATGCCGCTGGTTTAGCCATAGGATTGTGGGATAGCTATGCCACACTGGTAAACCAACGCCAAATTGACCGCTTATTCGAGCCAAGCGCAGACAGCGATCGCGCCATAGCTAATTTTACTACCTGGCATCAAGCAGTTAAACGCACGCTTAATTGGGGAGTTGATAGGCAATAGGCAATAGTCAATGGTCATTAGTCAATAGTCATTAGTCATTAGTTCTATACTCAGCACTCAGCACTCCCTCACTCCCTCACTCTCTCACTCCCTCACTCTCTCACTCAGCACGGGCTAAACGCCCCGCTACCGCTAACAGCACTCATCACTCCCTCACTCCCTCACTCCCTCACTCAGCACTCAGCACTCCCTACTCACCTCGAACTCCCTGCCAACTTCAGATCCAAAGTATAAAAGCCGACTTTATCAGGGATTCTGGCAAATCTCCCTGTCCGATAGCCGCGTGACAATTCATTGAGTACCTTGCTTTTAACTTCTCTGGTTTCCTCTGCGTCTAGTTCACCATAAAGTCCCAAGATGACTTCAGCTACAGTAAAAACTTTCCCTGGATGCTGTTTGAAGAAAGAACTGAGTGCATCAATTAAAAATTGCCCTTGAAAAGCTTCTAGCATGGGGACAATTTTCGTATTCGGGATGATCTGAGGTTTCTTCTTCTTACTCTTGCCATTTTGAGCGTAAGTATGAGTTTTGTTAGAGGTGACTAAACTTAAATCTAGAGTGAAACAACCGGGTTCGTCAGGGATACCAAACCAGACTTGCCGTTCTTTACCTTGTGTGAGAGAAGACTGTACTCTACCTTTAACAACTTTAAAAACATATGATTCTAACTCGCCATAAAGCGATCGCACAATAAAATCTATATGACATACAGCACCAAGATGTTTTTCTAGTAGCTTTTTGATTGCGTCCATGCGGGTTAGAGATTCGTATTCAGGCAACATAGGAATATCAGTTCCCCGAATAGTATCTGGAGATATGTCCAGAGGTAGTGACGAACGTACTGCTAGAGACTCGTCGTTATCTGCTACTGTAGTGCTATCTATCGAAGAGGCTACCAACTTCATCTGAGAGTCAGAAATACCATTAACTGAAGATAGATGAGAGTCTTCTGGTAAAGCTGTAGATAGTTGTTGGGTAATTTCCCCAAGAGATATTTGGTCTTGGTTTTCAGCATGAGAAGACCAGCCAGATAATAAAGCTTCTACATGATGCAATTGCGATCGCGCTTGTGTATATAAATTTTCGTACTCTTCTACAAGACGAGCATAGTAATCTCGTAATTCCAACAGTGGAGAGAAGAAGTCTTGTGGAGGTTTTAATTGAGATTGAGTATTGATCATGCTCTAAATCACCCTAAATCGATGTCACTCTTATAGATTGTTGGACGAGGTTTTGCTTTGCGGCTGGTTTGCTGAGATTTTTTCGGTGCTTGTGGTGGACGACATCTCTCGCAATATAGAGGACGAGGCCCAAAAGTTTCGCGTTTGGTAGCTTCATCGCACTGCTTACAAACGAAGTTAAAAACGCGAGTGTGAATCAGTCTTTTGTGAGCTTTGACAGTATATTCTCTGACATCAATTATCTTACTTGTCATAATCAAGAGTAGGAAATGGCAATTCTCTCAATATAGCTATTCAAGCAAACTATCGGCGATCAGTGTGTGTTTAGTTATCTGTTTTCTCCAAAGTGAGCAATTTTGTGCAAAACACTAAATGCCAACTTGGCAGAGAAAAACTGACAGCATCAATTGCTTATCTTCTTAGCATATATTTTATTATCAACATCTAGGTAGTATTTGCCTCTATATCTATGGCGTGTTCAATACAAAAATTAAACAAAATCCTCACTCAACCTTGTTTTAGCTATTGAGACAAATATTTTTTGACTAGACATCTGGTAGAAATTAATTCTGCGTTGCCTCAAATCCTTGTCGAGACGTTGCAGTAGAGACGTTGCACTGCAACGTCTCTACAAGAATTTTCTTTCTGCAAGCGTGAAGGCTGCAATACACCAAATGTATATTTTGTTATGTTAGTTTTAGTACTTTCCTACTCTCTAGAATATTAACAAATGTAAAATGAATTGGTACAAAGAAGACCTAGCATTTATTCATGATGTTGGTTTTGCCGACTATGCGGTAAAGTCAGCTCCAGCAATTTTAGGAATATTCCAAAAAATTAATCTACCCACAGGTTTTGTTGTAGATTTAGGCTGTGGTAGTGGATTATTAACACAGGAATTAGTCAAAGCTGGTTATCAGGCGATGGGTATTGATATTTCTGAGTCAATGATAGCGATCGCTCGCCGACGACTACCACAAGTAGAATTTAAAGTCGGATCTTTTTTCAAAATAGATATTCCCCCATGTCATGCTGTTACCTGCGTCAGTGAATGTTTGAATTATTTATTTGATCCAGACAATAATCAGCAAACACTCTACCAATTATTCTGTCGCATTTATACAGCCTTGCTTCCTGGAGGTGTCTTTATTTTCGATATTGCAGAACCAGGACAAGTTAACCGAACCACTAAAAACTTTACCCAAACCGACGATTGGACAGTACTAGTTGAAAAAACAGAAGATCAAGAACAGAGAATCTTAACTCGTTACATTACTAGCTTTCGCAAGATAGGAGAACATTATAGGCGGTCTGATGAAATACATCACCAGAAGCTATACAAAGCCACAGACATTGCTGAAGAACTCCGTCAAGCTGGCTTCCAAGTCCAAATTAGCGATCGCTACGGACAGTATTATTTACCAAAAGCACACGCAGCTTTAATTGCTAGTAAGTGATGAGTAGGTAAGAAAACTATTTATCCCCCCTCATACCAATTCACGTCTGATGTGAATTACAAAAATCAACGATATGTCGAGGATTCTGGTGCGGTAGAGACGTTGCAATGCAACGTCTCTACTGTTTCTTTTAACCAATATTGACTTTCACCACTTTATGTCTTTCTGATTCTGCTTTTGGCAAAGTTAGACGGAGAATACCATTTTTATATTCAGCCTCTACTCTGTCATTTTCTACCAGAGAAGGTAGGGGAATGACTCTTTGGAATCTACCGTACCTAAATTCAGAACGGGTGATACCGTTTTCTTCGGTCTTGGTTTCAGATTTACGCTCACCACTAATAGAAACTGATTCTGGTGTAGCTTCTACATTGATATCTTTTGGTTCTAAACCAGGCACTTCTAGTTGCAGATGAATAGCATCATCAGTTTCTTCGATTTCTGCAGCAGGTACAAATGTAAACCCAACTTTTTCTCCGCCATTGGTAGGCATTAACCTATCAAACAGACGATTCATTTGCCGTTGTAAAGTATCTATATCTCGGAATGGTTCTAAGCGTTCAATATCCCGAAATGGTTCCCATCTAATAAGTGCCATATTATCACCTCTAAAATCCGATGTTTGGTCATCATCAGCTTAAGTTTCAACTTTTAGACTGACAATCAAGGAGGAGATATTTATTGGAATTCTAGTGTCTAAAAGCTTAATTTTTAGCCTCTTTACTAACACAATAGATCAGATTAAATGCCAATAGGTTCGGTTTTATGGTCAGAAGCGATCGCAATAACCGTACCAGAAAAATTTTCCCCAAAAATACATGATTAATCTACTTCATGGGTGATGAACGTTTCCGATTCAAATACATGACTAAACCAATAAACAATCCTACACCAAACAAATACTTAAATGGTGCAGGTACGCTGGGATTGGGAGAGAAAAATCCCTCAATAATCCCAGCAATAACTAACATAGGAACAATGCCAAATACTAACTGTACTGCTTGGGAACCATATAATTTTAAGGCATCACCACGACGATATCGGCCTGGAAACAAAATCGCTCTGGCGATGAGAAACCCAGCCCCACCAGCAAAGAAAATAGCAGGTAATTCTAAAGCGCCGTGGGGAAAGACAAATGCCCAAAATGGATATGCGAGATTGTTCTGTCCGACTAAAGTACCAATCGCCCCAATCAGTAAACCATTAAATACCATTAAATAAGTTGTAAATGCCCCGGCGGTTATCCCACCAGCCACAGCACCAAAAGACACCTTGAGATTATTAATCATAATCCCACTAGATGCTAAAGGCTCAATCCCTACTATTGACCCCATCCACAATTTATGCTCATCTCGCACTTGAGAAATGAGGGGTTGTGGAACGATGAGGGACATAAATGTCGGGTCTTGCCAAGCATACCACCAAGCGACTATTACCCCCAGTAAAAATAACGCCGTAGCAGTGGCTATATACGGAAATGTCTGCCGTACTACAGCTGGCAGTCCCCAGAGGTAAAATTCTGATACGGCTTGCCATTCTTGTCGTCGGGAACCTTGGTAAATCTGGGTATAAGCGCGAGTTGTTAAGGTTTGTAAACTGTGTACTAGAGTGTTACCTACTTGCTGGGTTTGGGCGCGGGCCAAATCTGCGGCCACGGAACGATATAAGCTGGCTAACTCTCTAATTTCCAGTGCTTTGAGGGATTTGAGTCCTTTGGACTCTAATTGCCTCAACAACGCATCCAAACGCTGCCAGTTTGACTCTCGCCGGGCAATCCAACGTTTAATATTCATAAATTTTGGGCATATTAGCAATTAACGTACTTTAAGATAGCGTCAAATCCATACCCGTAATTTCCAGGAAATTTTGATATCATGGCAGGAAATATTGGTTCTCCTAATCCCATTCAACCACTGAGCGTGGGTAATGTCGTCAGTGCAGGATTGAGGCTGTATCGTTCTCATCTGAAGGACTATTTTTTACTGGCGTTGAAAGCTTATCTCTGGGTACTAATTCCAGTTTACGGCTGGGCTAAGTTTTATGCTCTGACAGCGTTAATTTCTCGCCTGGCTTTTGGTGAACTGGTCAATCAACCTGAAAGTATTCCCTCTGGTCAGCGTTTTGTCAACTCTCGTTTATGGCAGTTTTTGTTGACAATACTGTTATTGTTCCTGGTTGGTATTGGTATTGGTATTGGTGTGGTCATTGTATTTAGCTTACTGGGAATTTTATCTGCCGGGCTACTGGGAGGGAGTGGTCAGCAGAGAAATCCGGCTATTTATCTTTTGTTTGCTCTGGTCGCTTTTGTGATTGGTATTGGGGTGTTTGTGGGTGTTTTATGGTTAGTGACACGATTCTATTTAGTGGATTTACCCTTGGCTGTAGAAGATAATATGGATGCTTCCACGGCTATTGGGCGCAGTTGGGAGTTAACACAAGGCCATGTCTGGCGAGTATTGTTAATTTCTTTTGTGGCTTTTTTAATTACACTGCCAATTCAAATTGTCGTACAGATTCTCACTAGGGTTTTGCAGTTTGTTTTCTTACCCTTAATCCAAGATGGATCTTCTATCTATCTTCTACTTTATTTAGTCCTAGTCTTGGTGATCAGTTTTAGCAGTGGTGCAGTACTTGTACCATTCTGGCAAACAATTAAAGCTGTAATTTACTATGACTTGCGGAGTCGCCGCGAAGGCTTGGGTTTGAAGTTACGCGATCGCGAAGTATAACTAATGGGTATTGGGTATTAGGTATTGGGTAATTGATTGTGAAAGCAAGCTACTTAACTTCTGCCTGTTTTTACGGTTTTCTTCATTTTGAATTTTGCATTTTGAATTGTTATGCACCTGTTTAACCGTGTTAAATATCACACGCCAGAAAGTGTAGAGTTGGAATTTACCCTGGCTGGGATTGGGAATCGTGCCTGGGCTTTGATAATTGATTATGTGATTTTAGCTACGACTTGGATTGTCTTCTTTTTGGCGTGGGCGTTTATTTCAGCACAGTTGGTAGACTGGACAGCAGACACTTTTGGTTCAGTAGCGGGTATTTGGTTAGTAGCGATCGCTTTTATTGTCAGCTTCGTCATCTACGCTGGTTATTTTGTCTTTTTTGAAGCTTTATGGCAAGGACAAACACCCGGTAAACGTTCGGCTAAAATTCGTGTAGTCCGAGATGATGGTCGGCCAATTGGCTTACAGCAAGCGACTCTCAGGGCTTTATTACGTCCTGTCGATGAGTTTTTATTTCTCGGTGCTTTTTTGATTGTGTTTAGTCGTCGGGAAAAGCGCCTGGGTGACTTAGTTGCAGGGACAATTGTCATCCAAGCCCAAGCACCAACCTCATCAGCAACTTTGATAATCTCTGAACAAGCCAAGTCCTTCCATAAGGATTTGTTACAAATCGCTGATTTATCAATCTTGTTACCCGATGATTTTGCCGTCATTCGAGAGTATCTACAACGACGTAGCAAAATGGGCAATAAAGCCAGAGTCGCCTTATCCCGCAAGTTAGCCCAACAGGTACAAGCAATTCTCCATCTAGAAGAACTATCACCAACAATCAACCCTGATGTGCTTCTAGAAGCAGTTTATCTTGCATATCAAGAGAAAGAGTTTTGAGTCGGGATTTACCCAAAATTATTGTAGAGACGTAGCATTGCTACGTCTCTACCACGTTTACGGTTACGTCCTAATTCGATTCTGCGTGTGCAGCCGCTTGTGTACGCCGTTCTTTGAGGTAGGAGAAAAATTCTGCACCCTCTCTGAGACGACGGACTAGCATTTGGCGATCGCTCAACATTTCCCACACAATTGGTACGATGGCTTTGGGACGGAAGTAGAATTGACGATACATCCTCTCTACTGCGTCTTCAATTTCGGCACTAGCAAGAGTGGGATATTGTAATGTCGAGGTTTGAATCCCAGAGTTAGCCACTAATGCTTGTTCGTTGAACCAACCATGAGTTTTAGCTTGTTCATACAATTCTGTACCGGGGTAAGGTGCGGCAATGGAGACTTGAATTGTATGGGGATTGAGTTCACAGGCAAAGCGGATGGTTTCTTCTACTGTTTCCTTGGTTTCAATGGGTAAACCGATAATAAAAGTTCCATGAACCGTGATACCAAGCTTATGGCAGTTTTTCATAAATTCCCGTGCCACTTCTAGCTTGATGCCTTTTTTAATCCGGTTGAGAATATCTTGATTACCAGATTCAAAACCCACCAGCAATAACCTCAGTCCATTATCGCGCAGTTGTTTTAAGGTATCGTAGTCTAAGTTGGCACGAGCGTTACAACTCCAGGTGAGTTTTAAGCGTTTCATATGTTCGCTGATGGCGATCGCTCGATGCTTATCAATCGTAAAGGTATCGTCATCAAACATATACTCCCGCACTTTGTCACCAAAGATGGCTTTGGCTGACTCCATCTCTCGTCCCACTGCTGCTGGACTTTTGTGACGATACAGATGTCCACCGATAGTCTGTGGCCACAGGCAGAAGGTACATTTTGCTGGACAACCACGCCCGGTATAAAAGGAGATGTAGGGATGCTGGAGATAACCGATAAAATATTTAGTGATATCTAAGTCACGCGCATAGGTTGGCAAAACACTGGGCATGGCATCCCAATCATGGATTAATGGACGCTCTTCGTTGTGTTTGATATTACCGTATTGGTCACGATAACTCAGACCTGTGATTGCATCCCAAGGTTTACCCTCGGCTAGTTCCTTACAGGTGTAGTCAAATTCGTTGCGACAGACAAAATCAATGACTGGGTTATCTTGTAGTGTCTCCTGTGGTAAAACTGCCACATGAGCGCCGACAAAACCAATCTCTGCGTCTGGATTTTGCGCTTTGATGGCTTCTGCACATTTCACATCATTAGCCAAGGATGGGGTACTGGTGTGCATGACAATCAGTTCGTAATCTTTGGCAATTTTCAATACATCTTCCACAGTTTGATGATGTGGTGGTGCATCTACTAGCCTGCTACCCGGTACAAGTGCCGCAGGTTGAGCTAGCCATGTGGGATACCAAAAAGATGTAATTTCCCGTTTAGCTTGGTATCGTGAACCAGCACCACCATCAAACCCATCAAAGGAAGGAGGACTGAGGAATAGAGTTTTCTTCATGGGATATCTCTCCTTAGAGAAAATGGGTATAAGGGTGTAAACAGTGAACAGTGAACAGTGAATGTTTTAACTGGTAACTGATAACTGTTAACTGTTAACTGATTTGGTAGGGGTGTAAACAGTGAACAGTGAACAGTGAATGTTTTAACTGGTAACTGATAACTGATAACTGTTAACTGTTAACTGATTTGGTAGGGTGTGCCAGAGATGTACACCCGTAGGGGCAATACCCTGCGGGAAGCCTTCGGCTACATGAATTGCCCCTACTTCCTTAACCAGCCTTCAAGTTGATACTGCTGATTTGCTCAAGCAGGGCAATCACCTCACTTCGACTGAGTTTTTCCTTACCGTTGGCAATAGCGTCTATCGTGCCATGTGCCAAGGCCAGAGGAATTTGGCAAAAATTTAGTGCCGGGCCAGTTGGTAAAGCGTTGGTATAGGCATCTGCTAGGGCAAGATTCCGCAGTGCGTACTCTTGCATATTGGCTGCATTCCAATCATTAGGGAAGAAACTGACTCCCCGTTCCATGTCTTCCAGGTGATTACGTAGGATGTTAACGGCTTGCAAGCCTCTACCAAAACCGATCGCTAAAGTTCTGTTTGTTTGTGTGCCATCATACCAAGTCCACAAATCTGAGAGCAATAGCCCCACTGCACCAGCGACACCAAAGGTATAGCGATCTAAATCAGACTCTGTATTAACTTTCCAGTTAATTTCCGCCCAGTAAGCCATCCTATCTGCCATCGCGGCGGTAGCATCCCAAATTCGCGGGGCGATGGTTTCAGGTGCTAGTAATGACCATTCTCTAACCCTGAGAGTGACTTCTTCTAAGGTATTTTCGTAGCCGCTAAATCCAGCACAGAACGCATCCACAGGGAAACCATCAACTCCGGCTTGGAGTGTGAGGCTGATTGCTCTTAATAGTTTTGCTTTAGTCGGATTATCTAGTGTTGGATGGTCTTCTATCTCGTCTATGGCACGCATACACAGGTACGCTGATGCGACTGCCTCTTGCAATCCTGGAGGTAAAATACTAATGGGAATATAAAAAGTTCGACTAGTTTCTTTGAGGATCTGCAAGGCATCGCTACGTAAATCCATGTTTCACTCCTCTGTTGATTTTTACACCACATCCTGATACCAGTTTTTTGATAATACTGGATATTGTTTTGACTAAACCGGAAAAACTGTGAATGCGCTAGTATTTCTCCTAAATATTAATAGTTTTTGTATCATGGTTAACAAAATTTTCAATTTATTTAAAGCCACACATACTAGATATGTGCCTTTTGTATACAGATTTTTGCTGTCAGGTTTAATATTGCATTGTTAGTTCTTGGTGTAAATATCAACAATTTATGCTATGATGTTGTTTACCATATAGCAAAATTTACCTTTAGTCTAGAAAAGTTTAGAACTATAAAATATTAGTGAGTCTACCTCACAAGGAAAAACCAAAAAAAGCAATTTTGTTATAGAAGCAACTTTTAAAAATCCGAATGTGTGAAGTAGGATTTAGAGAAGTCTTAGAGAGTGTTTGAAAAGTTTCAGCAGGTATAAAAATGTCATTCTGACTGGAGCGCAGCGTCAGGAAGAATCTAGGTTTTGTGGCACATACCGAGATGTTTCATTCCGCTACGCTACATTCAACATGACAAAGAAACAGACTTTTCCAACGTCCTCTTAGAGGTGTTTGAAAAGTCTAAATTAATACCAGCCCTGGCGATTATAAATCGCGGTTACACAGACGAAACCTGCCTCCGCAGGTTTGAAATACTTGATTTTGTGTTAGTCCACGGAGGTGGACTTTGTTTGTGTAGTAGCGATTTCTAATCGCCCAAAACTTTTTAAACATCCTCTTACATCAGTTCAAAAACTGCATTTAACAACAAAATACCCGAATTATCAAAAAATTCGGGTATCTAAAGTTTTTGATTATTGAAAGTTTAACTAACTGACTTTTGCGTAACAGGTGTTAGACCATTAATCGCTGGGCCATTGATAACTTGACCACAAGCATCAAACCGCGAACCATGACAAGGACAATCCCAAGTCTGCTCAGAAGAATTCCAGTTAACGATGCAGTTAAGATGGGTACAAACTGCGGAATGTTCATGCAAGTGACCATCTTCATCTCGATAGGCAGCAACTTTTGTTAACCCACGTTGCACAACTGCACCTGTACCTGGGGCAATTTTTTCCACAGTATCAACATCACCTGGTTTGAGCCAATCTAAATACTGACTAGCTACGTTGAGGTTTTCGGAAATTAAATCAGCGATCGCCCCCATTCTAGCTCGTGCAGGGTCGTAAACTTCTGCCCAGGTGTTTTTTCTGCCCAAAATGGTATCTGTCAACAGCATACCGGCGATCGTGCCATGAGTCATCCCTAAACCAGAATCACCTGTGACGATGTAGATATTTTCGCTATCAAAGGGGGCTTTGCCAATGTAAGCAATGCCATCATCAGCATTCATTACCTGACCAGACCAGCGATGGGTAATTTCTTCGATCATGGGGAATCTTGCTTGTGTCCACTGTTGCAATCTGGCATAGCGGGCATCAGCATCGTTGGCTTGACCTGTCTTATGATCTTCACCACCGACGATCAAGATATCATGTTCGGCATCTAACTTTTGCAACCGGACATAGTGATAAGGATCTAAAGTGTCCCAATACAAAGCTGTGGTAACAGAATCACGAGGTACTTTTGCACCGATGACGTAGGTAAGATAAGCAGCTTGTTTAAAGTGCATAGTAGCCAAATTACTAATAGGAGAATTAGTAGCCACTACCACTGCATCAGCTGTTACCACAAAACCATTACTGGTTTCCACACGAGTTGTTGTCCCACCCTGAATTTTATTGACGTGGGTATGAGTGTAAATTCTCCCTCCACGACGTTGAATAGCTGTTGCTAAACCTGCCAGATATTTTAATGGATCAAATTGCCCTTGCTGAGGAAACCGCAGACAAACGCCTGTGTCCCAACCTGCTATCGGTGCTTGTTGGACAAGTTCTACATCAGCGAGTCCCGCACGATGGACAGCTGCTAATTCTTGGTGTATTTCCTTCACCGATGCAGGGTTATGAGGAAATAAATAACCATCAATTCGGGCAAACTCACACTCGATGTTTTCTTGAATAGCGATCGCCTCGATAGTATCAATAGCAGTTGTGTGGCTTTGGGCAATCAATTTTACTCGTTCTTGACCATGTATTCGTTCTAATTCCGAGTAGCGATAACTTAAAACATTTGATAAATGTGCTGTTGTTCGTGCAGTTTGTCCACCACCAATTACACCATCATCTAGCACCACAACTGATTTACCTGCGCGATTAAGTAAGTAGGCTGTTGACATTCCAGCTATGCCAGCACCGACAATACACACATCTGCATAAATGTTTTCTGCCAAGCTAGATGCAACTGGCACATTTGCCTGTTCCATCCAAATAGATGTAGTTTTTCCAGAGTTGTTGGGCATATTTCTTGAGATGTAAATCTAATTGTTTTGCTAAGAAGATCCTGATTTTTCTGCTATGGTAAGTCGATACTTACAGATTTGCTTGTTTTTCAATCTTTACTAATTTTAAAGATATTTAATAATCAATATATCTATAGTTTGATAGAGTTAATAAATCTACTTTAATGAGGATAAAATTGCGTTGCTTTTACTCTTATTGTTTTTAAATACTTATATATATCTATAGGAATCCGATTTGATTTTTGAATAAAATTAAGTATCTGTAGGGTGCGTTATGACTTCAGTCTAACGCACCGAAACCCTGAATTTGGTGCGTTGCGCTGCGCGACAACACACCCTACGTAATTTTCAGAAATCAAATATGAGTCCTATATAGCGATTTTCATGCCGATAAAGTACACCTATCTAGTCCAGAGGTCGTAGGGGCGTGTTAAACCAGTTATCAGTTATCAGTAAACAGTTATCAGTCAAGATAATTGGGTTTAAGTCGCCCCACTTTAACAGTGAACAGTTATCAGTCAAGATAATTGAATCAGCGTTAACTGATAACTGATAACTGTATTAACCCGCCCCTACTGCTTGTGAGAAATGCGGGTAGCCTCTGTTGACTAAAAATATGTACCTCACTTAACTGAGAAACGCTATAATTCTCCAAGCTTTATAGCTCAATGTTCCACAGAAAAACACACAGCACTGAAATTATAGCAATCCCCTAAAAGAAGTATAATTTTTGGGTTTTGTATAGTCATATCTCATTTTCTGGAGACGAGAGCTGAATATATTTAGTAGTGGATTAAACTGAAACAAAGACAGTTCGCCGAAAATCCCAGGGTGAATTTATGTGGGTTATGTGTCTTCAGAAAAACTAACTTATCTCAGCTATAAAATATGACGGTGGAACTAAAAGTGTCTAGTATTGATAATCACATTTTATCCTTGTCAGAGGATGTAACAATTCCTCAAGCTCCTCCCGGATTTAAATCTGGGTTTATTGGCATTATTGGTCGTCCTAATGTCGGTAAATCTACGTTGATGAATCAATTAGTAGGTCAGAAAATTGCCATTACATCACCAGTAGCTCAAACTACGCGCAATCGTTTGAGAGGAATCGTCACCACCCCAGCAGCCCAGTTAATCTTTGTAGATACACCAGGAATTCACAAACCCCATCATCAATTGGGTGAAGTGCTAGTACAAAATGCCAAAATAGCGATTGAATCTGTGGATGTGGTGCTATTTGTAGTAGATGGAACGGTGGCTTGTGGTGCAGGCGATCGCTTTATTGCCGATTTGTTAACACGCAGCCAAACGCCTGTAATTTTGGGGATCAACAAAATAGATCAACAACCCCCAGATGCTCACAATATAGATACCAGCTACGAGCAAATGGCTTTAGCTTATCAATGGCCAACAGTCAAATTTTCTGCCAAAGTGAGTACGGGATTACCTCAATTACAAGAATTATTAATCGAGCATTTAGATGAAGGCCCCCTATACTATCCCCCAGACTTGGTAACAGACCAGCCAGAACGGTTTATTATGGGAGAGTTAATCCGTGAGCAGGTGTTGCTGTTGACTCGTGAAGAAGTACCGCATTCAGTAGCGATCGCAATTGATCTAGTCGAAGAAACACCAACCGTTACCCGCGTACTTGCAACTATTCATGTGGAACGTGATTCCCAAAAAGGTATTCTCATCGGTAAAGGTGGCTCAATGCTCAAAGCCATTGGTAGCGCCGCCCGCGAACAAATTCAAAAACTGATTTCTGGTAAAGTCTATCTAGAACTATTTGTCAAAGTACAACCAAAATGGCGACACTCGCGCATCAGATTAGCTGAATTGGGCTATCGCGTGGAAGAATAGAAATAATTCGTGAATTATGAGCTATCCCTTAAATCTGCCAAGTGATGCTCCCCCTTTGCGTGTGTTGATTGTCGAAGATGATCCGATGATGCAATTGGGGCTAGAGCAATCATTAATGGCTCATCCTCAATTAGCAATTGTTGGACAAGCAGAAGATGGTTATTTAGGTGTGCAAGCAGCACTGAAGCTGAAACCAGATTTAGTAGTCATGGACATTGGTTTACCACGACTTGATGGTATTGCTGCCACACAGCAAATCAAAGCTGCACTCCCAGAAACTCATGTAGTAATGTTGACATCGCACAAAACACAGACAGAAATTATTGCTGCACTTTCTAGTGGCGCTGATGCCTATTGTATCAAAGGTGCAAGTGTCGAGCGATTATTGAATGCGATCGCTGCTGCCGTCGATGGTGCAACCTACCTTGATCCCCAAATCGCTAGACAAGTAATTGAAAACCTCAAACCCCCTTCAGTTTCTGGGAATACTGCGAATTTATCAGGACGAGAATTAGAAGTATTAAAACTCATGGTGGAAGGTTTAAGTAACCCAGAAATAGCCGAAAAACTCTACCTTAGTCCCAACACCGTCAAAACTCACGTCCGAGGAATTATGAACAAATTAGCAGTTGATGATCGTGTCCAAGCCGCAGTTGTGGCTCTACGTTCTGGCTTAGTTTGAATTCATCAAAGGAGTGTAGCGTGTATTTTTAAAAATAAAAACAAGTTAAAGGGAAAAAATTTACCTCTTTCCCTTTTTATCTGATACTGCAAGCAAACAATTGGTCAGTGTTCTATTTCCGAAGGATTATTACTTCACTTCATTAGGTTGAAATTTAGCTATCTTGCCTTTCTTCACAGCAACAATCACATCGTATGTTGAACAGTAAGAAAATGTTACATTATTAGCTTTATTGTAAAGATTAACGACATGACCAGCGCCACCAGGCTGAATACCAATAGGTTCTAAATCACCAAAAAAGAAGCGACGTAGTTGATCACCACTACCAATTTGACCTTTATTTTTAGTCAGTAAATCTATTTTCTGTTGCGTAGATAATTCTTGGGCTGATGCTTGAACTAAAGCAGGATTAATGACTTTAAGTGGTGCATCCCAAACAGTTAAAAAACCAGTGAAAGCAATAGTAGCAACTAGGGGCGCGAGTTTCATTGATTACTCCTGAAGATTGAGCTATCCCGAACACAAAAACTATCTCAGGTGCTAGTGAGAACTGATTGAGACTTAATCATAATTTTTATGAGTTTATCTGTTTATAAAATTCAGTTAATTCTCAGCATTTTCTCAGATATGAATGATGGCTCAAAGTCACAGAATAATACCAATTGCTCAAGTCATTTGTCGTTTGTATTTTCAGCTTTGCATCTGTCTCACTCTAATATAGGACTTACTCACTCAACCAAGAAACCATAAAAGAGGGTGGTCAATAGTCCATAGTCAAGAGGAGCCAGCCGCTTGTGGGGGTCTCCACGGCAGTTCGCTCAAGTCAAGCCACTGCGTTGCGTATTTTTCCCCCGTTGTAGCAAGTGGCGCGGGAAACCCGCCCACGGGGGTGGCTCAGGAACGCACTATCTCACTATTGACTATTGACAAAAAAGCCAGAAAATTTGGTGAAACTGCGTAAGTCCTATATTAGATAATTGGGATGACTTAATTTTTCTCTCAGCAAAACCTAATTTTGCTGTGGTTCTAAGTGAAGTAGGATCATAAATAATATTTTCATAACTTAGACTTTATTTTTTCTTAATTAGATTACTGTACTGGACAAAGTTGATTACAACCTAAAAACTATCATGAATCAAATCCACAAAACTTCTGGACAAACCTATCTGTGGCTAGCGGTAATAATTTTTGGAGCATCTAGTGCAGTTACTCGCAAGCTAACTGAAATTGGCGCTCAACACCTCGTAGATGGGCGCAATCCTATTTCCTTATGTAATGTTTTATTTGTAGGCAACTTGTGGGCCTTGGTAGTCCTGATATTAATTTATAGACGACAGTGGAATCAAGCAATATTAAAACAACTATCTAAGAAAGAGTGGGTAAGTTTAATAGTGGTGGCTATTTTAGCAGGAGCATTAGCACCTGGTTTAATTTTCCAAGCATTAGCCATCACACGAGTCAATAATGTGATTTTAGTGGGACGCATAGAACCTCTTCTCACGCTAGCTTTATCAATCTGGTTATTAAAAGAACGAGTAAATTTTTGGGAGTTGATGGGCGCTACTATTGCATTTATCGGCGTGACTTTAACCATTCTGCTTCAGCCAGCAGCTGCCGCCGTCATGAATATGGGCAGTTTGCATATAGGTCTAGGCGAAACTTTAGCAGTGGCTGGATCTGTTTGTGCAACGGCTGCTGTGATTATTAGTAAAAAATATCTTGTTCACACTCCTTTGGGGATCTACAGTATTGTTCGTACTGCTATAGGAACAGTCGTCTTTTTTGTCAGCGCTTTAGTTTTGTATGGTCAAGATCATTTTGCTGATGCGTTTTCACCTTTTCTGTGGCAGTGGATGCTGGTTTATAGTATTGTGATTGTAGTTATAGGTCAGTTATTGTGGCTGCAAGGATTGAGGAATTCAACAACATCTACAGCATCTCTGATTGGTTCTTTTAGTCCGATTGTCGGTGTCGTAGCGGCTTATTTGATATTAAAAGAAGCACCAACAACAGCTCAATATATTGGTGGTAGTTTAATTTTAGTTGGGATATTTTTAAGCCAAGTTGGGATTCAATACCAAAATGCCCGTAGAACCGCATCTTCTTCCATCGATTCTATGAAGACAGAACAAGCATTAGAAGCTGGTATGGGATTTAAGGGGATATAATAATTTCATTGATGGAGAATCACGAACTGATTATCCTCCTTAATGGCACTGCAAAACTTGAGCAGCAGTCAACGTTAGATCAGTAAATATTGGCGAAGCGATCGCATTATCTCCTGTATAAACCTTCTCCTCATAGAAACCCTCTACCCATTCCAGAACCGTCACTCGCTCTTGTATCGCATCAACAATCCAATACTCAGCAATACCCCGTGCCGCATATTCTGAGCGCTTATAGCGATAATCACGATTGCTCTGATTGGGACTCACTACCTCAACTACTAATAACGGTGGTGGCATCTCTGGCATGACTGTAGACCGTTTAGCTCCCTCCATCACAGTTGCCAACTCTTCCGAAAACACCACTAAATCAGGAACACGCACCCGCGAACCAGTAGTCACAATTTCCGTTTTCATCCGTAACTGAGAAGATGGGATGCCTAATTGCACAAGGCAAACAAGGATAAACATGGCAATTCGTTGATTTCTCTCACTCTCAGCCGGCATCGATAGCAGTTCTCCATCTTCCAATTCATACATTGCATCTGTACCATCGTCATAATTAAAGAACTCCTCAAGAGTCATAGATGGAACTTGATTTAATGTGATTGCCATAATTACCTTACATTCTTTTCAAAACATCCAGCTTAATCTATTTGCGATCGCTCACAAGGAGTTTACAGAAGACGTATGAATGCACTCCAACACAGGTTGGCATCTCAATTTTAGTACATTTGAGTATTGGGATTGCTGATGTAAAAACTAACTAGATTGAAGGCGATCGCCTACGATAAATAGAGATGCGATCGCACTAATGACAGTTGATCCACAATGCTACTATTTTCTCCCTCCGATCAAACGATTGAATTGAAGGTAATGTGGAGAACTTACTTTCAGCATTTGCTCTGGACTGTCATGATCATCAGTAATCTTCTCTCGTGTTGGTTTCTTATGAATATTAATATTTCTTATAGTGACGAAGCGATAAACGTAACTTTCAAGAAAATTCGGATATCTCCAAAACTCTTGGCCAATTTTCTGGCAATAAGCAACAAAACACTGTGCGCCTTTAAGTTGCTGAATTATTTCCCACTCTGTACTTGTCTTCGTCTTTGCTTTCATCTCTATAAAGAGAATGACTTTTTTTGTATCAATGTCGGCAACAATAACAAAATCTGCACGTTTGCATTCACCTTTTGAGCCAGTAAATATTGTATTGGGTGACTTAAATTGATCTGCCTTAATAATAATAACTTGATGGTCATCAGGCATTCCATTAATAGTTACATAACAGTTGGGTAGATCAGGTTCTCTCAGTATGACCTTTTTTTTATTGTTGTCATCAAATTCTAATGGTACTGTAGCAGTCTCTTTGATCATCTGTTTGAGGATAGCAATGTCAGACATTACTCTTCACTCCAGACAATTGCTTCCTGAATTCGGTTCATTGTTTCGATGGTTTGATCAAAACTGCGAGCTTCAATACCTAGTTCTGGATCGATATCGGCTGGTGTGAGAGTTGAGCATTTCTGTTTTCTTGTTTTACCCTCCGGTATTATCGATGCTTCCTCAGCAATATAAACCTTGATTTTTTCAGCCAATATCAGTTCTGCTGGCCGATAACCTTCTTCTTCAGCAATTCGTTTGAGATGAGGTTTATCATGATTGAGCATGATTAGTGTGTTCAGTTCTTTGATGATGTAATCACTATGGGTAGTGATGAAAACCTTAATACCCAGATTCACTAATCGAGCAAAAAGTCGTGCAACCCGGCGCTGGTTTTCGGGATGTAAGTTTAGTTCTGGTTCATCTACCATCAGTAAATCACCAAGCTGGGCTTCGTGTCTCAAATAAAAGCCAATATCTAGTAGAGAACGCACAGCACTAGAACTTTCATCCATAGACAGCTTGACTCGTTTACCCTTCGGCACATAGTAAAGCTCATCGTTGTGGGTGACTGTGTACTCACCACCGATAATGTCAGCAAAGTCAGCCAGCACATCGGGATGATTTTCGGCAATGAAACTAGTTTTTTTGACAATTGTTTCCAGTTTTCTGGTAAATTCCACATTTGTCTTAATAGGCAGAGCATAATCATCATAATCTTTAAAAAGCAGTTCCATTGGGTCAATATTCTTGTCAGCCTGACCCATTTCTTCTAAAAGACGATTACGAGCAAAATTCAACTCTTGGCGAAAAATCGCAGCACCAGTTCGTTCTGCGCTAGCAATGAAAGGACGAGGGAAAAGCTGATCAAAAATGATGTCTTTAAGAGCGTCAGCAATGATGCGTTCAATGATTTCGCTAGGTATTTTTATGTTTTCTTTTTCAACAAGTAGAGTGATAACTAATTCTGTGCTGTCTTCACTTTTTGTCATCGAGAATATTTCCGTGTTGGCAGATCCCATTGTCCGAGCAAATTTGTTTTTGAAATTGATATTTCGAGTGTCCAGTATCACTTTAAATTCTGTTTCCTTAAATCGTTCAGCCTGTGCTGCAAAAATCTTGGGTAATTGCTGAGTATATTCCTGACAAGCTTTAGTAACAATCTGCTCGGACTGTTGAACATATTCTTGTATATCAAGACGAATTACTCCGTCCGCAAAAAGCTGCTGAATCTTATTGGTGTTAATTATGATGGGAAACAGCGTTCGCCAAGTATACAAAAAACCAAATAACGCATAAGTCGCGTAAGTTTTGCCCGTATTATTGTAGCCACAAATGATGGTCAGATCGCCAAGTGTAAATTCGGCTTGTCTTAAAGCACCAAGATTTTTAACTTTAATTGTCATTGCCGTATTCCTTTAGCGATCATCACCTATAATCACTCTTCAACCATATCTTAGCCGAGAATGCTTAGTGACTTGAGCGATCGCTTTGATGTTGAGTCTGCAACTGTGAGATGATCAGTATCCAGGCGATCGCATAACGCCTCTTATAGAATCATCGTCTCGAAGATAATCTAAACTCAAAGTGAGACCAATTATTTGCCCTTGTGTTTATGTCTTCAACCTTAGATGCTTTGCCGCCTGCACTTGCTAAAATAGTCCAGCGCTTTCAACGTGCTTCTGACCCAAAGCGGCGCTATGAACAATTAATCTGGTATGCTCAAAAACTGCCAGAGTTCCCAGAAGCTGATAAATTACCGGAAAACAAGGTTCCTGGATGTGTTTCACAAGTTTACGTGACTGCCACTTTGAACGATGGTAAAGTTGCATTCCAAGGAGAATCTGATTCTCAATTAACCAAAGGATTAGTAGCGCTGTTAATTGAAGGGTTGAATGGACTAACTCCTACGGAAATTGTGCAACTGACTCCAGATTTTATTCAAGCCACCGGGTTGAATGTTAGCCTCACACCTTCCCGCGCCAACGGATTTTACAACATATTTAAAACTATGCAAAAAAAGGCGCTGGAATGTAAGTTAGAACAATAGGGCGGAAGATTGGGGATTTTGATTCCACATATTTTGCGGCCGACTCTGTACCATCAAGCAATTATTGGTGAAAAATTATGTCTACCAATTTACTAGCAACTACCGACGCTGTGGGATTTGGTGGAGTAGTCAAAGAATTCTTGTGGAATTGGCAAAACCAATCATTACGAGTTGTTTACGAAACTCTAGGTCAAGGTTCATCACTACTTTTACTTCCAGCATTTAGCAGTGTCTCTACTCGTCTAGAAATGGGTGAATTAGCTAAGTTACTTGCTCCCCATTTTCAGGTAGTTGCAGTGGACTGGCCAGGATTTGGTGCATCTGCTCGTCCGAGTTTAGATTATCGACCAGAAATATATCAGCAATTTCTTGAAGATTTTGTGCAATCTGTGTTTACTCAACCAATTACTGTGGTAGCGGCTGGTCATGCGGCTGGTTATGTGTTGCAACTAGCGCAAAAACGACCAGAGGCTTGCTCGCGGATTGTTTTAAGCGCACCTACTTGGCGTGGCCCTTTACCAACAATGGGAGCAAATTCAAAGGTAGCGGGGATTGTCAGAGGATTAGTGCGATCGCCGATTCTGGGTCAACTCCTCTACAAACTCAACACTACACCCAGATTTCTCAATTTCATGTACCGCCGTCATGTATTTACAGATGTAACGAGGCTAACACCCAGTTTCATAGAGCAAAAGTGGCAGACAACTCAACAACCAGGAGCCAGATTTGCTTCTGCGGCTTTTGTCACTGGTAATATTGATGCTATTCACCACCAATCTGATTTTGTCGCACTGGTACAGTCTTTATCTGTTCCCCTCATGGTGGTGATTGGCGCATCTAGTCCCCCCAAATCACGTGCTGAAATGGATACTATCGCCGCGCTATCGGGAGTTAAAAGCGCAGTCCTTCCCGGTTCTTTAGGAATGCACGAGGAATATCCAGCCGCTATTTTTGCTGCCATTGCAGATTTCTTGTTATCACCGCACACTTGAGAAATCTAGATAACTTGTGAGATGTCGTAGGATATATCAAAGATACCTAGTGATCACTACAAATAGTCATAGCAACAGGGGCGATCGCTCATAATAAAATCATCCCTTCTATATCTACTCATATATGGCGATCGCTATTCAACCCCAAATCACTTTAAAAGAATTCCTTAATCTACCAGAAACTGAGCCAGCATCAGAATTTATCAATCGAGAAATTATTCAAAAACCCATGCCTCAAGGTGAACACAGTACAATCCAAGGTGAACTAATTATTACTATCAATGGAGTCACTAAACCTGAGAAAATTGCACGAGCATTTCCAGAATTGCGCTGCACCTTTGATGGCGTTTCTATCGTTCCTGATATAGCGGTATTTCGCTGGCAGAGAATTCCGCAAACTGCATCTGGTAAAATTGCTAACCGCTTTGAGATTCATCCTGACTGGGTGATTGAGATTCTGTCTCCAGACCAAAAATTAACCAAGGTGCTGAGTAAATTATTGCATTGTTCGCGCAATGGCACTGAGTTGGGTTGGTTACTCAACCCAGAAGATGAAAGTGTGCTGGCGGTATTTCCTGGACAGCGAGTGGAGTTATACGAAGGCGTTGATCAATTGCCGATACTTGAGGGGATTGAGTTGTCACTGACTGTGGCACAGGTTTTTGGGTGGTTGAGTTTTGCCTAAAAAAGCGATCGCCTGCAAAATAAGCGATCGCTTGATCTAAACTAATAGAACTTACGCACCGAAGATAAAAACCCTTACTAGGGTGGTCAATAGTCCATAGTCAATGGTCAAAATTAAGTTTTTTTGGACTATTGACTATTGACCATTGACAAAAAGTGCGGGAAATCGGTGACACTGCGTAAGTCCTGACTAATTAAACCAGCAGTGTTTGTAGTAGAGGTCTATCGTCGGATATTTTACCTGTCCGCAACCATTCTGCTAGTTCTTCTGGTGCTTTGGCTTGACTGAGACGTTCTCTGAGTTCGCCACCTTCCAGGATTTCTCGCTGCAATAATGCCTGGGCTGTTTCTTCTAACAAGTCACGGTTATTTTGTAGAATACTCAAGGCGATATGATGAGCATTATCGACAATCTGCTTGACTTCGCGGTCAATTTCCTCAGCTACTTTGGGACTAATGGAACGACGGGGATTTCCGTAACCTTCGAGGAATTGTTGTTGAATTTTCTCAAATGCCACTGGCCCTAGTTGGTCACTCATCCCGTAGAGTGTGACATAGCGTTCAGCTAAGTCTGTAGCTTTTTGGATATCGTCACTTGCACCTGTAGAAACTTTGCCAAAGACGACTTCTTCTGCCGAACGTCCACCTAACAAAGTAGCAATACGTCCGCGAATTTCGTCTTCAATCATCAAGAAGCGGTCTTCTTCGGGCATTTGAATTGTATAACCCAAAGCCCCTACACCACGAGGCACAACAGAAATTTTCTCGACTCTACCCGCACCAGGCATCAATGCACCGATGATGGCATGACCAACTTCGTGATAGGCTACAGTGTTCTTCTCGGTTTCATTTAAGACACGGGAGCGTTTTTCTAACCCAGCAACCAGACGTTCAATTGCTTCGTTGAAATCTGCCATTGTTACGGCTTGACGATTTTGTCTAGCTGCTAACAGTGCCGCTTCATTCACTAAGTTAGCTAAATCTGCACCAGCGAAACCAGGGGTTTTGATGGCAATGTTACCTAAATCGACATCATCGGCTAATTTAACGTTCCGAGCATGAACTTTGAGAATAGCATCTCGACCAATTTTATCAGGGCGATCAACCACAACTTGACGGTCAAAGCGACCAGGACGACGTAATGCTGGGTCGAGGACTTCGGGACGGTTAGTAGCGGCGATAATGATCACACCTGTGTTGGCATCAAAGCCATCCATCTCAGTCAGTAACTGGTTGAGGGTTTGTTCCCGTTCATCGTTCCCCCCGACAAAACCACCTGCACCACCGCGCGACTTGCCTAGTGCGTCCAATTCATCGATGAAGACGATACAAGGGGCTTGTTTTTTGGCTTGTTCAAATAAGTCACGGACACGCGCCGCACCTACACCCACGAACAGTTCGATAAATTCGGAACCAGAGATACTAAAGAATGGTACACCAGCTTCGCCAGCGATCGCTTTTGCCAATAATGTTTTCCCAGTCCCCGGAGGCCCCACTAGCAGCACGCCTTTAGGAATTTTCGCTCCTAAATTCGTATATTTGGTGGCATTTTTTAAGAAATCCACAATTTCTTCTAATTCTGCCTTAGCTTCATCTACCCCAGCCACATCGGGGAATTTCACCCCAGTGCTACCTTCCGAATAAATCCGGGCTTTGCTTTTGCCAACTGTCAACGCCGCCGGGCCACCACCTTGACGATTCATTAAAAAACCCCAAATCCCAAAGAAAATTAACGGTGGAACTACCCAACTAAGTATCGTCCCAATCCAACCATTTTGATTTGGTGGTGGTGCAGCAAACTCCACATGATTGTCGCGGAGAATTTTTGGTAGGTCTAAATCAATAGCTACCGGAGTAGTGATAAATACTTTATTTGATGGTATGCCATCTTGACCTTTGATCGAATATTCTATGCGATCGCCACCCACAATTGCCCGATCCACTTTACCTGCTTGCACTTGAGCAATAAAGTCACTATAGGGAACCTGTGGTAATCGAGTGCCAAAAAAGCTGGGTACGATAAAATTTAGTAATAACAGCAAGGTTAGGAGAATTAAGAAACTCCCGCCAAACTGCCGTAACCTTGGTGGTTTAATCGAGTTTTTATTATCAGTTTCAACAGGCATTTTGATTTAACCTCTGGTTGGTCATTGGTCAATAGTTAATCGTCATTAGTCATTAGTCATTAGTCATTAGTCAGTACTCTCCGACTTCCGACTTCCGACTTCTGACTTCCGACTTCTACTCAGCACTCCCCACTTTTATAAAGTTTTGTGTACTCCTTGGTCTATTGTAGAGATGATGGGGGGAAGCTCAAATTAGGGGATGCCTCACTGAAGAATGTGTATAGCCGTACTTTTATGGAAAATCAGTTTAGTTTGATTGTTAAATTGCTTGTAATGTCGGCTGTAATATCAATATTACTTAAGTATGTAGCGCCTAGTTTACCGATTCCAGCAACAGCAATCAATGCTTTGATTTTAGTTTTGTTGCCGACTGTAGTGATGGCGATCGCTCTATTGTGGAGATGGCAAATCCAAAAACAAAATTAACTAAAATCATCTAGGCGGAAGTTGGGAAAATCGGCTAACCTACAGGAACCGCGCAGAAATTGCGTCACGTCATCACTTGGGGGGCTACTTGTGAACCTTGGTCAATGGATCGGCTTAATCGCTTTAATACTTTCTTTATACATATTGTGGCAAATTAAGGAAGTACTTTTATTGATGTTTGCCGCAGTTGTTTTAGCTACTACCCTCAATCGACTAGCAAGGCGCTTTCAACGTTCAGGTATGAGGCGGGGATTTGCAGTCATACTGTCTGTTGGTATCTTTTTTGCTGTCGTCATCGGTTTTTTCTGGTTGATTGTACCGCCCTTTGCCCAGCAGTTTCATGAGCTTACCTATCGAGTTCCCCAAGGATTTGAACGCTTTAATAATTGGCTGGACGCATTGAGAACCAGGATTCCCAATCAGTTAGTGTCTTACATACCCGATCTCAACAGCCTGATCCAACAAGCACAACCATTTATCAATCGCGCCTTGGGTAGTTCTTTTGCCTTTGTCTCTGGTTCCTTGGAAGTAGTACTAAAAGTATTACTGGTGTTAGTGTTAACGGGAATGTTGTTAGTAGATCCCATCGCTTATCGGAAAGTTTTTGTCCGGTTATTTCCCTCTTTTTATCGCCGTCGGGTAGAAGGAATCTTAGATAAGTGTGAAACTTCCTTGGAAGGATGGGTGACAGGTGCGGTGATTGCGATGGGTGTTGTGGGGTTAATGAGTGTCGTTGGCTTATCTGTGTTGGGTGTGAAGGCGGCGCTAGCGTTAGGAGTTTTGGCAGGATTTTTAAACCTAATTCCCAATCTTGGCCCAACTATGAGTGTTTTACCAGCAATGGCGATCGCTCTTTTGGATAACCCCTGGAAAGTGATCGCGGTCTTGATTCTCTACTTTATTATCCAACAAACAGAAAGCAATTTCATCACTCCTGTCGTCATGGCTCATCAAGTTTCCTTGCTACCAGCCGTGACATTAATTGCTCAACTATTCTTTGTCACTTTCTTTGGATTTTTAGGATTATTTTTAGCACTACCTCTAACAGTTGTCGCTAAAATTTGGGTACAGGAAATATTAATCAAAGATGTTCTAGATCAATGGGACGATAATCAGACGAAAGAGACTGAGTTAGTTATTGTTTCTCATTTCTCTGGAGATGATGATCCTTGGGCAGATGATCACCCAGCCCATCAGGTTGATGATGCTGTTTCACCAGAAGATTAGCTAATGCTATATAGAAGATTTGGACGCACAGAATTACAAATGCCGGTGTTTTCTTGCGGCGGTATGAGATACCAATTTAAATGGCAAGATGTCAGTTATGAGGATGTTCCTACTGACAATCAAGCAAATTTAGAAACCACTATCTACAGAGCAGTTGAGCTTGGTATTAATCATATTGAAACTGCCCGTGGCTACGGTAGCTCAGAAATGCAGTTAGGAAAAATACTTCCTAAATTTCCTCGTGAACAATTGATTGTCCAGACAAAAGTTTCGCCTGTCGCGGATGCTCAAGAATTTCGCCAAACTTTTGAACAATCATTGAGATATCTGCAACTGGATTATGTCGATTTATTAGGGCTACATGGGATTAATAACGCTGAATTATTAGAATATAGCATCCGTCCTGGAGGCTGTTTGGACGTAGTCAGAAAGTTACAAGCCGAGGGAAAAGTTAGATTTGTCGGCTTTTCTACTCATGGTTCAACAGATACGATTGTGCAGACAATTAAGACCAATCAATTTGATTATGTCAACCTGCATTGGTATTACATTAATCAATGGAATTGGCCAGCAATTGCAGCTGCTACCCGGCATGATATGGGGGTATTTATTATTAGCCCATCAGATAAAGGTGGTAAGTTATATAATCCCCCAGCAAAATTAGTAGACTTATGCCAACCTTTAAGCCCGATGGTATTCAATGATTTATTTTGCCTAAGTCATTCTCAAGTACATACCTTAAGCTTAGGTGCAGCAAAACCTCAAGATTTTGATGAACACCTAAAAACATTAGATTTAATAGACAAAGCATCTGAGATTTTACCGCCAATTTTAGCGAAGTTGGAAGCAGAAGCGATCGCCACCTTGGGAGAAGATTGGGTAAAAACCTGGGAAACTAACTTACCCACCTGGGAATCCACCCCTGGGCAAATCAATATCCGATTTATTTTATGGCTGTTAAATCTAGCCACAGCTTACGATTTAGTAGACTATGCCAAAATGCGCTACAACTTGCTGGGTAATGGTAGTCACTGGTTCCCAGGTAACAAAGCCGATAAACTAGACGAACTAGATTTGCGACAATGCCTAGCACGCAGCCCCCACGCCGCTAAAATCCCCCAACTTTTAGCCACAGCTCATCAATTATTGGCAGGTGAAGAAGTGAAGCGATTGTCAACAACGTAGGGGTGGCTTATATCTTACACTAGGCGACTGGAAGTCGCACGCCACTTGCTACAATGGGGGAAACCGCACTGTCTCCCCAAAGCAATGGCTTGGCTACACAGGCAAAACTCGCACTTCAATGAGCTTCAGTGGCCACTTTTAATTTTATCTAATAGATATCGACCGAATTTAGTTCTGCGTTGCCTTAAATCCTTTTAGAGACGTTGCAGTCCAACGTCTCTACATTCATTTTCACCAGATGTGTAATCTATTGCCACATTTTAGCTGTGTCGCTCCACTAGCCTCTCACTTGACAAATTGAGGCATAATTTCGGCAGCTGTAAATACGCCGTAAATACCGCGTTGGTGCAATTGTCTGCCTGCTTTGAGATAACCAAAAGCCGGGCCGCAGACATTAGCTGCCATACTGGTTTCATCTCCTAAAGTGAAGGTGTGGGTAGAAATTTTACCTTCAAATGTCCGTCCTGTAACCTTGACATTAGTGCTGAGGGGCTTTTTGGGGTTACGGGTATCAACTACACCACCAACCGTCACGCGATCGCGTTCTACTATCCCTGCTAACTCTAGCATCACATCATCGGCGTGTTCCATATTCTCTAAGGTCAGCACACCATGAGTTTTATCGAGTAGTGCTGCTACTTCTGCGTCAGTCATGGCCCTAGCTGCTTCTACTGTGTAACCAGGCATATGACCTATATCTTCCCGCACAGTAGCACGGTAAGCTTCCCAGTTAGCAATTCCCACACCAAAAGTAATCTCTACTTTGTGAATTTCGGCGTAGCTTTGGGCGGCTAAGGCGGCGGCGGCGGTTAATAGTCCTGGTGTTGCACCACATCCTGTCATGTAAGTGATCCCAGCTGCTTGTAGTTCGTCTTTCATCGCCATTAGCTGTTCTACTGCACTGGTACGTTTAATGGCATCCACCAATACCCCACGCCAACCAGATTGGATAAACTGCCTAGCAACGGTAGGGATAAAATCATTAGGTAGGTTGGGTAAAGCTAAAAAGTACCCATCCACAGGTTGAGCGCTGTCGATTAAATCTTGAATACTATTATTTGTCAGTGTACCGACTGGTTCTAAATAACCTATGGAGCCTTGAGACTGATAGGTAGCAATGGATTCTTGAAAGTTCAAACCTCTAGCAGCGTAAGCATAACCTTTTTGATCAGCTACTGCTACTAAACTCATTTCCCGTTTACCAGCAAGTACTTTAGCGGCGGCTTGTCCGAGTCCACCGAAGCCCAACACTCCCACACGTATCGCTGACACAATATTTGCTGTACTCATAGTCAATTATTGAAGTTAAATCACAAGCCTGGAGTTTCAACCATCTTGGCTGATGGCGATCGCTCAAAGCTATAAAGGTTAATTATGCTGCATTATCCTGGATTCTTGCTAAAGCCGATCAGTTTTTTCACGAGAAATTCTAGCTGAGTGATTTGAGTTTGAGCAAATTTTCACGCTACATGGCATCAAGAATCTAAGAGGACGTTGGAAAAGTCTGTTTCTTTGTCATGTTGAATGCAGCGTAGCGGAATGAAACATCTCGGTATGTGCCACGCCACTAGATTCTTCCTGACGCTCCGCTCCAATCAGAATGACATTTTTATACCTACTGAAACTTTTCCAACACCCTCTAAGGGACTGCGACCACCACGATTCAGCACATTGGATAATTACATATAGTATCCATCTAGATTTTATAACTATGAGCCAATTTCTGACCTGCTATATGGTCTAGGGCGATCGCTACTTAAATATCAATCGTCAGGAAAGTCTGATTTCCAGATGTGAACGGCTCGTTGTGCTAAATATTTTTGTCTTGTAGCCACTGTATTTGGAGTCCATTCTTCAGCTAATATATTTTTTGTTAGTGTATACACACTTTGTTGATAAGTATCTCGCTTAATTGCATAAATCTCATTACCTACTTGACGATTCAAGGAAGGTTCTAAAGGTGTGAGATTCCCAAGACGATATACCATTTCTTCTATCTGATTATCAGTAAAATTTTGCCACCAGTTACTGCTTGGTGATTCAGGCAAAATTGGGTTAGCGGTACTCGTAAGTATAGCTTTTTTACAAATTTTTATGACAAGATGTTTCATGCGAGCGAACTTTAGCAAAATATTTAGTAAGCTGCCAGAGCTACTGACATTTGCTCTAGCCGAACTTTAACCCATCCTGTTTTGCGAGGCTTTTGTGTCCGAAAAAACAACCCCAATTGCCATCCATGCAGTTGAAGCACCTATCCGAACTAAACCTTCAAACTATCCTGAACCGTTCGCGTCGCGGATGATAGGTAGAGAGAAGCGCCCGCTTGGCGATTTATTTGGACTCACAAACTTTGGTGTGAATTTGACGCGCTTGGCTCCCAATGCAGTTTCGTCCTTGCGTCATGCTCACACCAAGCAAGATGAGTTTGTCTACATTTTGCAGGGATATCCCACCCTCCGGACTGACGAAGGTTGCACACAACTCTCTCCAGGTATGTGTGCAGGTTTTAAGTCTGGTACTGGAAACGGACACCATCTAATCAACGAAACGTCAGCAGACGTTCTGTATCTGGAAATTGGTGACAGAACGCCGGGAGATGAGGGAAGCTATCCTGATGATGATCTCCAAGCCTTTCTGAAGGATGGCAAGTGGAAGTTTGCTCACAAAGACGGCACACCTTATACTATCTCGTAGAGAAGGAGTTTCAAAATTCCAAATTCAAAAATAACTAGCGACTTGAGTTATTAGTTTTGATAATCGGCAAAGATTGTCCTTGAGATGGTGGCGCTGAAAAATTACAAATAGATTGAAAAGGGCAGAAGCGACAGTGATATCCAGGATTAGGTGGAAAGATTTCATTAAATCCTCTAGCCTCTTCTTGATATTGTTGTACATCTGCTTGATGCTTTTTCGCAATATTAATTAACTCAGATTTTAAGGATTCTAACTCTCGATTTTTCAGACTAATTAATTCAGATTTTTGACAGAGTTCTAAATTATAAAATGAGGCAACTGCTTTTCTGTCTGGATAGAGATAATGTGCTGCCAATAAATAAACTAATGCTTGTCTTCTATCAAAAGCGGATTTGCCGGTTTTAAAATCTAAAATATGCAACGTGTGTTGATCATCAGCATCGATAAAAATACAGTCCATCGCTGCATATAAACGGAAGCGATCATTCTCTCTTTCAATTAAAATCGGTTTGGGAAAGCCTTCATCACCACGAGTTAATTGCAAGATTCTTTTCCCTAAAAGTAAGGGAGCATCATAATATTTTTGTAAAATTCGTAGCACTCTCTGTTGCACCTGTACCGAGGAGTTACTTAGTTTCAATAATTGAGCAACTTGTTCTACTCCATCGGTTCGGGTTAACAAATGTCGATTATGATGAAACTCATAAACGCCTTTTTGGGCGAGTATACCAATTCGCTGAGGTGCGGTAGCCTGTGTTAACAGTGCTTTGACTTGTGGTTCATGTTGACGCGCTTTGATAAACCCCCGTCTCATCTGGCAATGCCAACGTTCTTGCCCTATTCCTGGGGCAACTAAAGACCAGAGGTGATAACTAACAAAAAGTCGATCGGGGGTTGACATTGCTCAACAGCAGTGAGAAAAAATACGGTGGAGGATGCTTGCAGCTACGCACGCTTTGCGGGAAGCTTCCTATAGTATTCAAATAGATGGGAGAAAGTGGCAAACATGAGCGCTAGTAGCAATTCTGGCAAGATAAAGTTTGGTACTGATGGATGGAGAGGCATTATAGCCGATGATTTCACTTTCCCCAATGTGCGGAAAGTGACAAGAGCGATCGCTGGTTATCTAGAAACGGCCTACACCAAAGATAGACCAGTTCTGATTGCCTACGATACAAGGTTTTTAGCTGACCAGTTTGCCCAAACAGCGGCTCAAGTCTTGGCAGACTTGGGCTGGAATGTGAAAATTACTGATCGGGATTGCCCCACACCAGTAATTGCTTACAATGCCCGTCACCTAAATTCGGCTGGGGCATTGATGTTTACGGCTAGCCATAATCCAGCACCTTATTGTGGAATTAAATATATCCCTGATTATGCTGGCCCTGCCACTCCAGAAATCACTGATACTATTGTGGCAAACATAGAAAGTGCATCAGATGAATTGCCTAGTGGCAAACCATCAGGTTCCATCTCCACTTTCGATCCCAAACCAGACTATCTGCAATTTATCTACACATTACTTGATGTAGAAAAAATCAAAAGCGCCCAACTCAAAGTCAAGTATGATGCTTTATATTCTACATCCCGTGGCTATTTAGATGAAGTCTTGCAACAAAGTGGTGTGCAATTAGAAAGTTTCCACACTTGGCGAGATGTGCTATTCGGCGGCGGGATGCCTGAACCCAAGGGAGAACAGTTGGTGGAACTGGTGGAAGCAGTGCGCCAAGATCATGCAGATTTGGGTTTAGCGACGGATGGAGATAGCGATCGCTTTGGTATTGTAGATGAGTTAGGCAACGTCCTCACCCCCAATACGGTGCTGTTGGTACTGGCACGTCATTTAATCAAAAACAAGGGCAAAAGCGGCGCGATAGTCCGCACTGTCGCCACAACTCATTTACTAGATAATTTTGCCGCTAAATACGGCTTGCCAATTTATGAAACAGCCGTGGGTTTTAAATACATTGGGGAAAAAATGCGGGAAACTGCCGTGCTGATTGGCGGTGAAGAATCAGGTGGTTTAAGTATCATCGGGCATATTCCGGAAAAAGACGGGGTTTTAGCTGATATGCTGATAGCAGAAGCGATCGCCTATGAAGGTAAACCCCTGAGTCAATTAGTCAAGGAAGCGATCGCCGAAGCTGATGGCCCCTTGTATAACAATCGTCTGGATTTACACCTGACAGAAGCCCATAAACTCGCTGTCATCGACTCCTTTACCAAAAATCCTCCTAGCGAGGTAGCTGGGATTAAAGTCAAAGAAGTCGGACGTAAGGATGGCATCAAGCTGTATTTAGAAGAAGGTAGCTGGGTATTGTTGCGCCCATCTGGTACAGAACCTCTGGTGCGCGTTTATCTAGAAACCAACTCACCCGAAAAACTTACCCAACTGGCGCAAGAATTAGAAAGTGCGATCGCTAAGTTAGGATAAGAATCTCCACCACCGATAAATGCAGATTGATCGAACAGAATTCAGCCTGCTGAATTCTTCTTAATTTGTGTTTATCGGTGTGTATTTGGATTTGTTTTTTATGAAAACTTTTGCTAATTTATTTATCTCTTTAGTTGTGGCTATTTGGATTATGGCGATCGCCATTATTTCTGTACAGAATGCTACACCAGTATCGTTGAAGTTCTTAACATTTCAATCCATACAAATTCCAGTAGGTTTAGTATTAGCTTTTAGCACTGGTATGGGATTAATTGCTATGGCTATCTTACAACCTTTGTGGGGTGTAGCTGGTTCTCTGAATGGTAATTCTCGCTTAGAAGAAGACGCAGAATTTTTTGTTGATGATGAAGATTAGAGACGTTGCACCCCTACCAAATCAGTTAACAGTTATCAGTTATCAGTTACCAGTTAAAACATTCACTGTTCACTGTTCACTGTTTACACCCTTACACCCCTAATGAATTTACCTACGTCCAATCAGGCTAGCGACAACTGTCGCTAATTCGGCTGGTTCGATGGGTTTAGGCAGATGCAGACGGTAACCTTCTTGGATAGCCCGCATTCTATCTTCAGCCCTAGCATAGGCTGTTAAGGCGGCGGCAGGAATATTTCCCCCTTGTTCTGGTGGAAGCGATCGCACTTTCTGAATCAGGGAGTAACCATCTTCTTGTGGCATCCCAATATCACTGACTAACACATCCGGTTGCCATTCAGCAATTACCTGCAAAGCTTCCTGTACGGAGGCAACTGCTTGCACTTGAGCTTGACATTGTTCTAATACTGTGGTAACAAAATCACGAGAATCTGCTTCGTCGTCTACTACCAGTACTTTTATACCTAACAACGAAGTACACAGAGGTAGAGGGGTGAGGCTGTCTGTTGTTTGGTTAACTGGCTCGGCGGTAACTACTTTATGCAGACACAAGAGGGGTAACTTGACGGTGAAAGTGGCCCCTTGTTGTTCCCCAGCACTATCGACATGAACAGTTCCACCATGTAGTTCTACTAAGTGACGCACAATGGCTAAACCTAAACCTAAACCCCCGTGGGATCTGGTGCTAGAACTATCGGCTTGACGAAAGCGATCAAATACGTAGGGCAGAAAGCTAGAACTAATACCAATCCCTGTATCAATTACTTGAATTTGGGCATAGTTATTAGCTGTGGGTGCATATTTACTCCCCTCGATAATTTTGACGAGATTGACTTTTACTTTCCCACCTGGAGGTGTAAATTTCACTGCGTTAGAAAGTAAGTTCCACATAATTTGTTGTATGCGTTCTGAATCACCAGAAACCATAAACTCGGAATTATTTTTATCTATATTTTCTAAGGAAAATTGCAAATCAATTTCTTTGGCTTGCGCTGCCAGATGAATAGTTTCCATCGCTGCTTCAATGATGGGAACTAAATTACAAGTACGGACATTGAGTCGTAAATTGCCTCTAATCATCCGCGAAATATCTAGTAAGTCTTCAATTAGCTGAGTTTGGTTTTTAGCATTGCGCTCAATAGTCTCTAATCCTTTATTTGTCTGAGTTTCATTTAATTTACGGGAGCGTAGTAGCTGCGCCCAACCCAGAATGGCATTGAGAGGCGATCGCAATTCATGAGATAGGATAGCTAAAAACTCATCTTTCATGCGATTGGCTTGGGTCAATTGCTCTGTTTGCTGTTGTAAAGAAGTAATTAAAGCAGCTCGTTCCATAGCGATGGCAATTTGGTCACAAACTGCCTGCATCATGCTTTTTTGATTGTCTGTAAAACTAGTCCGCGTGCGACTGCCAAAAGAGAGTGTTCCTAACAACCGTCCTTGAGCAATTAAAGGATAGCTATAATAGGCTGTAATGCCTACAGAGCGAACTATTTCTGTAGTGGGATCGGTTGATTGCTGGACATTTTCTACAGCGATAGGATAGCGATATTGAGCTACAGTCCCACAGACTGCTTGTCCAAAGGCTAACCACTTAATTTTTTGTGCTAATTTATCATCAATACCTTTATAAGAAGCTAAACGCAACATCTGCGAATTTTCTTCTACTAGGTAATTAAAATAAGCATCCAATCCAATCTGCTCTGCCAGTTTGTGAAAACAGTTATCTAGCAGTGCTATTGGTTGCTGGCTAGATAGTAAGTCATTGGCTATGCTAAACAGTAATTGTAGCCTTTGATAACCTATTGACAGAGCTTTTTCTGCTTGTTTGATGTTACTGATATCCTGAAATACCAAAATACAAGTAGCAGCGTAACCGTGCATAGCAGGTAAAGTATCAGCAAAAATTAGTAAAGAGCGCACACCACCGCAGGTATGCCAGTCTACCTCTAATCCATCCAGACGTTCTCCACGGGCAACTCGTACCCCTGGCATTTGTTCATTGGGAATGGGATTACCTTCTGGATCTGTGAAGTGGTAAGCAGTGTGATATGCTTCGGCTGGTATGCCTTTGGGGAATTCTCCTCCGGCTAATTCATCAGCCGCACGATTGGCAAAAGTGACTCGCGCTGTCCCTGGTTCAATAAATAGCAGTGGTCTTGGCATCAGATTTAACACATCTTCTAGCCATTTTTGCTGATTTCGCAGTACTTCTTCCGCTTGCTTGCGCTCAGTAATATTCAAAAATGCGCCGATACATCCTCTCGTCTTACCTTCTTCATCAAATAATGGAGCAACATACTCTAATAGTTTAATCACCTGGCCATTTTCATGGACAACGTCGAGTTCATAATTCAAAACTTCTACACCGTGGGTAGCAGCATACTGCATTGGTAGTTCTTCTGATGATAGTTCTCGCCCTTCACGGTAAACTTTAAAGCTTGTAGGTTTTTCTTCAGGAGCAGCACTTAAAGAAGCATTATCATCAATAGAAATGCCCAATTGCCTAGCAAAAGCAGGATTAACTTTGATAGTTGTACACGCTGGATCTTCGGCAATGCCAATACCAACGGGAATAACTTCTAGTAAAGTTTGTAACTCATCAACCCGACGCTGTAAATCTTTGTTGAGTTGGAGGATTTTATCTTGTGCTTGTTTTTGCTCTGTCATGTTGCGGGTGACGGTGGCGTAGGCGATTGGCTCACCAGTAGACTTGTCAGCGATCGCAAACACGTGATAATCGACAGGTATAGCTTGTCCAGTTTGGAAATGACGAAAGCGGAATTCTCCTTGCCAGCGCCCTTGAGTGATGAGAATTGGTAAAATATGCTCTTGAAAATAAGCCTGGTCTTCTGGCATCACATATTCTGCGACTACTTTCTGTTTAACTTGTTCTAAACTGGTTAACCCTACTAATTTTTGCCCTGCTTGGTTAATGTAGAGAGATTGTCCTTCCAGGCTAGCAAAGCCAATAAAGTCGTGGCTATTTTCAATAATCGCAACTAATTTTTGTTGCTCTGTTTGTGCTTGTTTGCGTTCGCTTAAGTCCAGGATAAATGCTACTGACTCTTCTCGATTCTCCCCTAATAATACATAACCGACTAAAACCGGAACTCGGCTACCATCTTTATGAATATATTCTTTTTCGTAAGGTGTACAAGCTCCTTTAATATCTGCCTGAGCTTCAGCAATGCTTCGTTCATCTAAATAAAGATACTCTGGTGGTGTGATATTTTGCCAACTCAATCTACCTGCTAGTAAATCTTCCTGGGAGTAACCAATCATCGCTAAAAATGCGTCATTTGCTTGTTGGATACCGCCGTAAATATCACCAAACAAAATGCCAATGACGTTAGCATCAACGAAACTTTTCAACTTCTGTTCATAAGCTCTGAGTGAGGCTTGAGCGCGATCGCGTTGCTGGCTGAGGAGTTCGATCACCACGGCATTTTGCCAGATGATAATAGCAAAGATCACAATCAATAGTACGGCAAATACTGACACTGCAAAGGCTGTCCCATATTTGCCGATTCTTTGACCTTGCAAGATTAACCATCCCAACAAAAAAGGTACAATGATCGCTGCCAATAACAAGCGACGTGCATTCATACTTCCATAGCTGTTGCCAGTCAGTATTTTCATTAAACCCTGTTCTGCCCGCCCAAATAAAATACCTATACATAGCAGTATAAATAATAGTGCCGTTTGTAAGGTCATAGATGTAACATTAGGGCTATTTGTGTAAAAAAATTTTACTTTATAGGCATAGCCCACAACCACTTGTAAGGCGATAACACTAGCAACCAGGGTCAGGATCTGCGCATACCAGTAGCTGCGATGATTTTGGGGATAAATCAGGAGTAACAGCGCGATGCTGATGAGGAAGAAATTAACGGCTGTGTTTATTCTCATTATGGATGAGCATAAGCTCAACTGGCTGCAAAACAGTTGATTCATGCCGTTGTGCCAAGCAAATAAATATAAACCCAGCGTGAGTCCAGCCATAACTGTTACGGCGATCGCACAAACACCAGATATTAATTGATCATCAATAAACCTTAACTTTTTTTTAAAATCTTGAGCTAAGTTTAATCTGGGTTCTGGCGTTTGCTTCCTGACTAATAACCATAAGGTAATTCCACACAGCACAAAACCCAATGCTGCACTCAATTTCACTGGTGGATAATCGCCAAATAACCCTCTTTTAAGAATTTCAATATTTAGCCACCAACCAACTAATACCAAGCTGCCAAAAAAGACAGCGATCGCACTTACCAACCTTGCTACCAGTAAACTGTGCATACTTTGCAATCGCAGGCAGGTGATTTTTATCACTGAATCTATAACCGCGTTAAGTCTATTTTACTTTGTTTAAGATTTTTTGCGGTTGCCATAATTTCATATCCTAAGATTAAAATTAAATCACAGAAATTTTTATCTATCTATGTGCATATTTTTTGTGGCCAAATGCAGACAGCAGAAAAAAATCGCCGTCAAGCTTTGATCGCTGGACATTCGAGCTAGCGGCTATGTCTGATACTACTCTAGCGTCTAGCCCTGGTCATTTTTGATCCTTAATCCTTTATTAAGAGGCACAAAATTAAGAGTTAATGGCAGTAATATGACTGCAATCAATCACTGAGAACACTTGTTGTATTTTATGCAGTTTAATTAAAAACTAATTTTAATTACTCAGCAGATATAGGTTGGGTTAAGCACATCGCAACCCAACATCGATACTGAAAGCTTAACCGATATTTTGGTGTTGGGTTTCCCAAAGCCTCAACCCAACCTACCGATATTACGCGAGTTTTTTGTTAAGTATTCAACAAATGTTAACAATGCAACAAGTAAGTTAAACTCTTGTCAAGTAATTTGATAGAAAAAAGTGTCAAAAACCTCGAAAAACAAGGATAATCTCTACAAGGCATAAACAATAGAAGTTATTCACGCCGGACAAAATTTGTTGACAATAGACGGTTCCATATTCAGGTGATAGCTAACTCTTGAAAGCTGAAACTCAATAAACCTGAATAAGTTCTGATGGGGAGTAAATATTTAAGTGAATTGAATCAAATTTAGAGATCCATTGATGTTCTGTTGGTGTCAACAAAGCAGAGGATATCTTTCATCATCTGGGGTAGCAGCAAGAGTCACACCCCGCAATTTAACAGAAATTTCACAACAGATGACGCAGCATTTTATGACTAATAGCAGTGCAAATACAGCAGCCATACATTTAAGTCAAAAGTTACCTTCTCCATTGAAACGCCTAGCAGATTTAGCTTACAACTACTGGTGGAGTTGGAGTGGCGATCGCCTGGCGTTATTCCAAGCCATTGATCCCCAAGAATGGGAACGGTGCGGACATAACCCAGTCTCCATTCTCGAATCTGCAAGTTACGAACGTCTCACCCAATTGGCAGAAGATCCATTCTATCTCAAGCAAGTTTCTGCCTTAGCGCAGGAGTTTGACGAGTACATGAACCAAAAAGACACTTGGGTGAGTCGAGTCGCACCACAAGTTACCAAAGACAATCCCATCGCTTATTTTTGTGCAGAATTTGGTATCCATGAATCCCTACCAGTTTACTCTGGTGGTTTGGGAATTCTCGCTGGGGATCACCTGAAATCATCCTCAGATTTAGGTGTACCGATGGTAGCGATTGGCTTACTGTATCGCCAAGGTTACTTTCGCCAACGCTTAAGTCGTCAGGGTTGGCAAGAAGATTATTACATAGATAATATCTTTGACCGGATGCCCATTGAGTTGATGAAAAATCCTCAAGGGGAACCCCTAACAATTCAATTAGAGATTCGCCACAGACAGGTAAAAGTGCAAATCTGGCGAGTGCAAGTAGGACGAGTCAGCTTATATCTACTAGATAGCGATCGCCATGACAATGATCCCATAGATCGTTGGCTGACTGGACACTTGTACGGCGGTAACTCAGAAACTCGCATCGCTCAAGAAGTCGTCTTAGGAATTGGTGGTGTCCGCGCCTTAACAGCCTTGGGAATCAAACCCTCAGTCTACCACCTCAACGAAGGACACGCGGCTTTCTGTACTCTAGAAGTTGCTCGTCAAGAAATCGAACGCACTGGCAAATCCTTCTACGATATCGAAGCCACCGTCCGTAATAGTTGTGTATTCACCACCCATACACCCGTTCCCGCCGGTCATGATGTCTTCTCACCCGACTTAATCGACTCCTACTTCGCGCAATACTGGCCACAATTGAGTCTATCCCGCGAACAATTTTTAGCATTAGGCGCACGTCGATTAGGCGATCCCTGGGAACCCTTCGGGATGACTGTCTTAGCCTTGCGGATGTCCCGTGCTTGTAACGGTGTGAGTGAACTCCACGGTCAAGTTTCTCGCAAAATGTGGACAGTCCTGTATCCTCATCGTTCAGAAGACAAAGTACCCATTGGTTATATCACTAATGGCGTTCATGCACCGACTTGGACAGCACCATTGTTAGCCGACTTGTACAATCAATACCTGGGTGCAGACTGGAGAACTCACGCTGTTGATCCCCAAATGTGGGCAAAAGTTGACAATATTCCTGACGAGGAATTGTGGTCACGTCATCTGATCCTCAAAGAAAGATTAGTAGCTTACACTCGATATAAAGTCAGGAAAGCGCGGGAACAACGAGGTGAAGACTATCAACTCATCCAAGCCAGCGATAGTTTACTTGATCCCAAAATCTTGACAATTGGTTTTGCTAGACGCTTTAGTCCCTACAAACGCGGGGATTTGATTCTCCGTGACGCACAACGGGCGCTGAAAATTTTCAGCAACGCCCAACGTCCAGTACAAATTGTCTTTGCTGGGAAAGCGCACCCAGCCGATGAAGAAGGTAAGCGGATTATCCAACGCCTGATGGAATGGTGTCATAATTCCGGTATTATCAACCGAGTTGCCTTTATTGAAGACTATGACATTTACACCGGACAAAAACTAGTCCAAGGCGTAGATGTATGGCTGAACAATCCCCGTCGTCCCCTAGAAGCTTCCGGAACAAGTGGACAAAAAGTCTGCTTCAACGGCGGGATCAATTGCAGCGTCCTGGACGGCTGGTGGTGCGAAGGCTATCAAGCTGGTGCAGACGGTAAGGGGATCAACGGTTGGGCAATTGGGGAAGATGCTCATACAAGCGATCAAGAATTACAAGACCGCATTGACTCCCAATCTCTTTATCATCTACTAGAAGAGGAAATCGTTCCTCTATACTACGATCAAGATGCCCAAGGTATCCCCCATCGTTGGGTGCAGATGATGAAAGCATCGATCAAAACTAATGCACCCCTATTCAATACAGACAGAATGATTGCCGATTACGTTACCCAGGTGTACGTTCCCGAAATTTCCACTGTCGTACAACCAATTTTGGCTAAAGTTCTGCTCTAAGTAATTACAAGTTTCCTGGTTCGGTCAAGGGGTAGGTCATCTACCCCTTTTTTATTCATGAGCTAGTTTCCAAAACCAATCACTACGACGATGAGAAATATAGCAAGGGACTGGGGACTGGGGACTGGGTGAAAAGTCTTTTGGTGTCTAAGTTTTATTATCTCTTGATGTCCTAACCAGCTTGGCTGTTGCTATATCTTTAAGGCTGATATCATCATCAGCAACCAAAGTGGCTTGGGTAGAGCGATGATTGGCGTTACTACTCAAACCCCAGCCTATGTCCCATAAATCAGGATAAAATTATTGGCAGGTAGATCCACTGTTTCTTTCAATGCCAGTCCATAGTTATTAGCAGCTTTGCTAATGTCTGCAATATCTTTGAGTCCCCATTCTGGGACTCCGTAGGAGCGAAGCGTCCGGTCAAATTCCTCATTTGATGGGGTTGTAAACGTACCATTGACTTTGAATGGACCGTAAATATATAAAGACCCACCCTCACTTAAATGGCTTGCAGCTATGTTGGCAATGCCATCAGCAATAGCAACGGGTGCGACCTGAAAGATATTGATGACGAAAGCGGCATCAAATTTTTTGCCCTCTAAAGCAGACCATGTTTCTGGTGCAGTCAGATCCAGCTTGATGGGCGACTGAACGTTTTTAGCACCTGTTTGTTGGGTTGATTGTCTAATCGTTTCCAAGACTTCCTCGTTTAGATCAGAGGGCTGAAAATTCAGATTCGGAAAATGGGGCGCAAAGTAATGAATGTGAAAACCGCTACCTGAAGCAAACTCCAGAACCTGACCTTTGCCCTGAGGAAATTTATCCTTAAAGACATTCAGAATTGGATTACAGTTACGTTTACCTGCCCAAGCAACATAAGGGCTTAATGGATGTGGATCAAGGGTTGGCTTTTCATCAAGTGAAGGAATTTCTTCAGTATTAGATAATTCTAGTTGAGACATCGTTATTTCTGTATTGTATTAATTTGCATTCAGTTCCAAGGCGGCCGTTTATCGAGAGGTAGTCAAATAAAACGGAGAACCAATATCAGCACTAGCTTCTTTCGTGACAATGCCGTCAAAAAGCTTTACCGATAGCGTTCCATTGATTTGCTTGGTAAATGGAATCAATAAACCATCAATGTAATTTTGGGCATTCTTAAGCGAATCAAATTCATAGAATCCGCCAACAGTATTGGTATTGATTCCGCTTAACCAAGTCTTAGAGATTAATCCTGCAAACTTTTTCATTTCCGCATTGATTGGCACCCAATCAATTTCGGTGAATGGCACTGAAACTTGATACTCAGCATAGATAAACACCTGACTCATAATCTTGATCCTGCAATTTTACAACGTCCGTAGAATCTTGAAATAAATCGTTTGTAGCGATAAAATCCGCTTTGTCGGTGGAGACATTAACAAAGGAATTGTTTCACTTTTTTAGCTTGAAGGAACTTTTTTTCGATATTATATTTGACATTATCTCACAGCAAACGTGGTGTTAGCTTTTCATTTTTGAGATAGGGATTAATTTTGTCATGACTAATCTGCTCTAAATGATCTGTCTTTCTTTGTGACAGTGTAATTAATCTGACTACTTAATAGCGATCGCAGCTAAAATTCTTTGTCAAAGAAACAGTAGAGACGTTGCATTGCAACGTCTCTACATAATTTATATGTATGATGATTAACATGAAATGGTATTAACTAGGGAAACTTTTTATCCCGTACTTCTTGTGCATAATCTTGAACAGCTTGAGTAATCGTCTGTCGCAAATTTGTATAGACTTTGGCAAAGGGTGGCTGTTTTTCTAATAACCCAAGTACATCAGATGTTACTAAAACTTGTCCATCACAATGAATTCCAGCACCGATACCAATTGTAGGAATACTAATTTTTTGTGTAATCTGCATTGCCAAATCTGCGGGTATATGCTCCAGTAGCAAGGCAAAAGCACCTGCTTGTTCGAGAGCGATCGCTTCTTGTAAAATCCGGGTACTGGCTGCTTGTGTCTTACCCTGTTGTCGTAATCCCAGTTGATGTACTGATTGGGGTGTCAAACCTACATGACCCATAACTGGTATTCCTGCTTTGACTAACCGAGCCACAGTTTCTACCATTTCTGGATAACCACCCTCTAATTTTACCCCTTGCGCTCCCGTCTCCTTCAACACCCTACCCGCCGAATGTATTGCCTGTTGGATACTTTCTTGATAACTCAAAAACGGTAAATCAACCAGCAAAAAAGCTCGTTTCACCCCGCGACGCACAGCTTTAGCATGGTAGATGATCTCATCTAAAGTGATGGGCAATGTAGTTTCATGGCCCCAAACCACAGCCATCGAGTCACCCACCAGGATTAAGTCTACACCAGCCGCATCGAGAATTTGGGCGATCGCATAATCCCATGCAGTCAACGCCACAATCGAACGTCCCTGCTGTTTCCATTGAATTAACTGCTGTGTAGTAACTGACATTTTAAATTAGGGGATAGGGGATAGGGAAGAGTGATTAGTCAATAGTCATTGGTCAATAGTCATTGGTCATTGGTCAATAGTCAATGGTCATTAGTCAACAGATTATCTTCTTGTCTCTCACTCCCTCACTCCCTCACTCCTTGACTCAGCACGGGCTGAACGCCCCGCTTCCGCTAACAGCACTCATGACTCAGCACTTATTTAACAGCACGACTAAAAGCCAAATGAGGTTTTGCACTGTCCATTTTGGGCATTAACCAAGCTAGACCTTCACTAGTACCAATCCATAGTTTACTAGCTACATCTGGTACAAGAGCCAAAACTCGGCTAGAAGGAAGTCCGGCGACTTCATCTAAAACAGCACCTGTGTTTGGATTTAATCGTAACAAACCATTGTTCGTACCGACCCAAACACTACCATCTTGAGCAAAACGCACTGCGGTGACGTTTTTACCTCGTAAACGAGCTACAGAGCGCAAAACCACACCAGTTTTGGGATTAATTACCAATAGATTATTCGGCATTCCTGCCCAAATCAACCCATCTGGACTAATAGCCAAGGCTTGAACAGTTGTACCGGGTAAATCATTAATCCGCTTCATAATTAAAGCATTAGCGGTATTGACTCGCACAACTCCATCTAGAGTTCCTACCCACAACTGACCTTCAGCATCTAAAGTCAAAGTGTTAGCACTTACCCCTGGTAAATTTTTGACTGTTGTCATAATCAAGCCTTGGTCGGGACTCACCAAAGCCAAGCCGTTATCAGTTCCCGTCCACAGGTAACCCCGCTTGTCTATTAACAGTGACAACACCCGTTTAGAAGGTAAAAATAAATTTTGAGCTGTAATTTCATTAGTCCGGGGTTCGACACGCATCAGTCCTTCATAACTCCCCACCCACAAACGCCCAACTTTATCTTGAGCTAACGCACCAATAGCCACATTAGGCAAACTAACACGAGCTAAAATCTTACCTGTTTTTGGGTCAATCCGCGATAACCCCCGCCAAGAACCCACCCAGAGATTACCAGCAAAATCTCCCAGCAAGTTACTCACACGGTAATCAGTTTCTACTGTACGTTCTTCTATGTCCCGTTGGTCTGGCAAGGGGGCTACTCGCGGTGGTGGTGCAGATGCTGGATAGGCGGGTGTTAATTCCGATGGTTTGACATTGAGAGGGTTACTATTTTTTGTTGGGGTAGTTGCTGGTATAGCGATCGCCACATCCACTACATTTGGCAACCCTACCAATCCCATCAATGAAGCGCTAATTAATAAATTACGACACCTACGTAAGTATATCACGGTCTTCTTTCCTCTAGAAACACTTTACCTTGAGGGTTGAAAGTGTATATAGTCTCAAAAACTTTATCCACTCCAGCCCCTTATAATTCAATACGGTTCAGTTAGTAGAACCCAATTCTTTTAGATCCCCCTAAATCCACGCCACTTGCTTCAAGTCGGCAGAGCCGCCCAACGCAGTGGCTCCCCTTAAAAAGGGGGACTTTGAATTTAATTCCCCCCTTTTTAAGGGGGGCTAGGGGGGATCAGAAGCTTAACTGAACCGTATTGCCTTATAATTAGCCATCGCCGCAATGGGCTTTGACTTAGTTTGAGTATTCCCTTAATTTCAGTAGTTCGCACTTTGGCAAAAACTTTGTGATCTGCAATTTTTTAGCTGATCAACTTAAATCAGTTATCAGTTATCAGTGAAGAGTCCTTACCTTTATCTTGTGGTTTCCCCTACTCCCTGACACGCAGTTTGATTATTTTCTTTTTTGGCTTATTTGGTTTACCGTTCCTGGGGCTACAGTTTTGACTAAACCAGTCATTGCTAAAATCACACTGGCCATTCCTCCCATCAATAAGGAAGTTAAAATTGCGGCGGCGAGGATGATTTCTGTCGGACTGTAACCGTCGCGCATCCAAGCAGAGGGATTTTCCATTGCTGGGGGAGATGGGGGAATTAATTGTGAGGTTTGGGTAGATGGTTGGGAGTTGGGAGAAGTTTTTAGATGATTATTCATGGCGCAAACCTTGTGAAATTTACTGTTTTAATCTTGAAAAACATAATCTGCGTAGGTTGGGTTGACGCAAGGAAACCCAACATCAACAAGGCTTTTGTTGGGTTGCGCGATCGCTCCACCTAACCTACTATGTAAATCGTATGTCTCCCCTCAAAGCCGGAGATCAATGGATATGTATAAATTTGATAGAAAAAAGTAGAATAAAGTAGAAAAGTTTCAGTTCGTCTATGCAATGGATGATTTTCTAACCGAAGAAGCTACCAAACATGGGTTGAATGAAGACGAAAAAAAAGCTTTTTTAGCGCGTTTGCGAACTGATGATGAGGACGTGAAAGTTGCCGATGAAATTAATATGGGCATTGCGTCTTTCAAAAATTACATGGCATCACTCTATCAATTGACAGGAAAGTATAGTGAAGCCGAACCTCTGTTTCAGCAAGCTTTGGAAATCAGCAAACACCAGTTAGGAGAAGAACATCCCGATGTTGCCAATAGCCTGAATTGTCTGGCATTACTCTATCGATCGACAGGAAAGTACAGTGAAGCTGAACCCCTGTTTCAGCAAGCTTTGAAAATCAGGAAACACCACTTAGGCGCAGAACATCCATCTGTTGTCGCTAACCTGAATAATCTGGCATTACTTTACTGTGAGACAGGAAGGTACAGTGAAGCTGAACCCCTGTTTCAGCAAGCTTTGGAAATTAAAAAACGCCTGTTAGGCGCAGAACATCCCAATATCGCCACTAGCCTGCATAATCTAGCAGACCTCTACTACGCGACAAGAAGGTACAGTGAAGCTGAACTCTTTTATCAGCAAGCTTTAGAACTAATGAAACGCCTGTTAGGCGCAAAACATTGTCATGTCGCCTGTAGCTTGAACAATCTAGGAGAACTCTACCGTGCGACAGGAAGGTACAGTGAAGCCGAACTTCTGTTTCAGGAAGCTCTAGAAATCAGGAAACACCAGTTAGGAGCAGAACATCCCGATGTCGCCAATAGCCTGAATAATCTGGCAGAACTCTACCGTGCGACAGGAAGATACGGTGAAGCCAAACTTCTGTATCAGCAAGCTTTAGCAATTTGTGAGCGTAGTTTGGGTGTAGCTCATCCCCATACAATAAGAGTCCGGGAGAATATGCACAATTTTTAAGAGAAGCATATCGTTAGCAAGTCTCTTGATTCTCAAAAAATAAAGTCATCGCTCTGCAATCACAAAAGTCTTAGTTAAATTTTCAACACCGACACATAAAACGCAAGATTCATACTATAGTGCTTCTCAATCGAGTCCAATACAGACCTAACCCCCAACCCCTTCCCTTGTAGGGAAGGGGAGCAAGATTCAAAGCCTCTCTCCTTGTAGGAGAGAGGTTTGGAGAGAGGTCAGAGCGTATTGCATACAAACGAGAACCGCTATATTTGAGACATATTTTTATATTTTGTTGTGCTTCCCACAAGTGCGATAACCCAAAAAATGAAGTGTAGAGACAGCCCCTTGTAGACATCAACGCCTCATTTCAACCTCAAAACCTCAACGTTCATGTTCAAAGCTTCAACATTCGACTTCCGAACTTCAATTTTCGACCTCAGAACTTCAACGTTCATGTTCCAAGGCTCAAATTTCGTCCTCAGAACCTCAACATTCACCCTCAAAGGTTCAACCTCCGACTTCAGAACCGCAAAGTTCATGTTCAAAGGCTCAACGTTCGACTTCAGAGGCTCAACTGTCATGTTCTAAAGCTGAAGCTTCTAGTATAAAATGCGATCGCTCTAATTTTTTAGTCCTAATACTGTTGGGTTTCGTTCCTCAACCCAACCTACACTTACTGTATTGAAGTATAAAGTGCGATCGCTCTAATTTTTTAGATCCCATGTGGGACGTAGAGAGAAGAATTGATAATAATGCGATTAATCGACATTGGCAATTTCTTGTGCTAGTTCTTCTGGAGTATATTGCATAAAATCAACTCTGTAACGAGATAAAGCATTAATGAATTCTGCCCGTGTTAGCCCAGCAACTTCTGCTGCTTTAGCTTGAGATATTTCACCTAATTCGTACCATTTGACTGCGGCAGCAATCCGCATTTCTTGCACAAATTCTTCGGGGTTCTTACGAAGAGCCGAGAATACAGTTGATGGTAATTGGATTGGTACTATTTTCATAAAATATTCCTTTTTGCTTTGTTTAATCATTTAATTATCTCCAAAATAACCTGAAACATGGAGCGTAGGCATCACTTACTCCATAATTAAGATACAAGAGACAGTAGAGGTGGTTATGACTGTGCAATTATTAAGACGAAAATTCACAGTGCAGCAATATCATAAAATGATTGAGTCGGGGATTCTGACAGAAGACGACCGAGTGGAGTTGATACGAGGAGAGATTATTGAGATGTCACCCATTGGGACAAAACACGCAGCTTGTGTCAATCGATTGATTAATTTATTGGTGCAGTTGTTGGGAAAACAGGTTGTAGTTGCGGCTCAAAATCCAGTGGCTTTAAACGATAATTCACAACCGCAGCCAGATGTGGCGTTACTCAAACCCCGTGATGATTTTTATGCAACTGCACACCCCCAACCCCAGGATATTTTGTTATTAATTGAAGTAGCTGATTCGACAATTATATATGACAGGGAAGAGAAAATCCCTTTATATGCAGCAGCAAATATACTTGAGGTTTGGTTAGTAGATATTAATGAGCAAATTGTCGAAGTTTATCAACAACCAATAGCTACAGGATATCAACATATACAAAAGTTTGATTGCGGTGAAACTTTATCAATTCCTGGCTTTCCTGATGTCAAAATTACTGCTGATGAAATATTTGGTAGATAAATTAATGGTACTACTTTGGGGAAGTCAAAAAACTTGTAAGCTGCGATTTTTAGCTATTTTGTTCACACGTCCATAAGCTAAACTTGTGACAAGAAAATTGTTGCTGTTTGAAAATGCTATCATGATTGACCTCAGCGCTGAAGCTTGGGAAAAACGATATCAAGAAAATCGCGATCCTTGGGATTTGGGCTGTCCTGCTCCACCATTGATCAATCTTTTGGCATCAGCCCAAGCCCCTAAGCCTGGACGAATGGCAGTTCTAGGCTGTGGTAGCGGACAGGATGCGATGTTATTTTCCACCGCAGGGTTTGATGTGATTGGGTTTGATTTTGCTGCCAGTGCGATCGCTCGTGCTGATAAAATTGCTAAAGCACGAGAACTAAACACGCAATTTTTACAACGCAACATTTTTGACTTAGAAGTAGAGTTTCTCCATAGTTTTGATTATGTATTAGAACACACTTGTTTTTGTGCCATTGATATAGAATTGCGATCGCAATATGTGCAGGTTGTCAAAAACTTACTCCGTCCCAATGGTCAACTAATTGCCCTGTTTTTTACTCATAGTCGGTTAGATGGCCCCCCATTTGGTGTGAAGCCACAGGCAATTTTGGATAGCTTTTCACCCTACTTTGATATCATCCTGTTTCAGGCGGCGAAAGATTCCATCACCGGACGCAAAGGGGAAGAACATTTAGCAATTTTTCAGGTGAAATCGACCTAGCAGCCACAGCCACCGGAAGCAGCTTCCTCATCCTCTGCTTTAAACATCTGCTTTAAATCATCCAGTGTTCCACCCGACAGCGCCCCATAGCCATAGAGGGCAAATCTTTGTGTCACATCATAGACATCGTGGTTTTTCTTGATGTCTGCAAGTAGCCAACTACCCCAGCGAGTTCGACCAGAAGGGACAAAACAGCAGGCAGTGATAATACCAATGGCTGTCCAGATTACTATCATCATATCCACAACTGGGGCAATTTTCATCAATGGTTCTGTTAGTAAACCTGATACTACTGATGCTATGAAAAGACCCAAAACCGTGATGACTAAAAAGAATCCAAAACTCATTCTGATTATAGCTTCCCAGCCTGTGATAAAAAGTTTTTCTTGCTCCAGTTGTTTTTGAAGAAAATCGGTTTTGTATTTGCTGATTTGCCGTAGACTTTGTAAATTTGGATGTTGATGAACTTGTTGCATAATCTGTCGTTCTAAATTGTTAGCTCCAGAAGGAAGTGCTTTTTCAATCGCTAAAGTCCGATGACGCACATTTGGACGCAGATATCCCTGATGGACAAGTTGTGTAATTGCTAACTCCACAGATCGCACACTACCACCTGCCAGATAAGCCATTTGATAAATATCTAGTTGCGGCTTTTGTGGTTGTTGACTCGGTATGCGAATCCAGTAACGCAGAATTAGTCCGAGGATAACGGATACAATCAGAATGGTGATAAAATGATAGACGATAAAATCACTCACAAATCTGCCAAAAGGAGATTTTTGACCTAAATCCACACAACCAGCGATTGCCAAAGCAATTATTACCATAACTCCCAAGGGCCAGGCAAATCTCATTTGAGGTAGACGTTTGGGAATCACCCAATACTCACTTAAGTTAACTCGCTGCATCTTCAGTTCTGCACCAAATCGAATATCGGGGGGTGACCAAATATCTGCTGGTGGAGAGCCAAAAAAATCCCGATAGCTAGTCATTGTTTGCACGTAGAGATGATGGAATTCTGCACGTTCCGTCCGTCCACCCCGCGCGGGATGATGGTGTAATTTTTTCCTCAACACTTTGGGACAAAACTCTTCCCAATAAGATTGTGTTAGTAGCACATGAGCGTGCCACACCTGGTCAACCTGATCTGATGGTACGACTTGATGGTTGGCTACCACAGTTAAAAATGCAAACTTTTTATATTCAGCGATCGCTCTTTGTGTATAGATTAGTGTCCAACCCTGATTTTTCATCAAATGGCGAGTAAACCCAAATTCATGGGTGGGATCATCTAACGCAAAATCTTGTAAACGTTGATAGAGGGCAGCTTCAAAAGAATTTAGCATGGGTAGTGACCTTGATTAAAGGTATGCTCATCATCACTTGCGTCTAGGATCACGATAATTAAATATTGGAAAAGTGTAGTCACGTATAATACATCTATTAATGATAATTTATTTAAAATAGTGAAAACAGATAGTATTTTTTATCGCCTGTTTCAAGAATTTCCCGATATCTTGTTTGAACTGATGGGGAATTCTCCTGATATGGCTATTGCTTACCAATTTTCATCAATTTAAATCAAACAAACAGCATTTAGAATTGATGGTGTGTTTGTTCCCATAGTTGAAAGTGAGCAGCCAATATATTTTATCGAAGTACAATTTCAAGCAGATGCAAGTATTTACTCACGACTGTTTGCTGAAATCTGCTTATACCTACGGCAAAATCAACCCTTAAATGATTGGGGTGCTGTACTTTTATACCCAAATAGGAGTGTAGACACAGGAGACATCAAACATTATCGAGAATTCTTTGCTAGTCAACGAGTTCGACGTATTTATTTGGATGATTTAAGTGAGGCTACTTCATTACCAATTGGTATTGCCACTCTCAAACTAATAGTTGTATCTGAAGATAGAGCGATCGCACAAGCAAGGGAGTTGATATCCAGAACCAAGTTAGAAATAAACCTACCACTAAAACAACAACAGTTATTACAATTAATAGAGACTATCCTGTTGTATAAATTACCCAAAATCAGTAAAGAGGAGATGGAAGAAATGTTTGGCACAAGCGATTTAAAGCAAACCAGATTTTATCAGGAAGTTTTTCAAGAAGGTGTTGAGCAAGGCATTGAGCAAGGCATTGAGCAAGGCATTGAGCAAGGAGAGATTAGAGGTAAATTAAAAGCGGTTTTACCAATGTTGACAGCAGGGTTTAGTTTAGAGCAAATAGCACAAGCTTTAGATTTAAATATTGAAGCAGTACGCCAAGCTACACAACAAAAGTCGCCTAATTCCTCAAGTGGTAATTGAGAAAGATAACTTTTAACTACTATTTTTGGTCTAGAAAGAGTTTCTTAAGACAAATTATTGGTTAATTTTTGTTAATATTGGACACAGTGTTGTTACTTCGTCCTCAAATCCTATAATTCCTACCTGAGAGAAACTCGATGCTGCGACTAGAACATATAAGTAAAATTTATCCTACAGGCGAAGTTCTCAAAGACATCAACTGGGAAGTTAAACCAGGCGATCGCATTGGTTTAGTTGGCGTAAACGGTGCAGGAAAGTCCACCCAGCTAAAGATTATCACTGGGGAAATGGAACCCACATCTGGGGAAATTATTCGGCCGGCGAGTTTACACATTGCCTACCTTAACCAAGAATTTGAGGTAGATCCCCTGCGTACCGTTAGAGAAGAATTTTGGACAGTCTTTAAGGAAGCAAACCAAGCACAGCTAGCCTTAACTCAAGTACAGCGTGAGATGGAAACAGCGACTCCAGAAGAATTAGATGAGCTAATTCATAAATTGGATCGCTTGCAACGTCAGTTTGAAGCTTTGGATGGCTATGGCTTGGAAGCACGCATCGGGAAAATTTTACCAGAAATGGGGTTTGAGCAAGAAGACGGCGATCGCTTAGTCAGTGCTTTCTCTGGTGGCTGGCAAATGCGGATGAGTTTAGGTAAGATTCTCCTGCAAGCACCAGATATCTTACTGCTGGACGAACCGACAAACCATTTAGATTTAGAAACTATTGAATGGCTAGAAAATTATCTGAAAAAGCTGATCACACCAATGGTGATAGTTTCCCATGACCGGGAATTTCTTGACCGCCTCTGCACACAAATAGTCGAGACTGAACGGGGTGTTTCTAGCACCTACCTCGGTAATTATTCTGCATACTTACAACAAAAGGCGGAAAATCAGTCAGCACAACTGAGTGCTTACGAACGTCAGCAAAAAGAAATCGACAAACAGCAAGCCTTTGTTGACAGATTCCGCGCTAGTGCTACCCGGAGTACTCAAGCAAAAAGCCGGGAAAAGCAACTAGACAAAATCGAACGCATCGAAGCACCTATATCTGGGGTGAGAACCTTGCATTTCCGCTTTCCTCCTGCACCCCGGAGTGGACGAGAGGTTGTCATCATCAAGGATTTAACTCACATCTACGATGATAAGATTTTATTCTTGGGTGCAAATCTTTTACTTGAGAGAGGCGATCGCATTGCTTTTTTAGGCCCCAATGGTGCAGGAAAATCTACCCTATTGCGGCTAATCATGGGTTTAGAACCTCCCAGTGAAGGCAGTGTGATATTGGGCGATCATAACGTCATTCCTGGTTACTTTGAACAAAACCAAGCCGAAGCCTTAGACTTGAAAAAAACCGTCATGGAAACTATTCATGATGAAGTACCTGATTGGAAAAACGAAGAAGTCCGCACCCTGTTAGGACAGTTTTTGTTTACAGGTGACACAGTATTTAAGCTAGTAGAAGCATTAAGTGGAGGCGAAAAAGCACGTTTAGCTTTAGCAAAAATGCTCTTGCGTCCAGCCAACTTAGTCATCTTAGATGAGCCTACTAACCACCTAGATATTCCAGCCAAAGAAATGCTGGAAGAAGCGCTGCAAAACTATGATGGGACAGCCATAGTCGTATCTCACGATCGCTATTTTATTTCTCAGGTAGCTAACAAAATTGTGGAAATTCGAGATGGAGAATTTCGCGTCTACTTAGGCGATTATCACTATTATCTGACAAAAATTGCGGAAGAAAAAGAAGCTGCCAGATTAGAAGCGATCGCTGCGGAAAAAGCTGCTAAAAAAGCCGCTAAATCTGCCAAGGCTGGCGGTAAGAAGAAATAAAAATGGGTAATGGGTAATGGGTAAGAGTTTTACCAATGACCATTGACTATTGACTAATGACTAGGTTAAAGAAAAGCTAAAAAAATATAGAGTTATGTCATAAAAAAAGTTAATAAGCAGAAATTCACTTGCAGTGGTAATTAGCAGTGGTATCATTCGGGTATTACAAAAAGTAAAGGGCAATTTTACTATGACCAAAGCACCTGTTGCTCCTGTGGTGCTAGTCATTTTAGACGGATGGGGCTACTGCGAGGAGAAGCGAGGAAATGCCATTATGGCTGCCAAAACTCCAGTCATGGAAAGTTTATGGGCAGCTTATCCCCACACCCTCATCCATACATCAGGGAAAGCCGTAGGATTGCCAGAGGGTCAAATGGGTAACTCAGAAGTTGGTCATTTGAACATTGGTGCTGGGCGAGTCGTACCACAAGAATTGGTACGCATATCTGATGCCGTGGAAGATGGTTCTATCCTCAGCAACTCAGCTCTTGTCAAAATTTGCCAGGAAGTTCGCTCTCGAAATGGCAAGTTACACTTAGTTGGGCTTTGTTCTGAGGGGGGTGTACACTCACATCTCACCCATCTGTTCGGACTAATTGACTTAGCCAAAGATCAGCGAATTTCCGACGTTTGTATTCACGCTATTACCGATGGTCGTGATACTGCACCAGTAGACGGCATCAAAGCGATCGCTGCTATAGAAGACTACACAAAACGTCTAGGTATTGGCCGCATAGTCACAATTAGCGGGCGCTACTATGCAATGGATCGCGATCGCCGTTGGGATCGGGTACAACGGGCTTACGATGTGATGACACAAGTCGGTGCGGGTGATGGTCGCAAGGCTGTTGATGTCTTGCAAGCTTCATATTCCGAAGGGGTGACGGACGAGTTTATCGTTCCAGTTCGCATTGCTCCTGGTACAATCGAGCCAGGAGACGGGGTGATATTCTTCAACTTCCGCCCAGACCGCGCTAGACAACTAACTCAAGCTTTTGTTAGCCCCGAATTTACAGGTTTTGCCAGACAACAGGTTAAACCTTTGTCTTTTGTCACATTTACCCAATACGATGGTGATCTACCTGTAAATGTAGCCTTTGAGCCGCAAAATCTCAGTAATATTCTGGGTGAAGTCATCGCCAATCAAGGGTTAAAACAGTTTCGCACTGCCGAAACCGAAAAGTATGCCCACGTCACTTACTTCTTTAACGGTGGCTTGGAAGAACCTTTTGCTGGGGAAGACAGGGAACTTGTCAGCAGTCCGATGGTCGCAACTTACGACAAAGCCCCAGCCATGTCAGCAGCAGCTGTCACAGATACAGCGATCGCTGCCATTAAAAAAGGTATATATTCCCTGGTTGTGATCAATTATGCTAACCCAGACATGGTAGGGCATACTGGTCAAATAGAACCAACAATCACTGCCATTGAAACAGTTGATCGCTGTTTGGGTCGTTTGTTAGAAGGCATCAGCAAAGCAGGTGGGACAGCAATTATTACTGCCGATCATGGCAACGCTGAGTATATGCTAGATGAAGCAGGTAATTCTTGGACAGCTCACACTACTAACCCAGTCCCCCTAATTTTAGTGGAAGGCGAAAAAGTAAAAATCCCTGGAAGTGCTACCAATGTTGAACTACGCAGCGATGGCAAACTAGCCGACATTGCACCCACAATTTTAGATATTTTACAACTACCCCAACCACCAGAAATGACAGGGCGATCGCTCTTACAACCGACAGCATACGATGTGCAAAACCCCCGCACTCGCATACCAGTAGGTCTTAACTGAGCTATGAGAGAACAGTCACTGTGTCAATGTAGTGATTTTTCTCTCTGTGTCTCTGTGCCTCTGTGGTAAAAATAACTTATTTAACCACAGAGACACAAAAAACACAGAGTCTGTTAACTGTTCTCCCCTGAAAAACCCTTCCGTTTAGAAACTTGTGATAAAAGAAAGAGATTGCTACCATGACAATTACTAATATAGTGCAACTAATTTGGGCGCTTTCCGCGACAGGTATGATTATTTTGGTATTGCTTCACAGTCCCAAAGGTGATGGCATTGGAGCCATTGGTGGACAAGCACAGTTATTTAGTAGTACCAAAAGCGCTGAAAACACCCTTAACCGCATTACTTGGGCATTAACAGTCATATTTATGGGTTTAACAGTAGTTTTAAGTGCCGGCTGGCTACCTAAATAAAATCAAGGGGATGAGTAAATGGGCAAGAAAATTCGGCACCCAAAACCTCATAACCGCAAAAATTTTATAACCAAGCGCTTACTAGCAGCCCTCGTCTTCACTATTAGTACAGGGCTGCTCATTATTTTGACAAATATTCCCTGGAGCAATACTTTAGGTGCAAACTCCTCACCCACATCATCTCACTCTCATCCCTTACCATCTACGCTTGCAAAATGGCAAGACAGTACAAATAGCGGTGATTATTTTTCTCAAATCGCTACAACTCCAGTAGGTTATTTAATTTGGTCACGATTTCCGGTGCGAGTTTACATCAAACAACCACCAGTAGTTAACCAACAATGGGTTAACAGCATCTTGCAAGTTGTCCAAGAGTGGAACAATTATTTACCATTGACAGTTGTTGAACAACCAGAAATTGCCGATATTATATTTAAGCGTCAAACCCCTCCTTTAGAAATAGGTGAAGATAAAGTTCCTCGTGCGCGTTCTGCACTGACTCGCTACGATTTATACACGAGCGACAACATCTTATGGCATCGCTGCACTATTTTGTTGAGTCCCAGCCAGACAGGTAATTATCTTATCGCCGCCGCACGTCATGAACTTGGTCACGCTTTGGGTATTTGGGGACATAGTCCATTACCAACCGATGCTCTATATTTTTCTCAAGTCCGTAACCCACCACCAATTTCTACTAGAGATGTAAATACCTTAAAGCGGATTTATGAACAGCCCACCAGCTTGGGTTGGCAACATTCACCCTCAATCTCAAGATAGAGATTATCAATAATTATTCTCAATCAGACTTGAGGCAGAATCTGCCAGAGTGGGTTTGTTGTATGATGATTATTGGAACATATTGATATTTGAGCATTTCTGGTCTAATCTCTACATAAACCCTACCTGCAAATGCTGCTTCAGTTATATTGCGATATGTGAGCCAATTACTACTTTAGTGCCATAGACAAGAGTTTTTTTGTTAGTATTCAAAAAAACCAATAGACACAGTTCCTGTTAGATTGTTGTTTGTTAGTAATTCTCAAGAACCGTAAAAAGGATAAAGCATCTGAGGTTGAATGACTGATTATTTCCAAGGAAATTTACCATTAAAGTCCGTCTCAGTGGCCAAGAGTGCTATCAGAAGTCCAGAGGCTGAAACTGAGTCGAGTGGAAATTTGGCTCTAACCATTGCTGAAGCTGCATCAGACCGGAAAGCGGGAGATATTTTAGTACTGAGGGTCGCTGATGTTTCTTACTTGGCAGATTACTTTGTCATGTTGACTGGTTATTCTAAAGTCCAAGTGAGAGCGATCGCTGACGCAATTGAAGCACAAGTAGCAAGTGATTGGCAACGACGACCTTTGCGGACAGAAGGAAAAGCCGAAGGAAGTTGGGTTCTACAAGACTACGGCGATGTCATAGTCCATATCATGATGCCGAAGGAAAGAGAGTTTTATAATTTAGAAGCATTCTGGGTTCATGCAGAACGTATTCCTCTGCCAAAATCTGATGAGGATGAGGGTAAGCCAACATGATGAAGTCGTCCCTGGCAAATTGTCCAGTTCCTATAGACCAACAGCCACTCAACGAGTACGAAGAGCTAAAAACTTCCTGGCTATTTCGTGATTGTGCCTTAACTTGGCGAGATTATACCACAAAATTAATCTGGATTTGGGGTTTATCTTGGCTGGTGGCTGGGCCAGTAGCAGCAGCTAGTTTTCCTCCACATAAATACATAGTTCACTTTATGCTTTGTGGTGCGGCTGGAGCTAGTCTAGGAGTAGTACTGAGTTTGCTGCGTTTGTACCTGGGATGGCTGTATGTGCGCGATCGCCTCTACGATACAACTGTATTCTATGAGGAATCAGGCTGGTATGATGGTCAAACTTGGATTAAACCACCAGAAGTCCTCAACCGCGATCGCCTGATTGTCACCTACGAAATTAAACCAATTCTCCAACGGTTACAATTTACCTTCGCTGGCTTGGCGGGAATCTTTCTTACTGGTACTATAGTTTGGCATTTGTTTTCATAGTCAACACTCAAAAGTCAACGTCAATTGACTATGGACTGTTGACTTTTGATTAATAACTAAAAAGAGATAAAATTTAACCCATGACAATGGGCAAGCGAACTCAAGCCGCAGCACTGGAAGTCCGGTTGTTGCGAGAAGGTATTATTGAATCAAGACACATCGTCCAGGCTGTTGTGTGTGACGAACGAGGGCGAGTACTTACTGTTGCCGGTAATTCGGAAACAGCTACCTTTGTCCGTTCTGCACTCAAACCATTTCAAGCACTGGCAGTCACTACGACAGGTACACTGGAACGTTATGATCTGAGCGATCGCGACTTAGCCATCATCACCAGTTCCCACAGAGGGACAATCGAGCAGGTACGACAAACATTTAACATCCTTTGGCGAGCTGATCTTGATCCTTCAGTACTCCAATGTCCCATTCCTCCAGGCAAAAGAAGTCCTCTGGAATACAATTGTTCTGGTAAACACGCAGGAATGTTGGCAGTTTGTCAGCAGCGCCATTGGCCTTTAAATAATTACTTAGACCGCAAGCACCCAGTCCAGCAGTTAATCTTGGCTAAAGTCGCAGAATTACTGCGAATGCCAGCCGCAGAGTTTATCAGCGCTCACGATGACTGTGGCGCACCCACATACCTGCTACAACTAGGGCAAATTGCCTCCTTATACGCACTTCTAGCCGCCAGCAACAACTTGGATATGGAACGCATTGTCCGCGCTATGAGCCATCATCCAGCAATGGTAGCCGGAGATGGGGAATTTGACACAGAACTAATGCGTCTCACCCCAGGCGAACTAGTCAGCAAAGCAGGTGCAGAGGGCATCCAGTGCATTGCTAGACTCGGTGAAGGTATGGGATTGACCATTAAAGTTATAGATGGCTCTAAACGGGCAAAATATGCCGTTGCCATCTACTTACTACAACAGATGGGTTGGATTACCCCCAGCGTCGCCGAAAGCTTGGCAGAAAAGTTTATGAACCCTGGAAAATACACCCGTCTAGAGGTTGTGGGAGAATTATCGCTTTTGTAGTTGCCAAACTTATCAGATTGAGCTACAGTAGATAAGTGAAGCAAACGACGCGGGATAGAGCAGCCTGGTAGCTCGTCGGGCTCAAAGGTAAAGTCAACTAAGCGCTTTTTAATTGACTTTGCAGTGGGCGGTGCATGAAGAAACTCGTGTACGATTACTTGTCAAACTCGGGGAAGCCAATAGCGCGGTAATCCCGAACCAAGCTCTGGAAACAGAGAAGGTGTAGAGACTGGGAGGCAAGCACCCTAACAGTAATGCTGAGGGTGAAGGGACAGTCCAGACCACAAACCAGTAAAGCTGGGCAGTGAAAGCTGTAGATGGTAAGCATAACCCGAAGGTCAGTGGTTCAAATCCACTTCCCGCCACCAAATAGAGAATAAAACCCTGTAACTTTTAAGAGTTGCAGGGTTTTGTTTTAAGCTGAAATTAGGTTATTTCCTCTAGCCAATGGACACAAAACTTAAGGGAGATATAGCGGAACAAGCAGCCATACTTCATGCCTTAAAGCGTGGCTGGGGAGTTTTAAGGCCAGTGGGGGATCGCTTACCTGACGATTTAGTATTTGATATGGAGAGGACTTTCATTAAAATTCAAGTCAAATACGCTTGGTTAGATGAGCCATCGGGTAATTATGTTGTAGATAATCGCCGCACTAAAACCAACCGTAGGCTCATGCTTCGAGAAGCGTATACACAATCGGACTTTGATTTTGCCCTATTGTACATAGAGAAACTCGACTTGTTCTATATCTTTCCGGTAGATGTATTTATCGGCTATGGTAGCGAAATACACCTTGTCGAAACCGAAAAACGGCAGCGTAAACCTCGTTCTACACAATATCGCCAAGCTTGGGAGTTAATCTTACAAGCAGCAAGTAAAGAAAATTGTGTCTTTTCGCCAATGCAATTCGGTGAGTCAGGTTTTTGATCTATTCTTAAGTTGGAATCTTCCAAAAAGTGCAGAGAATCATGGTTGTGAAGTTGCAGCGACCAATTTTAATCGGAGGATTAGGATTATCCTTTTCCTTGTGGATGCTGGAAAGTTGGCATCATTCAATCGTACAGTTGAGTGAACTGAGTCTATTCAGTGCTTTAGCGGTTGGTGGTGGCTTGTGGTTTTTTAAACGTCAGCGACCAAAAGACAGTACAGAACAGCTAAATGGTAAGCTTGTTGATAGAGCAACGGCAGAAAGTGCGATCGCCAAAACTGAAGCTGTAATTAATCAGTTAGCACAAGAAGCTGAAAACCAGCAAGCTTTAGAACCACTGCGAACACAACTCGCTCAATTACAGTTGGAGTTGGACAGGCAAAACATTACACTGGCTGTCACTGGTGGACAATCAGTTGGTAAGAGTACTTTAATTCGAGTGCTAGAGTCTAGCCAGCAAAGAGTCACATTCCAAGAAACAGCACCATTATTTAAGGAAGTAGGTAATAGCTCAGATACTCATATTCTGGCAGAAATTACCAAGGCTGATGCTGTCCTGTTCCTAACCAATGGTGATTTGACAGATACAGAATTTCAAACCTTACAACAAATACAAGCAGCAAACCAGCCCAAAATTCTGGTTTTCAACAAACAAGACCAGTATTTACCAGACGAGAGAGCTAGTATATCACTCTCATTAAAACAGCGAGTGCAAGATCATGTAGTTGCTGTTTGTGCTTCTCCCGTCGCCATCAAAGTCCGAAAACATGAAGCTGATGGTGCTGTACAAGAGTGGATGGAACAACCCGCACCCGATGTCCAGCAGTTGACACAGCAATTGAGTGAACTTTTAGCACAGCAAACGCAACAATTGGTGTGGACAACGACTACGAGACAAGCCAGATTGTTAAAAGCTGAGGCGAAAAACTGGTTAAATAGTGTAAGAGGCGATCGCTCCATCCCAATTATCGAACAATATCAGTGGATAGCGGCGGCTGCTGCCTTTGCCAACCCAGTACCAGCCCTAGATATCCTAGCAACTGCGGCAATCAATGCTCAAATGGTGATGGATTTAGGTAATATCTATCAGCAGAAGTTCTCTCTAGAACAGGCGCAAACAGTAGCCGGAACAATGGGAAGCCTGATGTTGAAGTTGGGCTTAGTAGAACTTTCCACCAAAGCTATCACCACAGTCCTCAAAAGTAACGCCGTTACCTTTGTCGCCGGTGGTTTAGTCCAAGGTGTCAGTGCAGCTTATCTCACCAGGGTTGCTGGTTTAACTCTCATAACCTATTTTGAGCAACAAGAAATAGCCCTAGATTCTGGAAGTAATTTGAATCTAGACAAATTACGCCAAACCTTACAAAACGTCTTCCAACAAAATCAGCAGCTAGGTTTTCTGCAAGGTTTTGTCAAGCAAGGGATGAAGCGTTTGTCGCCAGAAGTACAGGCGGTTGAAGTGGGATAATTTCACGCAAAGGCGCTAAGTTTTGCTGATGCGTCTTTGCCTCTTGAGATAAAAATCTAAAAAATAATTTGGTAGCCAACTAACCATAAATACACATTATTGTTGAAAAAAGCTATTACAAAATACTCAAATAACTTTGCTCATAATTCATTGGTAACACTCGCAATTGACGATTTTTTAAGTCTGGTTCTAACCCTAAAATTTCCATTGGTGTTATCCCTAAAAGAGCATAGGGTACTTCTGTCAATTCCAAGCAATCAAAAGTTCCTCGACTTTCTGCAATACTCAATTCCACATCTCGGAAAATTCTTCCTTGCTTGACTCCAGCTGCTGTCTCTACCTGAGCTTCTCCACCTGGAGTTAAACCTAGTTGATTAATAACACTACTGGGTAAGCATAGTAAGGTAGCACCTGTATCTACTAAAACATCATTCAGGATACAACCACAAACTTCTTCAGGAGAAATAAAGCCTCGCTGGGCCAGTACTTGATCAATTCTATTTGTCACAGTCAGGGTAACTATAACTTGCCCCATTTGCTTATAAGGAAGATTTGGTATTACGAGTTTACCCATTTCTTTTTACTCCTAAAAGCTCTTTACTTTTAAGCTAGAGACACAAACGCCGAGTTAATATTTGACTATAAAAAAGTTCAGAAGACAGACATTGGTAACTTGCATGATAGGTCAAATTCTCGGTGGACGCTACCAAATTCTAGAACAACTTGGTCAAGGGGGATTTGGAGTTACTTTTATAGCTATTGACATCAGCAGACCGGGCAATCCTCAATGTATTGTCAAACAGTTTAAATCCATGTCTACCGACCCATATAGTTTGACAGTTGCCAAAAGATTGTTTGACACCGAAGCTGAAAAACTAGAAAAGTTAGGAAATCATGACCAAATCCCGCGACTGCTGGCATTCTTTGCAGAAAACCAACAGTTTTATATAGTACAGGAATATATAGAAGGTCACGACTTGACTCAAGAATTAATCTTAGGTCAACAACTAAGTGAACCGATAGTCATTAAACTTTTACAGGATATTTTAGAAGTATTAGCTTTTGTTCATCAACAGAACCTCATCCATCGGGATCTCAAACCTTCAAATATTCGCCGTCGTCGGTCTGATGGCAAAGTTATCTTAATTGATTTTGGTGCAGTTAAAGAAGTTACTACTCAAGTTGTCAATCCTCAAGGAAAACCGACTTTAACAGTTGCTATTGGTACTCCTGGTTATATGCCTGGTGAACAAGCAAAAGGTCAACCAACATTCCACAGTGATATTTATGCCGTGGGAATTATTGCCATACAAGCTTTAACGGGGATAAATCCCTATCCTAGCGGATTCCCGACAAACCCACAAACAGGGGAAATTGTCTGGCGTACTCACACTCAAGTTAGTCTTAAACTAGCAAATATCATCGATAAAATGGTGCGCTACGATTACCGTCAGCGTTACCACTCAGCTAGTGAAGCACTGGAAGCGGTGAAAACTATATCTCCCAAATATTCACTCAAAAAAGTAGGGTTAGGAATTGGTGTATTAGTAGTAATTACTCTTTTAATTTTCTGGATCTTCTCTCAATTTAGTAAGCCAAAACTTACTTTTGCAACTTACGAAGGGCTTAATTCTGGTATCACCATTAAATATCCCTCAGAGAATTGGCAACTAATTAAACCCAGTGATGATATTGGCGGTGAATTAATCCGCTTTATCCCAAAAAATCAAAATCAGACAGATTCTTGTCTCTTGGAAATTACAATTAATACTAATGAATTACCTCAAAAATTGTTATCTTTAGAAGAATATAAAAATCTAGCATTCAGGAAAATCACCAGGAATAATCCCAATCAACAAATTACAGATAATTCTCAACCATCAACAACCCTATCAAAATTTCAGGCTTATAAATTAACTTATACTCGCCAAGAAGAACAATGTAAGCTGCAATCTATGGAAATTGGCACAGTCAGAAATGGTAAGGCTTACTTTATTACTTATACAGCAGAAGATAAAGAATATAACAAGTATTTAGATGTTGTAGAAGAAATGATTAATTCCTTGGAAATTAAAGCGGAATGACTTTTTATTGTTTGCAGTTTATGAAACTTTTTTTCAACGAAAGTTTATTATGTCGGCAGTTGCAAAATATCAATTTACTTCCTAACCCACAGCAAAATCTGTAAATTTTCTTTTATAAGGTGAATGAAATCCTATGACAATATCTTGTTTGGGAACACCCATCGCCACTAATTCTTCCGCAATATTTATCTCTGTTCCATTCCATTGAATCCAAATTTTTTCATTTTTGATATCAATGTGTATTGAACAACCATATACACGACGTTTATTTTCCCAACCTACATGAACAATTTGATAATGGTCGCGCACAGTATCAAATATTTGTTCTACTTCTACATCTCTATAAGAAGGTTTATAACTACCATATTTTGTCAAAAGTTGCTGAATGTATTCCCGATATTTTTCTAACTTATCCATCTTACTATCTCCTCAATTTCAGTATCGTAAATCACTAGCTTTAATTGAAATTCATAAATTTTGCAGCTATTAGTTGTTACTACACTTTACACAACATACAATTAAGATTACTATTACAATAAAAATTCCTTATTTATGGACTGGCAGCAATATATTCATTCTGACCCCAAAATATTGTTAGGTAAACCAACACTCAAAGGTACACGATTATCTGTGGAATTTATACTAGGTTTATTTGCTAATGGTTGGACGGTACAGCAAATTTTAGATAATTATCCAACTTTAACACCACAATCTGTGCAGGCTGTGTTTGCTTTTGTTGCTGAGTGTATGCGAGATGAATCTTTGTATATGCTACCTTTTTTGTCTTGATATTTTTAATATATATTACTACAATAGTATGATAATTGTTGTGATTATTTAACCTTATGCAAGTTAAAGATTTAACAGTTGAAGAACTAAAACTGTTGATACAGAAAATTGTTACAGAAACCATTGAATCCCTGTTGATTGATTTTGAAGAGGATAGGGAAGTAAAGCCTGAAGTCAAGCAGCAACTCCTTGATTCGCTACAGCGTACTCAAAATGGGGAACGTGGTATTTCTGCGGAAGAAGTGGCGAAAAAACTGGGATTGAACTGGTAATGAGCTATCAAGTCGAGTTTAAAGCCGAAGCGATCGCTGGTTTAGAAATACTAACTTTAACAATTCAAGAGCGTTTATTACGTAAAATTCGCTGGTTATGTGAAAATTTTGATAACCTGACTCCTCAAGCTTTGAGTGCTGATATGAGTGGTCTGTTCAAATTGAGAGTAGGAAACTATCGGGTTATTTATTCCTTCGATATTGAAGCTTTATTAATCACGATTCACAAAATTGGACATCGCCGAGATATTTATAATTAATCGCGTTTTATCCAAGGAATCAGAGAAAATCACTACTCAGACAATCCCTACAATTTTTTACAACTAGACTCGCCTGCATGAACTAAAAACTCTCTAAATCATTATCCGAGTATCCAGCACTTACAAACGCAGGACTCTTACCTTGCTTTTTAATCAGTTCTAGCAAGGCATGATTACAACGTTCAGTAAGTTCTGGATATTGATTTGCGACCGATTCTAGTTCTGTTATTCCACAATTATCACTTAGATCAAAGCCGAGTTCGATTAATTCTTCAGTGTGCTTAAATGCTAAGTTAAAAATCTCCTCGAAATTTATCAATTGTTCATACATAATTACAGCCAATTCTTAAGCTCGTTTATAAGTGCTAACTGGTAATATAGTATTTATTACCAATTCAATAATTATTAAAATTGATTATGACACAACAGATTTTTGAAGGAACTTGGGAAGAAATTCTGCAACACGCCACTGAATTTGCCGGACAACGAGTGAGGTTGACAATTTTAACTACTGAAACTGCTAGTCAACCAGTAGAAGAAAACTTAGGTAAGCGGTTGCAAGGAAGAGTGGGAAAAGTTCATTTTCAACCCTCTAATTTATCTGAGTTTACAGGAGAGGCTTTTGCTGAATTACTAGAAAATCAGTATAATTCTTCAACATTAAACCAGTGATTATTTGTGATGCCTCTGCTCTGATTGCTCTAATTAACAGAAATGATTCTAATCATCAGCGTTGTGTAGATATTTTACCTCAGCTATCTGCACCACTTGTGACAACTTGGTCTTGTTTTACAGAAGCAATGTATCTGCTAAGTCGCTATGGTGGCTGGTTAGCACAACAAGAATTATGGGGTTATATCGCTGATCAAATTCTTGTGTTGTATACCAACACTATAGAAGAACAGCAGAGAATGCAAGTGTTAATGGAGCAATATCGAGATATACCAATAGATTTAGGAGATGCTTCTTTGGTAGCTATGGCTGAATCTTTAAATCAGAGAAGAATTTTTACACTTGATAGGGATTTTCAAATATATAGATTGTATGGCAATCAAGCATTTGAGGTTTTTCCTTGAGAACTAGTGTAGTATTCCAGCAGAAAATAGCTACTCAGACAACCGCCAAATTTTGATAGTCGCGTCAGAACTACCACTAGCTAAAGTTCTGCCATCTGGGCTAAAGGCGACTGAACGAACCGAATCAGAATGACCATTAAGGGTACGAATTTCTTGCCCTGTAACGACATTCCAAATTTTGATAGTCTTGTCATTACTACCACTAGCTAAAGTTCTGCCATCTGGGCTAAAAGCGACTGAATTAACCCAATTAGAATGACCATTGAGGGTACGAATTTCTTGCCCTGTAGCGATATTCCAGATTTTGATAGTCTTGTCTGAACTACCACTAGCTAAAGTTCTGCCATCTGGACTTATGGCGACTGAATAAACCGAACCAGAATGACTATTGAGGGTACGAATTTCTTGCCCGGTAGCGATGTTCCAGATTTTGATTGTCCTGTCATCACTACCACTAGCTAAAGTTCTGCCATCTGGACTTATGGCAACTGACCTAACCCAACTAAAAACACCTTTGAGGGTACGAATTTCTTGCCCTGTGGCGATGTTCCAGATTTTGATAGTCTCGTCACGACTACCACTAGCTAAAGTTCTGCCATCTAGACTTATGGCGACTGACCAAACCCAATCAGAATGACCCTTGAGGGTACGAATTTCTTCCCCTGTGGCGATGTTCCAAATTTTGATTGTCCTGTCATTACTACCACTAGCTAAAGTTCTGCCATCTGGACTTATGGCGACTGACCAAACATCATAAGAATGACCATTGAGGGTACGAATTTCTTCCCCTGTGGCGATGTTCCAGATTTTGATAGTGTTGTCATAACTACCACTAGCTAAAGTTCTGCCATCTGGACTTATGGCGACTGACTTAACCCAATTAGAATGACCTTTGAGGGTTTTAGCTAAAACAAAATTGCCGGATGAGTTATTAAGATTTACAGGTGTTGAGGTGATTGACTGTGGTGGCTTTGGGGTGGGTGTAGGTGTCGGTGCTGGTGCAGTTGCTATCGGCTGCACAGATGGCGCAAGACTTAAATAAGTCTTCAACGGAATCCCATACACGGTAGTAGCATTAGTATCTGGACGAGTTATAGCCCTTCCGTGAATCCCCACTAATTTACCCTGCTCATCGAGTATCGCTCCCCCACTCATCCCCGGAAAACCACCGATGTCATACACAAAGGCATAACCATCTTTTGGGTTTCTCACGAGACGGGAAATTGCACCCCTACGAAAATCAATGTCTGATGTTCCTTGAGGATAACCTGCTACAGAAATATTTGTACCTAATGCTACTTGGTCAGAATTTCCCTTTTCGGCAACACGGTAATTTGCATTACTCGTAAACTGAAATACCGCCAAATCAACGCCAGAAAATTGCTTAACTTGACTCTTATTGAATGTATATCTTTTACCATCTGGTGTTTGTACTGTGTAGTTACCTTCAAGTTGGACTACGTGCCAGTTGGTAACCACAATATAGATATCACCTTGACGCTCAATAATTACTCCAGAGCCAGTATTTGCGCCATCAATGCGGACTGTAATTTGTTGAGCAATTTCAGAAATTTCTTTCGGTGTCAACGCTGTAGCGGCTGGTTGCACTATGACAACTGTTATACCCAATAATAATGCTGAAAGTACACCAGCCACCCTCATGATTTATTCTCCTGATGATTTTGTAATACTTCTTTTTTAATCGGTACAGCCATAAGAGAGTAAATGTAATTGATTGTATGCCTTATTAAATTACTAGAAAATGTGAAAATACAAGGTTGGTTTAATTGGGATAACATACAAAATATCAAATTAAATAGCTACTCAGACAACCGCCAAATTTTGATAGTCGCGTCCTCACCACCACTAGCTAAAGTTTTACCATCTGGACTAAAGGCGACTTTCCAAACCAGCGAGGAATGACCATTAAGGGTGGTAATTTCTTTCCCTGTAGCGATATTCCATATTTTGATAGTTTTATAAAAACCACCACTAGCTAAAGTTCTGCCATCTGGACTAAAGGCGACTGACGGAACCAAAAAAAGATGACCATTCAGAGTACGAGTTACTTGCCCTGTGGCGAGATTCCAGATTTTGATAGTCTTGTCGCTACTACCACTAGCTAAAGTTTTGCCATCTGGACTAAAGGCGACTGAAATAACACCTTTAAAATGACCATTGAGGGTACGAATTACTTGTCCTGTGGCGAGATTCCAGATTTTGATAGTCTTGTCTGCACTACCACTAGCTAAAATTCTGCCATTTGGACTAAAGACGATAGAAAAAACTCCCCCTTCTTTTTGATCTTCATATTTGATTTTTTGCGAATGTCCAAACAGGGTATTTGCTAGAGTAAACTTAGCGGCTGATGGCGCATTAGCCACTGGCGGCTTTGGTGCTGGCGCAGTTGCTACCGGACGATTTTGAGGCTTTGGAGTCGGCGTAGTTGAAACTGGTGGCTTTGGTGCTGGTGCAGTTGCAACTGGTTGTGCTGATGGCGCAAGACTTAAATAAGTCCTCAACGGAATCCCCGACACAGTAGTTGCATTCGTGTCTGGGCGAGTTTTAGCGAGTCCGTGAATCCCAACTAATTTACCCTGTTCATCTAGTATCGCTCCCCCACTCATCCCTGGAAAACCACCGATGTCATAAACAAAGGCATAGCCATTTTGTGGGTTTGTCAACAGACTCGAAATTGCACCCCTGAGAAACCTTATGTCTGAGGTTCCTTCTGGATAACCAGCTACAGAAATATTGGTTGCTAATGCTACTTGGTCGGAATTTCCCTTTTCAGCCAGACGGTAATTTTGGTTACTAGTAAACTGAAACACCGCTAAATCAACACCTGGAAGTCGCTTGACTTGACTATGATTGAATGTATATCTTTGACCATCTGGTGTCTGTACTGTGTAGTTACCTTCGAGTTGGACTACGTGCCAGTTAGTCACGACAGTATAAACATTACCTTGAAGCTCAATAATTACCCCAGAACCAGTATTCGCGCCATCAATGCGGACTGTAATTTGTTGAGCAATAGTAGCAATTTCTGAGGGTGTCAAGGCTGTAGCGGTTGGCTGGACTATGACAATTGCTGTACCTAATAATATTGCTCCAAGTCCACCAACAAACCTCATAATTGATTCCCCTGATACATCAATATTGATAACTGTTCACTGATTTAACCGGCACAGCCATACTAGAACGGGTAATTAGTTCTTGTAAATAGGCTTCCGGTTGAGAACCATCTTGATAAACTTCCGGTGTCTCCCAAAGCGGATCTTTATGTAAGCTATTAATCCCCACGACTTCACCATGTATATTCAGCAATGGCGCACCACTCATCCCTTTACGGACATCATTGGTATATCCAATCTGGTAGCCTTGCTCTAAGGCTTTGTCTAATAATAGAGTGACTTTTCCAGAGGTGAAAATAAACTGAGTTTTGGTCAAGTTAGACTGGTTTTGATGTCCTAAATCAGCGATAAATCCACCGACAAACACCTCATCCCCAACTCGCAAGTTGGACAAATCAGAGAGGTTAGCGACTGGATAAACTATATCGGGACTACGAAACTGTAACACAGCTAAATCATCCTGCTGTAATTTGGCAACTGGCAACACATTAGCTTGATATATCCTCCCATCTGGTGTTTGAATTTGATAGGGTGGTTTAGCGGCTCTCAAAACATGAGCATTGGTGAGGACTGTATAAATTTGACCTTGGCGTTTTAGCAGTGTTCCTGAACCTAGTAACTCAGATGCGGAAATTTTGACGGTGATTGTTTGAGCTAATTTTTGCAATTGCTCGGTAGAAAGTCTAGTATGTTGCTCTCTTCTGCTCAACTCCCTAGAAAGGTTTTGCTGTTTTGACAGTGCAAAGAAAAAACCTCCAAGACAAATCAGCAAGCAAACTAGATAAACAATCTTGCTTCTGAGTAGCCATTTCATGTAAGTATTGCTCACTCAAGCAGCGTTAAGGGACTTCCAAGTAAAAAAATATGCAATTGGGTGGGGTGCGTGAGTGTGATTAAACCATACTACACCCAGAAATTCTTCATACTGACGCACCCTACAAACTAAAAACGTGGTTCTACGGGTTTTGTTTGGTTAGTGCTAGGAGTAGATGAAGTACACTCGTTAGTGTCTACAAGCCGCTTCACATCCAAATAAACCTCACCTTGCTCATAGCTAAAAGCTTGACATCCACTTAAATTAATCACTGATTCACCTACACCTCGGCGGAAATCAAGTATTTGCTGTAAAACTCTGCCGGTATCAGTTCCCGGTTTGAGGGTGACTAATATATTGTCTGCTGTGCAAGATGCGCCTTTGCGATTGGTAATACACAAAACTGGATGATTGTTGAAGTTATCTCTACTGGTGATAAATAGTGAACCATTATCATAAAAGCGTTGAAATCTGGCGGAAACAATTCGACAACGCTGTGCAGGTGGGAATTTTTTAAAGTCTTTGACTACCCAACGGATAAACGTCTCATTTCCCCGTGAGGTGCGTACCTTAGTGACAGGTACACCATTTTCTTGTTTGCAGAAGAATTTGTTTTCTCTGGCTGCACTTGGTTGGTTAGTAGTGGTGACAGCTAAAGCTGAAATTGCGACAGATGTTGCTACGCTGGTGAATCTGTGACTTAATAACTTCAGTTGCATATATTTCAGCACTCTAGGAATAACATTAGATTAATTTCAACTTGGAACCACATAGAGATAGCTACCAACACAAGTTACCAATTTTCGGAAAAATACTCGAATATATCCGTAAAAATCGGGTTTTTTAATAAACAAATTATAAAATAAATACGTGAGAATTGATAGATGAAAGGCGATCGCACATCTCTCACCCCTAAACACCATCTCCGGGGTGGTGGCGTACGAATGTAAGTAAATTTACTTTTCTCTGGGTACAATGAAGTCACAGCTACTAAGGCCATAGCTTTTTTAATGAGTGTTACTCCTAGTATTTTCTCTTTTTTCTCCGGTTCAGGATTTCTAGATTTAGGGTTTGAAACTAGCGGTTTTAATATTGTTTATGTCAATGAAATATCTCCCTCATTCATGGCTGCATATCGTTATTCACGGGAGGTACTGAAATTACCCTTACCGGAATACGGTTATCATGATGGAGAAGTAGGAGATGTCACTCAACTAATTTTCGGCAGACAAGCAGAGACTTTTCGGGAATTAGTACAAGATTGTTGTCAATCAAATAATATTGTGGGGTTTATTGGCGGGCCTCCTTGTCCTGATTTTTCTATTGGAGGAAAAAATAGAGGTTTTTTGGGAGATAATGGTAAGCTTTCGACGGCTTATATTGAATTAATTTGTCAGAATTTACCTGATTTCTTTTTATTTGAAAATGTTAAAGGTTTGTGGCGAACTAAAAAACACCGTCATTTTTTTGAATTGCTCAAAATCCAGCTACAAAAATCAGGATATATATTAACAGAACGGTTGATTAATACAATTGAGTATGGTGTACCTCAAGATAGGGAAAGAATCATTTTATTAGGGTTCAAAAAAAGTTTTATGGCAAATATTGGGATAAAATTTAACGATGAGCATCTGTTAAGTTTTCCGTGGAAAAATCAAATTTTATATAATAAAGAAAATATTTTTACTTATCCTTGGATTCACTCTAATCATTTTAAAGAAGACTCTATAATTCCTTGTCCTGATAATATTCCTCAAGAAATTACTGTTGAGTATTGGTTTAAAAAAAATCATGTAATAAACCATCCTAACGCCAAGCATTATTTTCAACCTAGAGCAGGTATTACCAGATTTGCTAGTGTTGCGGAGGGAGATGTTTCTAAAAAATCTTTTAAACGTCTACACCGATGGCGTTACTCTCCTACAGCTTGTTATGGTAATAATGAAGTGCATTTACATCCTTACAAAATTCGGCGGATTTCTGTGGCTGAAGCATTAGCAATACAGTCTTTACCTGCAAATTTTGTCTTGCCAGAAAATATGTCACTCACGAATATGTTTAAAACTATTGGGAATGGTGTACCGTATTTGGCAGCAAAAGCATTAGCTCAGTCTATTCTGGATTTTATAGAAGTTGGTATAAAAAGTAATTAAAATTCTACATAAAACACGAACGTATAACGTCAAATAAGATACTAGTGCTTGCTCACAAATACCTAGCGATTCAGTCAATAAATACTCTGTTTTCAAGCTATACTTGTGATTGAGTATTCTTTAATATATGTAAAGGATATTAGTTTTTTGTAAAGATTTATAATCAATCACTAACAAAAGCCACGATGGCAGCACACTATCCAGACATTGATATTGCGCCATTTATCGATCACGCCCTGTTAACGCCAACTGCTACTCCAGAGCAGGTTGAGCAATGGTGTGAACAAGCAGATAGATTTAATTTTGCCTCAGTTTGTTTGTATCCGACTTATGTCAAACAAGCAGCAGAACATCTCCACGGCAAGCAGCCTAAAGTTTGTACGGTAATTGGTTTTCCTACTGGAGCGACAACTAGCGCAGTCAAGTTATATGAGGCTCAAGAAGCAGTGGAAAATGGAGCTACGGAGTTAGATGTAGTTATAAATTTAGGCTGGTTGAAGGTTGGTAACACTGAGGCAGTCCATCGAGAAATTGCCGAAATTTGTGAAGAAACTGGGCAAGTAGTTAAGGTAATTTTGGAAACAAACTTACTTACGGATGCAGAAAAAAAACTGGCCGCCGAAATTGCGATGGACGCAGGTGCAGCATTCTTGAAAACCAACACTGGTTGGCATGGTGGTGTGACAGTGGCAGATGTGCGACTTTTGAAAGAGGTGGCACGAGAAAGGGTGGGAATCAAAGCCTCTGGGGGGATTCGGACTCTCCATCAAGCATTAGACTTAATATTAGCGGGTGCTAGTAGAATCGGCACATCTCGCGGTATCGATTTAATCCACCAGCGTAATCACCCAGAAAAAAACGAATAGTCATTTATTTGATTGTTCTGAGTTGTTGGTCATTCGTCCTCTGTCTTTGACTAATGACTAATGACTAATGACCAATGACTAATAACTAATGAGTAAAACTTATAAAGCAACTGGTATTAATCTCAAAACTCAGGCACTGGGAGAATCAGACAGAATAGTCACCATCTTGACAAGAGAATTTGGTTTGATTCGAGCAGTTGCTCCAGGTTCACGTAAGCATAACTCCAGCCTTGGTGGTAGAAGCGGGATGTTTGTCGTTAATGAATTGTTGATTGCCAAAGGGCGATCGCTTGATAAAATTACTCAAGCCCAAACCTTAAAAACTTACCCAGGTCTGACAAAAGATTTGGGCAAATTGGCAGCAAGTCAGTATTTAGCAGAAATAGTTCTTTGTCAAGCCTTGAGCGAACAACCACAAGAGGAACTATACGAGTTACTCAATGAACACCTTTATCGCTTAGAAGTATTGCCCAAAATAGAGTCAGCAGGTGTTCTTGGCTACTTATCTCATGCGGTTTTTCATCTCTTAGCCTTAGCTGGACTCGCCCCACAAGTACAAATCTGTTGTCTAACTCAACGCACTCTCATCCCAGACTTAACAAATCCCCATTGGCAAGTTGGATTTAGCATTGGGGCTGGTGGAGTAGTTTGCTTAAATGCTTGGGAAAACCTGCGAAAAGAGGTGCATAAAGTAGCCAAAGAGACTTTAGAGCTAAATTCTGCCCATTCCGAAATAGCCCCTTATCAAACAGTCCGCCATCGGCAAGAAATACCCACAATTTCTGCTCGATTGAATGCTACAGAATTTAGTATGCTCCAACAGCTCTCACAACCAGAGATAATGCAAAATAGCACCACTAAAAATGAAAGCTGGTTATCTGTGGAGCAAATTTTGCGCCAGTATACTCAGTATCATCTGGGTCGCCCCATTCGCTCTGCCACTTTGATAGATTCTTATTTTGCTGCCAACCATGATGCAACCGTCTGAATTGGATAGAAAAGTACTGCCGTTGTCACCAACTCAAGCCAGAAAACAGAATAGAGCATCAGATTCTCCAGTCCCAAACCACTTGAGTGCTGTGCCTCCTTCTAGTCACACAGATAGCCCAGAAATGTCTCCAGCAGATGTTTCTCGCCAAAATCAAAATTGGACATCGGAAATTCCCAAGACAGATGTCCCCCATGACTCAGAAAAAACATCCCCAGAGTCATTAACTAATCATCAAGTGAATGGCAATGGGCGAACAGTACCATTAGTCACACCACCAGAAAAAGAACCACAATCATCCAATAATTCTGGTTCTGGTGGAGAAGCAACACCAGGTAATATGCAACAACAGGGGTTTTTACCTGTATTCAAAAATCCCAATTTTCTTGCTCTTTGGGGTGGTCAAGTTTTTTGTCAACTGGCAGACAAAGTTTATTTAGTGCTGATGATTGCCTTGATTAACACCCAGTTTCAAGCCAGTAATCAAAGCATCAGTGGTTGGGTATCAGCCTTAATGATGGCTTTTACTATCCCAGCTGTGTTATTTGGTTCTGTGGCTGGTGTGTTTGTCGATAGGTGGTCGAAAAAAACCGTGTTAGTGGCAACAAATGCTTGGCGCGGGATTTTAGTTTTAGCGATTCCTTTTCTTTTGTGGTTAACTCATGATTGGCAACCCATCGGCGTGATACCTGTAGGTTTTGCCATCATTTTGGGTGTGACTTTTTTGGTGTCCACCTTAACACAGTTTTTTGCCCCAGCAGAACAGGCGGCAATTCCCTTAGTTGTGAAAGAACAGGATTTACTATCGGCTAATTCTCTCTATACAACGACGATGATGGCATCAGTCATTGTCGGGTTTGCTGTGGGAGAACCACTATTGGCAATAGCTGATAGTGTTTGGTTACAACTAGGAGGTCATGGTGGACTTGGCAAAGAAATTTTAGTTGGTGGTAGTTATGCGATCGCTAGTATCATCTTGTTATTGCTGATTACTAATGAAAAAACTCATGCCCCAGAAACTGAATTTCCTCACGTATTTTCTGACTTAAAGGACGGGTTACGTTACCTCAAAGAAAATTATCGCGTCCGCAATGCTTTATTACAACTGACAATTTTATTTTCTGTCTTTGCCGCCTTAACTGTTTTGGCAGTCCGCATGGCAGAAATTATTCCTCACTTAAAAGCCTCTCAGTTCGGCTTTTTACTGGCGGCTGGTGGTGTAGGGATTGCGGCAGGAGCCACAATTCTCGGTCAGTTTGGTCAACGTTTCTCTTATACTCAACTCAGCCTTTGTGGTTGTTTGGGCATGGCAGCATCTTTAGTAGGTTTAGCAGTATTTACCACACAACTATGGTTAATCTTACTACTAGTAACCCTACTAGGTATTTTTGGTTCACTGGTGGGTATCCCTATGCAGACAGCCATCCAAACCGAAACCTTGCCAGAAATGCGTGGTAAAGTATTTGGCTTACAAAACAACGTCATCAATATTGCCCTTTCTCTACCCTTGGCTTTAGCAGGTGTAGCCGAAACCTTTGTGGGATTAAAAGCTGTGTTTTTAGGACTAGCAGCGATCGTCTTTTCTGGAGGGATATTAACTTGGTATAACTCTCGTGATTAATTGGCGAATTTAGTGCTATTTGTATCCAATTATTAACAGACTGAAAGCTTTTGCTTTCATGGTAAACTGATCTCAGAAAAATTTATCCCAAACTTGCTGGTGAGCAATCTGATGTCAGCCAGTCAAATTTGGGGGAAAAGTACATCTATGTACAAATAAAAAACAAAACAAATAAGCCTAAAAATTATCTGGTTTAACGAACCTTATATGAGGTTTCTTAGCTGGTATAAATTAATTAAGTAAATAGCCAGCAAGTCAAACAAGATAAACGACACCACAAAAACATCAAAATAAATAATTAACCACGCTCTTCTGATAGCTGATAAAGAATGCGTATAGCCTGGATTGGAAAAAAATCACCCTTTTGTGGCAACGTCACTTACAGTCGAGAAGTTACCAATGCCTTATTAGATAGAGGACATCAAGTTAGCTTTCTCCACTTTGCCCAAGAAGAATCGGAAACAGATAATTGGCCAAATTTCCAAGAGGTTTCTCTACCTTTTATATATAAATCGCAGGTTTATACCATTCCCACCTTCAAAGCAACCAAGGTTTTAACTGATTCACTCCGGGAAATCAAGCCAGACGTAGTCCATGCTTCTTTGACTTTGTCCCCTCTCGACTTTGTTTTACCAGAAATTTGTGAACAGTTAAATTTACCCCTGATTGCCACCTTTCACACACCCTTTGCAGGTAAAGGGGCAAAACTCATATCTGGCACACAACTCCTAGCCTATCAACTCTACGCACCCTTTTTAGGTAACTACGATCGCGTGATTGTATTTTCGCAAATCCAGCGAGAACTACTAGCACGTATGGGTGTACAAGAAAAAAATATTGCTGTTATTCCCAATGGTGTAAACACGAATAAATATTCACCAGGTTATTCGCAAATCAAAACCGAATTCCAAGCAGAACGCTTGTTTGTCTATCAAGGCCGGATAGCCCCGGAAAAAAATGTAGAATCCCTGTTGAGAGCTTGGAAGCAGGCAGATATGGGTTCTAGTAGTAAGTTATTAATTGTGGGTGATGGCCCTCTCAGGGCTTCTCTAGAACCGTTTTATGGTTTAGATTACGGCATCATCTGGTTAGGATTTGTCGCTGATGAAGACCGTCGAGTCGAAATTCTCCGTGGTGCAGATGTATTTATTTTACCTTCTTTAGTAGAAGGATTATCTTTATCATTATTAGAAGCAATGGCTTGTGGATTAGCTTGCCTAGCAACAGATGTCGGTGCAGATGGAGAAGTATTAGAGAAAGGTGCAGGGGTAGTGATGAGTACGAAAACCGTGCGATCGCAACTCAGAACCCTCTTGCCATTATTCCAAGATCATCCCGAATTAACAACTGTTTTGGGACAAAAAGCCAGAAAACGAGTAGAAGAGCTTTATACTCTCAAGAAAAATATTACTCAGCTAGAAGAACTATACAGTGAAGTTTTAGTCCAGCGTCCTCTCAAACTCAGTTGGGGAGCCTAGAGACTTGACTGATGCAGAAAGATGATATTTTGAGAGTGTCAGGGTGTCAAAACCTTATTCCTAAATAGTTAGGGCATGGGAAATTTGAAATCCCATACCCTGCATTTTCAAAGCGTTTTGATTTACTGGTGAGCTATGGACGAAGCTTATACTTCTTGCTTAGACACAACCTTAGTATCAACTGTTTGACTAACTGTAGTGAGTGAGTCAAACAAATCTTCGTATTGATTTAATGCTTGCTCAAAAGCATATTGCTCAATAGCATATTTTCGACTGTTATAACCCAGTGTTTTGGTTTTTTCTGGGTGTTCATACAAGTCTAAAATGGCTGTTGTTAAAGCTTGGGGATTTTCTGGCGCAACTACAACACCACCACCACTCTGTCTTACCGCTTTAGCAGCTGTACCATTATCAGGTACAGATGCGATTAAAGCTCTGCCACTAGCCAGTAAGACTTGAATTTTGGACGGCATATTAAAGGAAATTACATTTTTCTTTTGCACAACTAAACCAACATCTGCCGCAGCCAGCATTTCTGGTAAATGTTCTCGTGGTTGAAAAGGTAGCAACAAGACATTATCAGCACCGCAGTCCAGACAATATTGTTGTAACCGCTTTAAACCTTTAGCTTCACCAGCAATTACAAAGCTAATTTCTGGGATATGACGTAGTTGTGCGGCAGATTGAATGACAGTTTCCAAGCCTTGAGTCAGAGCAATATTGCCTGAATACAAAACTACAAACTTGTCATTCAGGTTATGTGCAGCACGGAAAGAATTATTGTCTTTTGGTAGAGGACGAATAAAATTCACATCAACCCAGTTAGGTATCTGCTCAATTTTGTCAGGTGATACACCTTTAGAAACTAAATTGTCCACAAACCCATCAGCAATCACGCTAATTTTCGTAGCACTGCGATAGGCAAATTTTTCTAATATGGAAAATACTTTAATTAGCCACTTATTTTTCAGCAATCCCACATGGATAGCTGCTTCTGGCAATATATCTTGGAGATTCAAAACTACCGGACAAGCTCGTAACCATCCCAGTAGAGATGCAGGTACACAAACAGGTAATGATGGAGATGTTGACAAAATTACATCAGGTCGCCAACCGAAAAGAGCAGGCAAAAAACTAGTAACGACGAAGCTAGCATCTAGTAATACTCTGTCTATTAATTTCGGTTGCGGACGAATCCAGACGAAACTACGTTGTATTTGGACACCATTTTTGTATTCCTTAACGTACCACTTACCACGGTAAGCTTCGTAAATTTGTCGCTCAGGGTAATTAGGCATAGCTGTGACTACACGCACTTGATGTCCGCGCTTGGCTAATCCCTCTGCTAATTCCGTCATTAACGGGGCAATACCAATTGGTTCTGGATAGTAGTTGTAGGAGTAAATCAGAATCCGCATAACAAATTAGTCAGAGTTCCCTGGCTGGTTTAAATAATAAAACAAGTGTTGAGATTGCTTTTTCGTAATAAAGCACCTGTATTTGATTCTGACTTTAGATTATCTTCTTTGTCAGTAGGCTTAATTGAAGATTCAGTGAAATTTATTACTAACTTCTTAAGTATGGCGTGGCATATTCAATACTGCTGATTAATGAGATGTGATTTATGACTTAAGTAGCTAGTATAAGGGTAATCTCCATGACAAGTGATTAAAGTTTCTAGCAATATCTAGCAAAACTTTGTTAAGGGTAAGTAAAATTAGGGTAATTTATCACTCTTATATCTGAGAGCAGCAGTATTTGTGACAGAGTAAATACCTGTGTCGAGTAGAAAATATTCTCTGTACAGACTGGGAGTTGAAATTTTTCTATGAGGGTAATCTAACTGGATCTTCGGAAAAATCAGTTGATAAGTTTGAAGATTTAGTTAATTTATAAATTTAATGAATAGATATGCTAATGGTTCATCACATTAATTTTGCTGGATTGTAAGATCCTGGGCTTGTTCAAGAATTTGAGGTTTTCAATCAGAATTAATGAGACATATCTCTAAGTAATTTAAAGAATTTGAGATAAGAATTTACGAGTGCGTTCTTCCTGGGGTTGGGTGAAGAATTTATCTGGGGTAGCTGATTCGATCAGGTTTCCACCATCCATTAAAACGACTCGATCTGCAACCTCACGAGCAAACCCAACCTCGTGAGTAACTACTACCATTGTCATCCCATCACGAGCTAGATTTCGCATCACGTCTAGAACTTCTCTTACCATTTCTGGATCTAAAGCCGATGTGGGTTCATCAAATAACATGATTTTAGGCTGCATCGCCAAAGCACGAGCGATCGCTACTCGTTGTTGCTGTCCCCCAGATAATTGTCCTGGGTATTTGTGCGCTTGTTCTAAAATTCCTACTCTTTCTAATAACTGCATAGCTAATTCTTCAGCTTTAGCTTTCTTCGCACGTCTTACCCAAATAGGCGCTAGGGTGATATTTTGCAGTACTGTCAAATGGGGAAATAAATTAAACTGTTGAAATACCATTCCCACTTCTCGACGGATAGCTTCAATATTTCGCAAGTCGTGGCTGAGGGTAATGCCATCAATTGTAATTTTCCCTTGTTGGTATTCTTCTAAAGCATTGAATGTACGGATAAATGTTGACTTACCTGAGCCTGAAGGCCCCATTAAAACAACAACTTCCCCTCGATTTACTGTTAAACTTACACCTTGGAGAACATGAAATTTTCCATACCACTTGTGAACATCTTCAGCAATAATTATTGATGTTTGTTCTGTCACAGATTTATCCTCATTTTTAAAAACTAACTAATTATTATTTAACTGCCTTTCCAATCTCCGAGAAGCCAAAGACATTGAATAACAAAATACCCAATAAATCAAACCAATAAATAGATAAACTTCTGGATAACGGCCGATAAACTGGGGCTGTGCCAAAATTGAACGAGCAATACCCGTCAATTCTACTAAGCCAACAAGAGATAATAATGAAGTATCTTTAAATAAACCAATAAATTGCCCAACAATTGCGGGAATAACTGCCCGTAAAGCTTGTGGCAATACAATTAATATAACTAGAAATGGTGTATTTAATCCTAATGCTTTTGCCGCTTCCACTTGTCCACGAGAAACATTTTGTAGTCCACCACGGATGTTTTCTGCCATATAAGCAGCACTGAATAATACTAATCCAGCGATCGCTCGCAAAACTCGATCTAATCGAACATCAGATGAGAGAAACAACGGTAACATGACCTGAGCGAGAAATAGAATTCCAATTAAGGGAACTCCTCTGATAATTTCAATATAAAAAATACTAAACCAGCGTATTACGGGTAAATTGCTAGTCCTTCCTAAAGCGAGTAAAATCCCAATCGGAAAAGAAAGTACAATACTTACTGCTGCCATAAGTAGAGTTAGTAGCAAACCATTCCATAAATTACTAGAGACAGATTGTAAACCAAATCCACCGCCGATTAACCACAAAATCACAGGGAAAGACAATAGCCATATCAGAGAAAGCCAAGGACTAACTAATTTTGTCAACTTTGCACCTAGCCAGTAACCAGGAATGAGTAAAGCTGCAATTAAAAACAACCAAAGACGAGATATTAAATCTACAGGAAAAACAATTATTAATAAACCAAAGATGACAGCAAATATGCTAACTATCCGCCGTGTCAGTCTTTGTGTACCTAAGAAAACACCTGCCGTTATCGCTCCTAAAATAGAAGCGATCGCCAGTACAATCCAAATCCGCCAATACTCATTTTGTGGATATCTACCAACTAAAAATAAACGTAAATTGACCTGAATTACTGCCCATTGTGCTTGAGTAGTTGCCCAAATAAGCAATCCTCGCACCACCCAAAACAGTAATACCAAACAGATAACAGTTAATATGCTGTTATACCAAGTACTAAATAAATTTTTACGCAGCCAAATTAATTGTTTAGTCATTAGTCAATTGTCAATAGTCATTGCTAAAATTCCTACCCATTACCTATTACCCATTACCCAATCTCCAGCAACTTTTGAATTTTGTTAGCGCAGCGTTAGCGAGTCCGCGATAGCGCAGCGTTAGCGACGCAGGAGCGTCGCGTCATTTTGAATTTTGAATTGTTATCTCTCCTTAATTTGCACTGTACGATTAAACCAATTCATGACTAGGGAGATAGTCAAACTGAGGATGAGATAAGTTAGTGTTAGTAGTAACATGACTTCTACAGCTTTGCCAGTTTGATTAAAGGTGGTAGAGGCGACAAAATAGAGATCAGGATAGCCGACAGCGATCGCTAAACTGGAGTTTTTGGTGAGGTTAAGATATTGGCTTGTCAGTGGGGGAATAATTACGCGCAAGGCTTGGGGAAAAATGACTAGACGCATAATTAGGACTGGTTTTAAACCGAGCGATCGCGCTGCTTCCCATTGACCCCTAGATACTGATTGAATCCCACCTCTAACAATTTCGGTAATGAAAGCACCAGTATATAAAGTCAACCCTAAAAGTAAAGTGGAAAACTCTGGAGATAAAGTAAACCAAGGTAGTTGTATTCCATTTTGACTAAAGCCAACCAATCCCCAAATAGAAATTTTGTTCTCTGTTTTAGGGAAAGTAAGAAAAACTGCAAAGTACCAAAATAGCAACTGTAAAAGTAAAGGCGTATTCCGGAAAATTTCTACATAAATTAGTGCAATATTTCGCACTAGCCAATTATCAGATAATCTAGCAACTCCAGCAAAAACTCCAACAATTGTTGTCAGGATAATACCTGTAATTGCTATTCGCAATGAATTAACAAGTCCCACCCACAAGGCGCGGCTATAAGTGTCAGATGGTTGATAAGAAACTACTGTTTCGCCAATATCAAAAGATGCTTGCTGATTGAGGAAATCAAAACCAAACTGAAGACCCAATTGCTGTAAATTGCGACTAAGGTTACTCAAAAGTATAGTCACCACAATTGCGACTACAAACACAGCAATCAGTTGTCCAGCAATGTACCAAAAGCGTTGATCTCGCCAAAAAGGGGGTTTAGTCATTGGTCATTGGTCAATAGTCAATAGTCATTAGTCAGTGGTCATTAGCAATTCTTATTCTCTCACTCCCTCACTCGCTCACTCCCTACTCAGCACGGGCTAAACGCCCCGCTTCCGCTAACAGCACTCAGTACTCTCTGACTCCTCTTTTCTTAGCGAAAAGGTGGAGAATATAAAAGTCCGCCTTTTGTCCAGAGTTGATTTTGACCACGGGCTAGGTTTAGTTTGGTTTTGGGGCCGAGATTGCGATCGTAAACTTCGGCGTAATTACCGACGTGTTTGATTACTCTAGCAGCGAAGTCATTAGTTAAACCAAGTCCTTCGCCTAATTTACCTTCAGTGCCTAAAAAGCGTTTAATATCTGGGTCGTTACTATTAGCAAATTGACCTATATTTTGGGAGTTGATCCCCAACTCCTCACCTTTGAGTAAGGCATAAATTACCCAACTTACAGTATCACTCCATTTGGTGTCCCCTTTGGCAACGGCTGGGGCAAGTGGTTCTGAAGAAATAGCTTCATCTAAAATCAAATTGTCTTCTGGTTTGGGTAAAAGCGCACCGCGTGAAACCAAAGCTGAACGGTCGGCTGTAATAGCGTCACATCGCCCCTCAGCGTAAGTAGCAAATGTAATGTTAACGTCTTCAAATACCACTGGTTTATAGGTAATATTCCGTTTCCGCATTTGGTCTGCTAAATTTTGCTCAGTGGTGGTTCCAGTTTGTACACAGATTGCTTTGTCTTTGAGGTCTGTTAAAGATTTAATCCCACTATTTTTGCGAACCATGATGGCTTGGCCGTCGTAAAAGACAACGGGTGCAAATGCCAAACCAACCGAGGTAGCGCGGCTGAGTGTCCAGGTAGTGTTGCGGCTGAGAATATCAACTTCACCAGTTTGCAAGGCTGTAAATCTTTCTTTGGCGTTGAGGTTGCGGAATTCTACTGCATCTGGGTTGTCAAATAAAGCAGATGCGACAGCGCGACAGACATCTACATCAATACCGCTATATTTACCGTCAGTTCCCACAAAGCTGAATCCTGGGACTTCGCCACTGACACCGCAAATTAACTGACCGCGATTTTTGACAGTATTCCAGCGATCGCGTACTGTTGGTGCTGTTGTTGTACTTGCTCCAGTTGTATTTGCTGTTGGTGCTGAGTTTCCGCTACAAGCAGTAGTAGCAACAAAGAAAGATGCAGCCAAGCAGAAAACTGACCTTTTCATAGATTTCTAGGATAATCCTTGTTTTTAAACTAATAATTATATTTATCGATAGTCATTAGTCATTAGTCATTGGTCAATAGTCAATAGTCATTGGTCATTGGTCATTATTTCTTCATTTTGAATTTTGAATTGATTTTGCACTCACTACTCATTACTCATTACTCTTTCAAGTCAGCTATACTCCAAAGTGATACCCTCACTATATACTGAAATTTTCTAGGGCTGGATTTTATGACATCCTATGCAACCTCCTCTGCCAAAGCGGAAATGAGTGAACTCCGGCGGTTAAAAGGCTTACTACCGCCAGAATTGCAGAGTTGGGTCACTGTTGAAGGCACAACTGAAGTCAATCCACCCCTGATCCGTAGCGAAGAAATTGGCAAAGACCAGGTAGAAATTCAAATTGACTTGGTGAAATGGGATGCTCTCGCAATGGATCAGCGTAATCTGCTGTTCTGGCATGAAGTTGCTCGCATTCAAAATGACACTATTCCCAAAGATGGTTGGGAAATGGCAGCATTAGCTATTGGTTTAGGTGGTGCTGTAGGTGAATTGTGGGTACAGGATGGATTGTTGTTAGTGTTAGCTGTGGCGCTATGTGGCGTTTCTGGCTGGCGACTTTATCAAAAGAATAATGGGGAAAAGCAACAGAGAGAATTACTGGATGCGGATGAGAAAGCGATCGCTTTAGCAACCCGTTTCGGTTATAGTCTCCCTAATGCCTATAAGAGTCTTGGTAGCGCTTTAAAAACCCTGATTGATACAACTCCTAGTAAGCGTCAACGTTCTCGATATGAAGCTAGACTTTCAGCACTTAAACGCAGTGCTAACAAAGCAAAAGCTAAGTCTCGTACTACAGATGAAGATGGGTTGTAAAAACGCCAGATATCCTACGGGAAGCCCGTTTTTGGCTTGCCCGTAGGATAATCATGTCTGTGGCTCTTTTGACTACCTAAAATTTACGCTTCAGGCAAAAAGCACCTAAACCCAGCAGCATCAACCCAGCAGTGGCTGTGGGTTCGGGAACTTGTTTTGGGGGTACAAATCCTTGTAATTCTTCACCACTAGCTTTAAATCCGTAAAGATAAGTGGGAATTAGGAATTGCCCTTCTGGACAAGGTGTATCGATAGCTACTTGAGTGCTGGTAGTGCCATCAGTACAAACATCAAACTGAGTACCACCACCAGTCTGAGTCACACTGAAATCATTATCTGTACCCACAAGAACAGAGTAGGAACCATCAGCTAGTTTAGGGCCGATCGCTAAACCTTCCAATTTTTCGGGAATTTTCAACCCGTTGCTTGTCAAAGCATTAGCTATATCCAAGAATAGAGACTTGGTGACAGGTTGTACACCAGACGGTAAGTCATTACTACCAGCCAAGCTAATACTGCTCACATCTGTAGCACCAGTTAAATCAATTTTATAAACTCGTTTACTGCCAACAGGATTTTCACCAGTCGGATCGTCTACACCGATACCTCGGTTATCCCGTTCCAAAACTAAAAATTCCTTGTCATTCAAGGCGATAATGGCGCTGATACCAATGTTACGTCCCTGTTGAGTAGCAGAGAAATCATTTGCTGTTCCGGGAATGCGATCGTTGATATCTGAACGACTTTCTACCTGATAGATATACTGAGCAGTACTTTCACCTGTTTTAGTATCAAATTCCACTAGCCGTAAATTACGACTCCGCCGTCCCTCATTAGAAGCACCCTCATTAACTAAGGGGTCTTGCAAAAGAGCATATAATTTACTACCATCTGGACTGAGTGTTACACCTTCAAAACCTCGGTTATCTTGGCGACCACTGGTAATAGTTGGACGACCGTCAACATAGTTAAGATCGCTGCCAGATTGAGGAATTAAATTACTTGGTGTGGCAAATGCGCGAATAAAATTACCATTGGGGCTGAACTCATACACAGATGGCCCGTATTCATCAGAAACGTAGTAGTTACCATTGGGAGCCACTGCAAATCCTTCTGGGTCAAAACTCAAACCCAGCACTCCCTTGTTACCGTTCAGTAACTCTGGATTTAACCCGTTAAAGTTACTACCATTTTTAGTGAAGAGAATTGTGTCTAGTAAGGTGAAGTTACTGATGGCTCCGGTGTTAGAGTTAACATCTAAAGAAAACTTTTGTACTCGCGTATTGTAAGACAAAACACCACCACCAGGGCCGCGATCGCCTAAACCATAATAGACATTATTGTAGCGATCGTAGTAAAGATCCGAGAACACACCACCCAATCGGTTAGTATTGGCGCTATTGACCTCAACAACAGACAAATCTTTGCCATCATTGGGGATCACAATCTCGTTCACAAAGGAAATAGCATGGGCGGAAGTCACAGAACCCGTAATAGTAACTAAGGTAGTTGCTATGGAAAAGCTGAATCCAGAAAACCACTGCTTGACCGCAATCATCTAAAAAATCCCAAAATGCTCACTTTTACAAGCTTTGGGTTATTTAATTAATAAAAAGTTAATCAGAGGTTAAGGTAGTTATTGTCACATGGATATTTCATAGAATTCCGTTCTATCAAACAGCATCTTCATCAAAGTTTTACCTCAGAGAGTGCTGAGTAGGGAGTGAGAGAGTGAGAGAGTGAGGGAGTGAGGGAGTGAGGGAGAAGAAAAGAATCTGTTGCCTAATGACTAATGACTAATGACTAATGACTAATGACCATTGACCATTGACCATTGACTAATGACTAATGACCATTGACCATTGACTAATGACCATTGACCATTGACTAATGACTAATGACCATTGACCATTGACCATTGACTAATAACATTACAAAATTTTTAATTTTATCGCTCAAATTTACCTAAATTTATTATTCTCTGAGGCTAGAGCTGATCTAACATTTTGTGAGTCTGGGGTACGACACGAACGTGTTTTAAAAACTGCTTCATCAAGGCTTGCCAAGTTAAAACTTGTTCTGGAGACGGAGCAAGGGCTGGTGTGTTGGTGAATTGTGCAGACGCACTTAAAGGCGTAACAGGTTGTAAAAACACGGGAATATCGAGACTAACATCTGCCACTAACAAAGCAGCACGCTCTAACTCAACTGAGTTTGTATTATGAGAAACAATGATTTTCACAAACGTATCCAAATGTGGATAACACAGTTGCAAAAACTCTGTATGCTCTGGCCAGTGAGACTCGCCGCTAACGCTGGGAAGTTTTAAATCCATACCTACAGAGTCTAAATAGGGCAAAACCATGGCCAGTTGTTCTGGGCGATGTCCGCCAGTCTCTAAGTATATGGGTAGACTAATAAGCGATCGCACCCTGGGCAAAAATTCTTGTAAAAAATGAGCATGAAGAAGTGGTTCTCCTCCGGTTAAGCTAATGCTATCGTGTAGACAAGGTAAATTTTGCCTTTCAATCCATTCGATGAGAGTGGCTAAGGGAACAGGATTTGAGTGCAGTTCAAAATCTCGTAATCCAGGCGATTTTTCGATCTTACAGGTAGTGGGTGCATTCCATGTGTGAGCGCTATCGCAAAAGTGACAGCGCAAGTCACAAAAAGCAAAACGAATAAAAATTTGACGTGTCCCGACATTCAGTCCTTCCCCTTGAATAGCAGAAAAGACCTCAATCAGGCGTGCAGTAGGTTCAGCTGTAGTTTTAGCAGTCATGGGTATAGTAGTAACGCGATCGCACTGCGTCAATCCAACAATAAGTTATGTTTTTAGCTTCTTGTTCTATTGTGAATCTTTGAAGGCAGTCTGTGATCTTATCCTGAGCCACTAACTATATTTCTACTAATTTCACATGAGGTTAGGTAATTTTCTAGGACAAAATCATGTTTGGCAGATTAAATTCATATGGGAACGAAAGTGCAGAGCTTCATGACTAGCCAACCCACAGAAGTAAATTTTCCAGTTATTACCTTAAATGAAACCGTAATAGTTCAGGTTCCGGCTCGAATGAGCGTGCTGGAAGCAGTAGGCTTTAAGCAAACCTGCCAAGAACTAACTCAACAAGACTCCCATCCCCAGGAAATCATTATTGATTTTCAACACACCACTTTTATGGATAGTAGTGGTTTAGGAGCCTTGGTAAGTAACTTTAAAACTACCCAAGAAAAAGGAATTACTCTGAGCTTGCGGAATGTCACTCCGCAAGTGATGGCAGTATTAAACCTGACAGGACTGGATAAAGTTTTTTCTATCGAGCCTAGCAGTGAAAAATTGCCTACAGAAACTGACGATGGTGCAGATCATCAAAAAATTTCTCCCCGCAAAATTGAGCAACTACCAACGACTCATCGGTCTGTGGCATCCTGGACTAAACGATTGATCGATATTATTGGTGCTTTGGTAGGATTAGTAATTACAGGAATTTTGTTGATTCCGATTGCGATCGCTATTCAAATTGACGATCCAGGACCCATTCTCTTTGGTCAAATTCGTTGTGGTTGGATGGGCAAGCGGTTTAAAATTTGGAAATTTCGCTCGATGTGTGTAGATGCAGAAGCGAAAAAATCCCAAGTCAAAAATCAAGTCCAGGGGGCTTTTTTCAAGAATGAACATGATCCCCGAATCACACGTGTAGGTAGATTTATCCGCCGTACTAGCATTGATGAAATCCCGCAATTTTGGAATGTCTTAAAAGGAGATATGAGTTTAGTCGGGACTAGACCACCCACACCCGATGAAGTAGAACGCTATGAAGTCCCAGAATGGCAGCGCTTGGATGTGAAGCCAGGGATGACTGGAGAATGGCAAGTAAACGGACGTTCGACAGTACGTAGTTTTGAAGATGTGATTCGTCTGGATTTGCTCTATCAAAAGAACTGGAGTCTATTTTACGATTTGAAATTAATTTTCAAAACCGTGGCAATTCTCTTTAATAGAAATAGTGGTGCTTACTAACAGTTTTGTTGATACTTAGCAAAGACCAAAACTAATTATTAGCTTGAAATAAATCACAATCAGCTTGTGAAAAATTAAATTTCCCTCAAAAGATTTTCTAGGGAAATTTTTTATTGTCAAAAATACATAGTAGTTAACTATAGTTAATGAAGCATACTTGAGAGGAACTGTATATGTTATTCGGATTAGGATGGCCAGAAGTAGCGATAATTATTGTCGTGGCTGTGGTAATTTTCGGCCCGAAAAAAATTCCCGAATTGGGAAACGCACTTGGTAAAACCCTACGGGGTTTTAAGGAGGAACTAAAAACTCCTAGTGAAGATACCAACCCGGAAGAAGACGATCAAAGCAAAGGTCAATAGTAGAGATGAGAATTATCGCATCTCTACTATCGACTAAAGCAAAGTATTAATTACTGAAGAAGATGCGATACCATTGAGATTTTCAGCAACAGGATTTGCGGGATTTTGTTGCTGTATCTCCTCTTTGACCAATCCCCGCAGCTTAATTAACTTGATAGCACGGCTGACGCTTTCTGGTAGAATCACTACTAGACCGTGATCAGGAGCCATATCCAAGCCTTTGTTAATTGCTTGGGTTTCATCCAAAATTGATTCAAACCGGGCATCTGGCTTGACTTGCCTGATACCTTTAGTGATCAAATCGGAGGCTGATCCCCTTGGTCTTCCTCTGGTTTCATCGTCTTCTTTGACGATGACATAATCAAAAATTTCGGCAGCTAATTTGCCCAAAGTGACAAAATCTTCGTCTCGGCGATCGCCTGGTCCACCCACGACACCTATACGTTGTCCTGTTGTCCAGTTACGCACGAACGCACCCAAAGCTTCGTAGCTAGCTGGGTTGTGAGCATAATCAACTAAAGCGTGGTAGTTACCCAAGTTAAATAAATTCATCCGTCCTGGTGTTTGACTCACAGAGGCACGGAAAGTCTTTAAACCAGCACGAATTTGCTCAATGGTGACATTCTGCACAAAGGCTGCCAAACTTGCCGCTAAGGCGTTGGCAATCATGAATGGTGCGCGTCCACCCATTGTTAAGGGGATGTTTTCTGCTCTTTCTATGCGGTGTGTCCAATCACCTTTGACTATAGATAAATAGCCGTTTTCATATACAGCTGCTACGCCTCCCTTTTGGATGTGCTTACGCACTAGTTCCGAGTCGGGATTCATGGTGAAGTAGGCAATATTAGCTTTGGTTTTTTCTGCCATCGCCGCTACACGACGGTCGTCGGCGTTGAGGACTGCATAGCCATCAGGGTATACAGACTCAGCCACCACACTCTTGAGGTTGGCTAATTGGTCAATGGTATCGATGTCACCTATCCCTAAATGGTCAGATGCCACATTTAATACTACACCTACATTAGCGGATTCAAAGCCCAATCCAGACCGTAAAATGCCACCACGGGCTGTTTCTAAGACGGCAACTTCTACTGTTGGGTCTTGTAAGATGACATGAGCGCTCTGAGGGCCAGTGTTATCGCCTGATTCAACTAAGTAATCACCGATATATGTGCCATCTGTAGTTGTATATCCTACTACTTTCCCTGTTTGCTTATAAATATGAGCTAGCAGGCGAGTAGTTGTAGTTTTACCATTGGTTCCCGTGATGCTGAGAACAGGAATACGTCCGGACTGTTCATTGGGGAACAGCATATCCATGACTGCACCAGCAACGTTGCGAGGGATACCTTGGCTGGGGGCAACGTGCATCCTAAAACCAGGAGCAGCGTTAACTTCCACAATTACCCCATCTACTTCCCGCAAGGGACGGCTAATATCGGTAGTAACGATATCTAGTCCGGCAATATCCAAACCGATAATTTTGACTACTCTTTGAGCTAACCAGATGTTTTCGGGATGAATTTCGTCTGTCCGGTCTACAGCAACACCACCAGTACTGAGATTAGCAGTTGCTCTTAAATAACAAATTGTGCCTTTGGGTGGCACACTGTTGAGTGTGTAGCCTTGCCTTTCTAGGAGTTGGTAACTGGTGCGGTCGAGTTCTATCTTGGTGAGGACTTTATCGTGTCCTTCACCCCGGTTTGGGTCAAGGTTGGTTTCCTCAACCAAATCGGCGATCGTTGATCTGCCATTACCAATCACATGAGCTGGTACACGTTCTGCGACTGCTACCACCTTTCCATCTACCACGAGTACTCTGTGGTCGCGCCCAACGTAATATCGCTCAATAATGATTGATCGGGAAACCTGTCTAGCTGCCTCGTAGGCGGCTTCAGCTTCTTCCCAAGTTCTGATATCGATAGTAATACCGCGTCCATGATTGCCATCTAAGGGCTTAATCACAATCGGATAACCACCGACATATTCGATCGCTTCTTCCAAATCATCCAAGAAATTAATCACTGTACCCCTGGGTACTGGTACACCAGTTGCGGCTAAGATGCGCTTGGTTGCTTCTTTATCGCAAGCTAGTTCCACTCCCAAAATGCCGGTTTTATCGGTCATTGTGGCTTGCATTCGCTTTTGATTCACGCCGTAGCCTAGTTGAATCAAAAAACGAGCGCTCAGTTGCATCCAGGGGATACCACGTTTTTCTGCTTCTTTGACTATTGCTTCTGTGGAGGGGCCCAAAGAAGCATCACGCCATAAATCTTTCAGGTCTTGTATATCTTGCTCTAGTTCTGCCTTGGGATAGCGGCCGCGATCGACAATGCTTTGGCACAACCTGACAGCTGCCCTTCCAGCATAGCGTCCTGCTTCCTCGTTGAGATACTCAATGACTACCTGATAAATACCAGGTGTGGCAGTTTCACGGGTACGACCAAAGCCCACGTGCATTCCCGCCAATTCTTGCAGTTCTAGGGCTACGTGTTCCACGATATGACCCATCATGGTGCCTTCTCGCACTCTCATCAAAAAACCACCATGACAGCCAGGCGAGCAATAGTGACCCTCTAGACTTGGCAAAGCCTCTACTAATCCTTCATAAAATCCGGGGATTTCATTTGAGGGCGTCTCGGCAAGGTTCTCTAAATCGAGGCGCATGACGATCAGTTTGTGGCGTCGAATGCTCCAGTAGTTTGGGCCGCGTAAGGTCTGGATCTTGAGGATTCTCATGGGAATAGGTAGATGGAGATTCGGAACCAAAATTCTAGTTTCTAACTGGAATTGATCGCTAAACTGTTCATTAAAAACAGTTTTTTCTTTTTACATGGTATTCCTCTGATTTTTCTACAGCAAGAAACAAATTGGCGATCAATTCAGTCTAACCTCAGTTACTCTATTCCGTCAGCTGGAGATGCGGTGTACAGCAGGCAATACGGTGCGCTGGTACAGGTGGAAGCGATCGCCATAGCTGAGGATATGCAGACGTAAGTTATGCAGGGTTAATGGTTCATTTGCACCAACGTGGGGTTCATTGGTGTGGGTGAGTTCGGTGGGATCGATAATTGTGACACTGCCTTTACCCATGACTTGTAACCAACCATCACGTTCAAATACAGCACAAGTATCTTCATCAATGCCAATGCCTAACCGATCTGGGTGAGATGCGATCGCGCTCATGAGCCGACCCATGCGATTGCGGTTGTGAAAGTGTTGGTCAACAATGACTTCGGGTATTAACCCCAAACCAGTTGCCATGTCTACCAGGGAGCGATTAGGGGTTTCGCCACTACCGCCACCTGCAATCATGTGATGCCCCATCACTGCCGCCCCAGCACTTGTTCCTGCCAGAGTAAGTTGTCCCCCTCTCACTCGTTGCCGAATAATTTCCATCGCTGGTGTATCTGCCAATACACCACACAGGCGTAGTTGATCTCCTCCGGTCAAAAAGACTCCACTACAGGCTTCTAGGGATTCTTTGACCTGGGAAGATTCGCACTGTTCCCGTTCACGAATGTCTAAAATTTCGACCTTTTCAGCACCCATTTCTTCAAAAATACGGATATACCGACCACCAATAATCGCGGGTTCGCGGGAGGCGGATGGAATAATTGTAATATATGCCTTACTTGCACCTGAACGTCCAAAAAAAGTTCTCAGGATTTCGCGTCCATGAACTTTATCTTCTGCGCCTCCGATGACGAGAACGGCGGTCTTAGTTGCTTGGGGTGTCCTCATTTCCAGCGTTTTAGCTTTTAGTTGCGGCATTGTGTTTCTCCTGTCAACAACTTCAGGTGAATTTAACAAGGTTTGGGAGCCTGATGATTTTTGCACTTTGCTTTTTTACTGAGGACACTGCCACAGACTCACATAAAGCCTCATAATTCATGTGTCCTGTGCCGTCCCTCAAAGCCAGCGCCTTGTTTTTCACCTGTCCACTTCTCCAGACTGGCTCAATAGTGCTTGGGGTTCAGGTTCCCCTCTGGCATTAGGAACTAGTTTTCCCATCTGGGCTTGGAGGGAGCAGGTCTTTAGACACATTTTCTGAGGCTGGCTCGACGCATCCTGGAAGTTGTTAACCTGGTTAGATTATTTCTGCAAATGGTAGTTGTGACAATATTTAAACATAAATTAAGTAACTTAGAAAAACTTTTGATCCCAAGATAAATCAGATAGTTCTAGTACTTTTAGATACTATTGATAAAGCTGATCTGTAGTTTGACCCTACATTTGCATCTTGTGTTGGATAGACATTCAACTTTAAGATTAGTGTTCTCGAATACGAATTACTGTGCGCTTTGATATAGTTACGCTTTTTCCTGACTGTTTTACCTCAGTTCTTAACTCTGGGCTGCTGGGTAAAGCCCTCGCCAAACAAATTGCCCAAGTCAATTTGGTGAATCCTAGAGACTTCACTACAGATAAACATCGCAAGGTAGATGACGAACCTTATGGTGGTGGTGTAGGGATGCTGATGAAGCCAGAACCAATTTTTCGTGCAGTAGAGTCGTTGCCAATTTTAGCCCGTCGAGAGGTGATTTTGATGAGTCCTCAAGGACAAACAATCAATCAGCCTCTTTTACGCGAATTAGTCAGTAATTATGACCAATTAGTTGTAATCTGTGGGCATTACGAAGGTGTAGACGAAAGAGTCTTAAATTTAGTTACTCGTGAAGTATCTTTAGGAGATTTTATTCTCACTGGTGGAGAAATTCCCGCAATGGCTTTAATTAATGGGGTCGTGCGGCTAATTCCCGGAACTGTCGCCAAAACAGCTTCCCTCACCGCCGAAAGTTTTGAGGAGGGATTACTCGACTATCCCCAATACACTCGTCCAGCAGACTTTCGCGGTTGGAAAGTCCCTGATGTCTTACTCAGTGGTAATCACGCCGCGATCGCTAAATGGCGTTACGAACAACAAATCAAAAAAACCAGCGATCGCCGTCCTGATTTATGGCAAAAATGGCAAGAGGATAAGGAGGAGTGAGGGGGTGCTGAGTGCTGAGTGCTGAGTGCTGTTAGCGGAAGCGGGGCGTTTAGCCCGTGCTGAGTGGAAGTTGGAAAGTGCTGACCAATGACCAATGACTATTGACTATTGACCATTGACTAATGACTAATGACTATTGACTATGAACATCAGAATTGGTAACGGCTACGACATACATCGATTGGTGAGCGATCGCGCTTTGATTTTGGGTGGCGTTCAAATTCCCCATGAACTCGGTTTATTGGGACATAGTGATGCAGATGTACTAACACACGCCATCATGGATGCCATGCTAGGGGCATTATCTCTGGGTGATATTGGTCATTATTTTCCCCCTACTGATCCCCAATGGGCAGGAGCAGATAGTTTAGTTTTGTTAAATCAAGTACACCAGTTAATTCTTGCCCAAGGTTGGCAGATAGGTAATATTGACTCGGTAGTAGTAGCAGAACGTCCCAAATTGAAACCGCATATTAAAACAATGCGTGATAAATTAGCAACTGTTTTAGGATTACAACCAAATCAAATTGGGATCAAAGCCACCACCAACGAAAAACTAGGGCCAGTGGGGAGGGAAGAAGGTATCTGTGCTTATGCTGTTGTCTTGTTAGTGATGAGTGCTGTTAGCGGAAGCGGGGCGTTTAGCCCGTGCTGAGTGCTGAGTGAGGGGTGTGAACAGTGAACAGTGAACGTTTATTAACTGGTAACTGATAACTGATAACTGGTAACTGATTTGGGGAGTGAGGGAGTGCTGTTAGCGGTAGCGGGGCGATGAGCCGCGTGCTGAGTAGTGACTAATGACTAATGACTATTGACTATTAACCAACTTGCTTCCTAGCTTTCATTCGTCAATAGTTATGATAGAAATTAACAATATCTTTAACTAAGTAAATAAAGCTATGTTAGCTAATAATTTACAGAATGTAGAGCTTCCTGATTTTATCGCCTTAGATAAAGAAGGGCAAATTATTCTTGCAGCTGAAGTTAAAGGGTTTCCATTCACTTTCCAAGACAATAAAACAAAAGAGTATGCCATTTTGCGGCTTATTGATTATTTACAAACAGCAAAAACGCTGATCCCATTTGTTATGCTGATTGACGTAGAAAATATCTTAATTTTTAAATGGGATGGTAAAGATTTGTCACAACCAGTTATTAGCTTGAATACTGCCAATGTACTCAGGGAGTATGAACCAGAATTTAGCAATACACCCATATATAATCTTTATTTGATAGGTCTAACAGAAGCTTGGTTACGGGATTTAGCGTATCATTGGAAATCTGAATTCCCTCCATTCAAGAAAGAAATGGCAATAATTGGTTTATTGCAACTCTTAGAAAATGGCACAACTCATATTTATTCATGATAAATAGTGATAATTTATGTTGAAACTAATTTCTTAATAGGTATTGCTAAAGGGCAAGATACGCAAGGACAACAGTTATTGCAAAACTTACCTTTATCCTTACATTTAGTAGTACCAAGTATTTGTTTTGTCGAATCATTAATAACATTAGATCAAGGAGAAAAATATAATCTTGATTTTCTACATAAGTTAGATATACAGATTAATGAATCAGAACGAGATAATTCAGTTAAGTCTCGGCTATTACTTTATCAACTAGAGCAATCAAGAACTTGCTTTTTGGAACGAAATAATGAAGTTAAGGAGCGTTTTTACATAACATTTAATCAACTTATAGAGAAAGCGAAAATGATTACATTCACGCCTGAAATATTTCAAGAAAGCTTTGGAAGAAGTATTCTGGAAAAGCATCTGATGGATAAATTAATTTTAGAGTGCATAATTCATCATGCACGCTTACATCCTCATGAAATAAAATGCTTTTTAAGTAGTAATTCTCATGAGTTTCGTAAACGAGAAGTATCAGAAGTATTACAAGATCATAATATTCAATACTTCCATAAAACTCAAAACTTCCTTGGCTGGCTCAATTCTCAGCCAAATTAAATTTACTAGTCATGTATTGAAAATATACAATCTATCATGAAAACTTTTGCAAAAATCAAGCATATTTGGTTGTTAATCGCATTGCTAATAACAGCAGTGACTGTTGCGGCTTGTAATCCAGACAATTTTAAAAGCTCGGCTGCACAAGTCCCCCAAGTAGTTACAAGTATCCTCAGCGATCCTAAGACTTTTAATTTTCCGCTTAATTCAGAATCTCCTAATGTTTTTGGGTTGATTTATGAAGGTTTAATTACTGAAAATTATGACACTGGCGGTATTGATCCAGCTTTGGCAGAATCTTGGGAAATTTCTGATGATAAATTAAAAATTGTTTTTACTTTGCGTGATGGTTTGAAATGGTCTGATGGACAACCATTAACAGTAGATGATGTAGTCTTTACTTACAATGACATTTACTTTAATAAAGACATTCCTACAGATGTTCGAGATGTGATGCGAATTGGTGAGAGTGGTAAATTGCCAACTGTGAGAAAAGTTGATAATCGCCGGGTTGAGTTTACTGTACCAGAACCATTTGCGCCATTTTTACGCAGTGCTACAGGATACCCAATTTTACCAGCCCATACATTACGGGAATCAATCACCACGAAAGATTCTGAAGGTAAACCGAAGTTTTTACAAAAATGGGGTGTTGATACACCACCAGAGCAAATTGTTGTTAATGGTTTATATAAATTAGAGCGTTATGACACCAGTGAACGGGTAGTATTTCGGCGTAATCCCTATTACTGGCGTAAAGGGCCAAAAGGCGAAGCTCAACCTTATATTGAAAGAATAGTTTGGCAAATTGTCGAATCTACAGATACAGCTTTACTACAATTCCGTTCTACTGGTTTAGATACTATTGCAGTATCACCAGACTATTTCTCTTTATTGAAGGTGCAAGAAAAGCAAGGTAATTTCAAAATATACAATGGTGGGCCGGCTGCGGGTACGACTTTTATACTGTTTAATTTAAATAAGGGTCGAAGAGACGGTAAGCCACTGATTAATCCAGTTAAATCTCGTTGGTTTAATACTTTAGAATTTCGCCAAGCTGTAGCTTATGCTATTGACAGGCAAACGATGATTAATAATACTTATCGTGGTTTGGGTCAAACGCAAAATTCCCCCATTTCTGTGCAAAGTCCTTATTATCTTTCACCCAAGGAAGGATTAAAAGTATACGATTATAATCTGGAAAAAGCCAAGCAATTATTACTCAAGGCTGGCTTTAAATATAATGCTCAGAATCAGTTATTAGACTCTGACGGTAATCGTGTTCGGTTTACTTTGTTAACGAATGCTGGTAACAAGATTAGGGAAGCTATAGGTTCACAAGTTAAACAAGACTTGAGTAAAATTGGCATTCAAGTTGATTTTACACCTTTGGCATGGAATACTTATACAGACAAGCTTTCTAACACTTTAGATTGGGAAGCTTCTATGTTAGGTTTGACTGGTGGTTTGGAACCAAATGATGGTGCTAACGTGTGGAATCCTGAAGGTGGATTACATATGTTTAATCAAAAACCCCAAGCAGGACAAAAACCTATTGAAGGTTGGGAAGTAGCACCTTGGGAAGCAAAAATTGGTCAACTTTATATTCAAGCGGCCAGAGAATTAGATGAGGCTAAACGCAAAGCAATTTACGCGGAAACTCAACGCATCACGCAGGAAAATTTACCATTTATCTATTTGGTGAATCCTTATGCCTTATCGGCTGTACGCGATCGCTTTGAGGGTATCAGATTTTCAGCATTAGGCGGCGCATTCTGGAATTTGTATGAAATCAAAATTGTGAAGTAGTCATTGGTCAATAGTCAATAGTCATTGGTCATTGGTCACTACTCATCACTCCCTCACTCAGCACTCCTTCACTCCCTACAATACTGTGACTCAACCTGAAGTTTTGCGATCGCTCCTAGAAGCGGTCGCCAATGGTAAAGTTAGCCCAGAAGTGGCATTAGACTCACTCAAAGACTTAGCTTATGAATCTGTGGGTGATTTTGCCAAAATTGATCACCATCGCCAGTTAAGAACTGGTTTCCCGGAAGTGATTTGGGGACAGGGTAAAACACCCGAACAGATTCAGCAAATCATGGAGGTCATGCGTCAGCGTAATTCGGTGGTGATGGCTACCCGCATCGAACCAGCAGTCTATGCTTTACTGCAATCAAAAGTTAGAGGTTTGCATTACTACGAAATGGCACGAATTTGTGCTATTAGACCCTCAGAAATTGACCCACAGTTTACAGGAATTATTAGTATTGTTTCTGCCGGTACGGCTGACTTACCAGTTGCGGAGGAAGCCGCAGTCACAGCCGAACTATCTGGTTTTCGGGTGCAGCGTCTCTGGGATGTCGGTGTTGCTGGGATTCATCGTTTGTTGAGTAATCGCCATCTGATTGAGTCAGCATCAGTGTTGATTGTTGTGGCTGGGATGGAAGGTGCTTTACCTAGTGTTGTGGCTGGTTTGGCTGATTGTCCTGTGATTGCTGTCCCTACCAGCGTCGGTTATGGGGCAAGTTTTGGTGGGTTAGCACCACTATTGACAATGTTGAACTCTTGTGCTGCTGGGGTGGGAGTAGTAAATATTGATAACGGTTTTGGTGCAGCAGTCTTGGCGGGGCAAATTTTGCGTACAGCCGAGAAATTGCGGATGGCATAACGAAAATATTGGGTTATGACATCAAGGGGACTGGGGATTGGGTATTGGGGATTGGGTATTAGGAAAACTCTTTTCTAGTCTCTAGCCTCTAGCCTCTCACTTAATTCATGACTCAAGATGAACTACTTTAATGATTTGATATCTCAGGCTTTGGGAAATTTACCTGTGAATTCAATCGTCTTAGCACAGAATATCACCAACCCTGACGTTGTTGGTCAGATGGCTAAAACGTGGAATCACTTTGTTCAGACAGGCCAAATCTGGGCGCTGTTGATTGGTTTAGTCATTGGTTATATATTTCGGAATCTGACTAAGTACGGTTGACAAGGGGAGGGAGTAGGGGGTACGGAGTAGGGAGTGGGGAGAAAGAGACCAGGGGAAGCAAGGGGAGCAGGGGGAGAAATTAAATCTAGCACCCAATCCCCAATCCCCAGTACCCAATCCCCAATCCCCAGTACCCAATCCCCTTATTATCTATGACCGAAAAACCAACTTGGAGTCAGCGATTTGAATCGGCGTTACATCCGGCGATCGCTCGTTTTAATGCCAGTATAAATTTTGATATAGAATTAATCGAGTATGACATTACAGGTTCTCAAGCTCATGCCAAGATGTTGGCGCATACGGGGATAATTTCGCCAGCTGAGGGAGAACAATTAGTCACAGGTTTAGAACAAATCCGTCAAGAATATCGCCAAGGTGAATTTCAACCAGGTGTTGATGCAGAAGATGTTCACTTTGCTGTAGAACGGCGCTTGACAGAAATTGTTGGTGATGTAGGGAAAAAACTGCACACAGCGCGATCGCGTAATGACCAAGTAGGTACAGATACTAGACTTTATCTACGTGATCAAATCCAGCAAATTCAGAATTACCTACGGGATTTTCAACGGGCATTATTAGATATAGCTGAAAAAAACGTAGAAACATTAATTCCTGGTTACACCCATTTACAACGCGCTCAACCTGTGAGTTTAGCTCATCATTTGTTAGCTTACTTCCAAATGGCACAACGGGATTGGGAACGTTTAGGAGATGTTTCTCGCCGAGTAAATATTTCCCCCTTGGGTTGTGGTGCTTTAGCGGGTACTACCTTCCCGATTGATCGTCATTACACAGCCCAGTTGTTAGATTTTGCCAGTATTTACGAGAATAGCTTAGATGGTGTGAGCGATCGCGATTTTGCGATCGAATTTTTGTCGGCAGCTAGTATCATCATGGTTCACCTCAGTCGCTTATCTGAGGAAATTATTCTTTGGGCTTCTGAAGAATTTCGATTTGTCACCCTCAAAGATAGCTGTGCAACTGGTTCTAGCATTATGCCTCAAAAGAAAAACCCTGATGTACCCGAATTAGTCAGAGGCAAAACTGGGCGGGTGTTTGGTCATCTCCAGGCAATATTGGTAATCATGAAAGGATTACCCCTGGCGTATAACAAAGACTTGCAAGAAGACAAAGAAGGTTTATTTGACAGCGTTAACACAGTCAAAGCTTGTCTGGAAGCAATGACAATTTTGTTGGAACAGGGTTTAGAATTTCGCACCCAGCGTTTAGCACAAGCAGTCACAGAAGACTTTTCTAACGCCACAGATGTGGCTGATTATCTCGCAGCGCGGGGTGTCCCTTTCCGCGAAGCTTATAACCTTGTAGGTAAAGTCGTCAAAACTAGCATTGCTGCCGGTAAACTCCTCAAAGATTTGACAATAGAAGAATGGCAACAAATCCACCCAGCATTTACTAATGATATCTACGAAGCCATCTCACCTCGCCAAGTCGTAGCCGCCCGCAACAGTCACGGTGGTACAGGTTTTGCTCAAATCAGCAAAGCACTCTTAGTAGCTAGGAGGCAAATTGGGGAATAGTCAATGGTCAATAGTCAATAGTCATTAGTCAATAGTCATTAGTTATTAGTCATTAGTCATTACCAATAGCAATTCTTATTCCCTCACTCCCTCACTCCCTCACTCCCTCACTCCCTCACTCCCCCACTCCCTCACTTACTCAGCACTCAGCACTCATTATCCCTACCCTAAAAACAAAACTAGGGCGTACAAAAGTACGCCCTGAAAAAGAAAACACTTAAAAAATCAGAATTTAAGTAGGCAAATTATTCAGCATCAATTGCTGCTGCGCCTTCGTCTTCCTCATTTTTGGGTGGTCTTTGTTGGAATCTTCTTTGCATTCTGCCTGTAGTAGTCCGTTTACGAAACTTTCTGGCATACGCCTGGTTCCGTAGCGCCTTTTCTTTTTTCGGATTGCGGCGCTTTGCCATGTTCACCTCATTAAATAAACAACAAAAAGAGCAACTAGGCTTTTTGTAGACAATATCAGCTACTGATGTTATTGATAAAGCTTATGCCTAGTCTGAATTGTAAATACTTTGAACAGCATACTATACTATCGCACTTAATTTAGTTATGTCAATAGTTAATACTAAAGATACAGTCAGTAGCAAAGACAGATTCATGTGCTGCCGATTGAGCAAACAGTTAGATGGCTGGAAGCTGGCGCTCTAACTTTTCAAGACGGGGACGGGGCATAAGGCTCAAACATTCGCCAAGCAATACAGTTTGGTACGGTAAAAAATATATTTTACGTTGTCATTTAGTAATGAGCTAGAAATAATTTAGCTGTGCTAGTGATGAACTCTGCTTTGATAAGCATTGCCAGAGTTTTTTTATAATAGGTATAAGTTTTAATAGAGTTGATGACTGCATATTAAAAAAGGATTTAGCCTATTTTATTTTTCTCTCTAAAACAATATCTGTGTATATCTCAATATAAAAAATTATTTAATAATTCAAAGTAAAAATTGATGTATGTTAAAACTAGTATTTAATTTTTGCTAAAATCCAGTAAGCTTTTGCCTGCTTTATTTGCGGTTATCTCTAGATTGTTATCTGCTTCCTATCTCAGGCAATAAAATAATTGGGATCAGTCAGACTGCGGTAACAAGAATCAAATTGGATTGCTATGTCATCTGAAAATCGTTAAAATATAGTATCTAAACACCAACACATCTGTATAATGATGCAAAATTCAACTCTTGAGTGGTTGAGATTGTGTGAGTGGTGGGAATTAAAAAAATACAACATAGATATTCTAGAGATATTTTAGCTTGAACGTTCTTGCTTTTTTTACGGCAACAGTCCAAACCACACGAGGCTTGTGGCGCATTGGACAAACGATACTGGGAATTATCTTCCGTCATCCAATTGCGGGAACCAGTATCATCCCTATATTATCTGATGGCAGAATTGTACTAATTCGGCGGCGTGATGATGGACTATGGGCTTTGCCTGGGGGTATGGTAGACTGGGGCGAAGATATTCCCAGTACAGTCCGCCGTGAGTTGATGGAGGAGACTGGGCTGGAGTTAACAAAAATTCGGCGTTTGGTGGGAGTTTATTCTTCACCAGATCGAGATCCCAGAATTCATTCAATTTGTGTTGTCGTTGAGGCAGAAGTGGAAGGAAAAATGGAAGTTCAGGATGCCTTAGAGGTAATAGAAATCCAAGCTTTTGCTCCCAGTTCTATCCCTCAAGAACCAATGTCTCATGACCATTATCGGCAGCTACAAGACTATTTAAATGGTTTGACAACTCTGGCGTAAAAATATGTAAAATCTTAAGTTAAGATTAAAAGCTTTAAATGTAGTCTAAAAACTCTAGTTTAAAACTTAAAATCCGTAGAAGGTTATTGATCAAATTTAATATGGATACGTTGTTACGGAACGCCCGGAGAAAACTATCTCAAGGGCTATTATTCTGGCGTGAGGCTGGTGAGGGGATGCCTCTGATTTTGTTACATGGTGCTTGGCATGATAGTGGACAATGGGTAAGTGTGATGGAGTCGCTTTCTTTGCACTTTCATTGCTTTGCACCAGATTTGTTGGGGTTTGGTGAATCAGAAAACCCGAATATTCACTATTCCATTGATTTACAAGTTGAGTGTGTTGCTGAGTTTTTACAAGCTTTGCGGTTAGAACAGGTATATCTAGTCGGGGATTCCCTGGGGGCTTGGATTGCTGCTAGTTATGCTCTCAAATATGGAGAACAAGTGCGTGGTTTAGTGTTGCTATCGCCAGAAGGGGTGAAAATAGCGGGACAAGAGCAAAAATGTCAAAAAATGCGGCAATTGATCAAGCGATCGCCTTTATTATTTAAGGTACTGCGATCGCTCCGGTTCTTCACTAAAATTTTGCGTCTAGAGGAGAAAATTGCTCAAGATTGGCAAAAACGCCAAACATTACAGCAATATCCTACATCTGCTCAATTACTGTTTCAACGCCAGCAATCAGAAATTGAGGCAGAGTTATTAGAAAATCGCTTGTCTTCATTGGCAGTTCCAGTTTTAATTTTGCAAGGTGGTAAAGACACACCAGATGCTTTAGCTAGAACTCAGATATATAGTAAACTAATTTCCCAAGCTGAGTTAAATATGATTGCTCATGTTAGCAACAATTTACCAGAATCTTGTGCTGGAGTTGTGGCTGGAGATATCCGCAAGTTTATTCAGGAAAGTCAGAAATTATAAGCAATACTTTCTCGTAATTAACTTGAGAGGGAGCAATTAGTTTTGCGTTCTAATTACGAAATATTCCTATGGAACCAAACGTGGAAATTCGCCGGTTATTTGAGGTGATGCCGGCTTCTGGCAGAATGACAATCAAAATTGTCAGTAAACCACAACAACCACAAGTCATCGACGCTGCTTTTCCCTTACCCTGGGATCGAGAAAGATTAATATGTATTAACTTCGATTTGTGGGGACAGTTGACAAAAGCACAACGGGATTTGTTGCTGTTGCAAAAAGTAGCGTGGTTGACGGGTGTGCGTTGGTTCAAACCAGATATTTACCAAGGTGTTGTATTGGTGGGATTATTGGGTGGTTTGGTGGAATCAGCACAGTCAGATGTGGTGGGTGTAGCTATTGCTGGAGGATTAAGTGCGATCGCTATGTTGCGGATTTGGCGCAGTAACCAATCTTCAGAGGCTGAACTGAATGCTGATGCAGCTGCACTGCGAGTAGCACAACGCCGGGGTTACGGGGAAGTAGAAGCAGCTCAACATTTATTATCAGCCATAGAAACGATAGCCAAGATGTCCGGCAATTCTGGATTAGATTTTAGCACCTTAATTCGTTGCCAAAACTTACGAGCGATCGCTGGATCTTCTCCTGTTGGGATGCCAGAAAATTTTCGAGCATCATCATAATTGACACCTCTGTGCCTCCGTGCCTTTGTGGTGCAATAAATTTTTGGTTGAGGCAATTAGAGCGTAGACTGTATCTCATCTGACTCTTAACCGCTATCAGTGACTATTTCCTTTATTACTGGTTATCAGGCTGATTTGTACTTTAGAATAGAATCCGATTGCTGAAAATATTTGCCTCCAGCATTCCCAAAAAGTACAATGAGATAAATTGTCGCGTCACGATGCTACATTTGACGGTAACAACTAACTGACCAGATCGACATAGGGAGAGGCGGAGACACTCCCAGAAAACATCTTTAATCAGGGAAACTACTAACTAATCAACACATTGCTGCTTGTTTAGTGCTATTAAGTCTCGATGTAAATATTCATATCAAAACTACTCCAAGGTAATCAAGTCATGCGAATTATCTAAAGGGTAATTATTATGTTTTTTATCTGAAAAGATAGGGTGCTTGTTGAATACTATTTGTAGTAGTTATACAAATGACGCTGATTTGGTGATTTTGCGGGAGGGTAAGGAGAATTGGGGGATGCAAACGACTCAACAGCCGATCCCTATTGACAGCAGTTCAGATAGCAAAGAAGTGCCATTAGAAGAACCATCGACAGACGAACTCCCAACTATAGAATTTCCCTCACGAGGGAAACTCAAGGCTAGTTCCTGGCGAATACATCAAAAAATTGGTTACGGTTACTTTGTGGCGATTGGCATAGGCTTTTTCGGCTCACTTACTGGTTTAGTTATTGCCAACTACTACCGAGGCAGAGAGATTAGGCAGTTTAATCAAGCTCAAGAACAAAGACAGCTACTGAGTGATTATAAAGATGCAGTACTGGGAGCGCAATTGCATAGCTCCAGCATAGCTGCGTTTTTGGAAGATCCTCAACGACTGCCAGAGAAAAAAGCTGAGTTTTCTAAAAATGTAGATAGGGCTAAAAGATTAGAAGAGAAAATTGCTAAGTTTATCAATAGCAGACCTAAAAGACTGGCAGCAGCAGAAGCTACCCTACAGACTTTGCTGCAAGATTATACATCTAGTTTGAAGTCCTATATTGAACAAATAGACGCAATCCTCGCAGAAATTCAGCAGCCTGTACCACCACAACAAGTGATTGTACTGAGAGCAAGGATACTAGAAGTGATGCGTGGCGAGACAGCTATGCAGTTAGATCAACTATCAGATAAGTTGGCTAACATCCTGCGAACGGCTGAATTACAAGAACGAGACAGACAAATAGATGTCGAAGAAGCCAAAGGGGTTGAGCGTTTAATTGTCATGGTGAGTATGCTGGTTTCTGTAGCGATCGCTGCTATTGTCGCATGGCGTACCAGCAGAGCGATCGCCGAACCAGTAATTACTGTCACCCAAGTGGCTGAACAAGTAGCCCGCAAATCCAATTTTGATTTACGCGCCCCTGTCACCACAGAAGATGAAATCGGTTTACTCGCTAAATCCTTAAATCACTTGATTGAAAGAGTATCGGAACGTACTAAAGAACTAGAACAAGCTAAAGAATTAGCCGAAGCCGCCAGCAAAGCCAAAAGTATCTTCTTAGCAAATGTCAGCCATGAGTTACGCACACCATTAAACGCTGTGATTGGTTTAAGCCAACTATTACAAGATGATGCAGCCGATCTCAATTTATCAGGAGACTTCATTACTGATTTAGAGACAATCAACTCGGCTGGTAGACATCTACTAGATTTAATTAATGACATCCTCGACTTATCCAAAATTGAAGCGGGGAAAATGACTTTGTATCCAGAAACCTTTGAGATTGCGACACTCATCAATAACGTTGTTCTCACAGTCAAACCAGCCATAGAAAAAAATGGCAACATTTTAGAAGTATATTGTGATGAACAACTAGGTAAAATGTATGCAGATCAAACGAGGATGCGACAAGTCTTATTGAACTTACTGAGCAATGCTGCTAAATTTACCAACAACGGCAGGATCACCCTCACAGTTCAAAGCGAGAAACAAGACTTATTATCAGAAACTTCTTTTGGTATGGTTAGTTTCACCGTCAGCGACACAGGCATAGGAATGTCACCTAGTCAACAGCAACAGATATTTAAACCTTTCACCCAAGGAGACACATCAACTACGAAAAAATACGGTGGTACGGGACTAGGGTTAGCCATCAGCCGGCACTTTTGCAACATGATGGGAGGAGAAATTCTCGTGAAAAGTCAGCCAGGAGTAGGTTCTACTTTTACCGTTCACTTACCACTGACAGTTCAGGATTGATGAGTGAGAGAGTGCTGAGTAGGGAGTGAAGGACAAGGGGACAAGGGGATAAGGGGACAAGCGGACAAGGGGACAGTGAGATAAGAATAATGACTATTGACTATTGACTATTGACTATTGACCAATGACTAATGACTAATGACTAATGACTATTGACTTTCTCAGCCATCTTAACCCCAGTCAACGCCAAGCCGTCGAACATTACTGCGGCCCCTTGCTTGTTGTAGCTGGTGCTGGTTCTGGTAAAACACGCGCGCTAACTTATCGGATTGCTAACTTAATTCTCAAGCATCGTGTCGCCCCAGAAAATATCCTGGCGGTTACTTTTACAAATAAAGCCGCGCGGGAAATGAAAGAAAGGATTCAAAAGCTGTTTGCCGAACAATTGGCGATGACAGAACAGGGACAGCGTTTAGATTTATTGCCAGAATACGAACAAACTAAATTGCGATCGCGCGTTTACAAAAATATCATCAAAGACTTGTGGTGTGGGACTTTCCACAGTTTATTTTCTCGCATTCTCCGGTTTGATATTGAAAAATACCAAGATGAAAAAGGTCGAAAATGGAATCGCAATTTTTCCATTTTTGATGAATCTGATGTGCAAACTTTAATTAAAGAAATCGTCACTAAACAATTAAATTTAGATGATAAGAAATTTGAACCCCGTTCTGTGCGTTACGCTATTAGCAATGCCAAAAACCAAGGGTTATCTCCCCAAGAATTAGAACAAGAACAACCAAATTATCGGGGTAGAGTCATTGCTGATGTTTATAGTCGCTATCAAGATAAATTAGCAGAAAATAATGCTCTCGATTTTGATGATTTAATCTTAATCCCTACAAGATTATTCCAACAAAACGAACAAGTTTTAGGTTACTGGCATCGCAAGTTTAGCCATATCCTAGTAGATGAATATCAAGATACTAATCGTACTCAATATGATCTGATTCGCTTATTAGTTACCAATGGCGAAGAGAGCAAAAGTGAGTGGAATTGGCAAAATCGCTCAGTGTTTGTGGTAGGTGATGCTGACCAGTCTATATATAGTTTTAGAATGGCAGATTTCACCATCTTACTAGAGTTTCAGAATGATTTTGGTGATGGTTTGCCAGATGATGATACTCGGACAATGGTGAAGCTAGAAGAAAATTATCGTTCTTGTGAAAATATTCTCCAAGCTGCTAACGAACTGATAGAGAATAATACCCAAAGAATTGATAAAATTCTCAAAGCGACCAGGGGAGCAGGTGAAGAAATTTATTGTCATAAAGCTGATGATGAACTAGCAGAAGCAGAGTTTGTCATTAGACAAATTCGCACATCAGAACACCAACACCCAGAATTAAATTGGGGTAGTTTTGCTATTCTTTATCGTACCAATGCTCAATCTCGCCCCTTTGAAGAATTGTTAGTGAGGCATCAAATTCCTTACACAGTTGTTGGGGGGATGAAATTTTACGATCGCAAAGAAATCAAAGATGTTATAGCTTATCTCAGAGCGATCGCTAACCCATCTGATACAGTTAGCTTATTACGAGTAATTAACACTCCCCGTCGGGGAATAGGTAAAGCCACTATTGATAACTTAATTAATGCTTCCCAACAATTAGGCACAACTCTCTGGGAAATCTTAAGTGATGAAACCTCAGTCAATACATTAGCTGGACGTTCTGCCAAAGGTGTGAAAAACTTTGCCCAAATGATTAGCCGTTGGCAAGAACAAATCGCTACAACCCCAGTCACGGAAATAGTCATGGGCATTTTAGAAGATTCTGGTTACGTGCAAGACTTACAAAGTCAAGGTACAGATGAAGCCGAAGACAGAATCCAAAACGTCCAAGAACTCTATAACGCCGTGTTGCAATTTCAAGAAGAAAATGAGGATGTTTCTTTAACAGCTTTTCTACAAAGTACAGCCCTCAGTTCTGATTTGGATAACTTGCAGGAAGGAAAAACAGCTGTTTCCTTGATGACTCTCCATGCTTCCAAAGGGTTAGAATTTCCCGTCGTCTTTTTGGTAGGTTTGGAACAGGGATTATTCCCCAACTACCGTTCCATGAATGATCCCGCCGCTTTAGAGGAAGAACGTCGCCTGTGTTACGTAGGTATTACCCGCGCACAAGAACGCTTATACTTATCCTTTGCCCGCGAACGCCGCTTGTATGGTTCTCGTGAACCCGCCATGCGATCGCAATTTCTCGATGAGTTACCCCCAGAACTAGTAACTAGCCAGGGTAAAATTGGGCAAAGTCATCCCAAAATAACCTCTACAACTAATGGTAAGTCAGAAGTAGCCCAAAACTGGCAAGTAGGCGATCAGGTTTTACACAAAACCTTTGGGATTGGCGAAATAACCCATGTTTTTGGTACTGGGAATAAGCTATCGGTAGCGGTGAAATTTGCTAGTTTAGGGCAAAAAATTATTGACCCTAGAGTAGCACAGTTGCAAAAGGTAGATTAACCCTCTTTTAGAGGATGTTTGAAAAGTATCATGCGTAACACCGAAATCGCAAAAACCTAACCCCTAACCCCTTCCCTACTAGGGAAGGGGAACAGGAGAATAAGGGTTTCAAAGCCTCTCTCCTTGCAGGGGAGCCAGTGCGTTGCGGGAGTAACCCCCGTTGTAGCAACTGGCGTGAGAGGTACTCTACGAGAAGAGCTTCGCTCTATGGAGAGGGGTTTTTCCCGTCGTCGAACTCACGTTAAATTACACAACAGATGTCAATAACTTCTGAGTTTGCAGATAACGATACAGACGGTTGATAGCATTTACATAAGCATAAGCAGCCGCCACCACAATATCTGTATCAGATGCTTGTCCAGAAAATATTTGCCCTTGATGTTCCACGCGGATTGTCACTGTTCCCAGGGCATCAATCCCCCCAGTTACCGATTGGACAGAAAACTCGATTAATTGGTTAGGAATTTGCACTAATCGATTAATTGCTTGATACACAGCATCTACTGGCCCTGTACCCACACTGGCATCTGTAGTAATTTTACCGTCTGGGGTGACAATTGTAATCGTTGCTGTCGGGCAAGTACAATCACCGCAGATGACTTGGACGTGTTCAATTTGGAAGCCACTATCTGCTTGCATCTGCATTTCATCTCGGACTATCGCCTCTAAATCTAAGTCAGACATTTCTTTTTTCTTGTCTGCCACTTCTTTAAATCGGTTGAAGGCTTTGTTTAACTCAGCTTCTGTCAATTCAAATCCCAATTCTTGCAACCGAGTGCGGAAGGCATTTCTCCCAGAGTGTTTACCCAAAACAATCCGATTTTCTGGCAATCCTATCGATGTAGCCTCCATGATTTCGTATGTTTGACGGTGCTTAATCACACCATCTTGATGAATACCTGATTCATGGGCGAAGGCGTTAGCACCAACTATTGCCTTATTCGGTTGAATTAGCATCCCTGTCAATTGGGAAACGAGGGAAGAAGTTTTGTAAATTTCCTGAGTTTTGATGTTGGTTAAAGGGGCATCAGAGTTGACAGGACGACCGAAATATGTATTGAAATAGTGTTTGCGTACCTGTAAGGCCATGACAATTTCTTCTAGGGCTGCATTGCCGGCACGTTCGCCAATGCCATTAATCGTACACTCTACCTGACGGACACCGTTTTCAATGGCGGCTAAGGCGTTGGCTGTCGCTAAACCCAAGTCATTTTGAGTATGAATTGAGAGAATTACTTGCTCAATATGAGGTACGTTTTGCCGAATACCTTGGATTAAGTTACCCATTTCTTTGGGTGTGCAGTAACCAACGGTGTCAGGGATGTTAATTGTCGTTGCACCAAAGGCGATCGCTTTCGCCAATACTTGATAGAGAAATTCTGGTTCAGTGCGACTAGCATCCATTGGGGAAAATTCCACATCTTCTACAAAAGACTTAGCATAAGCTACCATTTCCTCAACGATCGCTAATACTTCAGGGCGGGATTTTTTCAGTTGATATTGCAGGTGAATATCCGAGGTGGAAATCATTGTATGAATTCTGGGACGTGCTGCACTCTGTAAGGCTTCAGCTGCGGCTTGAATGTCTTGGCGTACAGCCCTCGCCAAACTGCAAATAATCGGCCCACCAGCTATTCCCACTTGTTCAGCAATGGTTTTGACGGCTTGAAAATCTCCGGGACTAGCCACGGCAAAACCAGCTTCAATCACATCTACACCCAGGAGGGATAGTTGATGAGCGATCGCTAGCTTTTCTTCTACATTTAAGGTTGCACCTGGCGACTGTTCGCCATCTCTCAGGGTGGTGTCGAAGATAATCACTCTGTCTGCTGGAGATCCCATGCTCATAAATTTCTCCCAACGGGTTAAGGGAATTACTTTGGATATTGTATACAATTTTAGTAGATTGTATACAATATAAATTATGAATTTAAATGAACTAGCAGCCAACGTGCAGCAACAACAACGCAGCACCCCCGATTTAATTACCGATGCTTTGCGAGAAGCGATTCTGTGCGGCATTTTTCAGGAAGGACAATCTCTTAGACAAGATGAAATTGCCACCCAGTTTGGAGTGAGTCGCATTCCTGTGCGCGAAGCTTTGCGACAACTGGAGGCGGAAGGATTGGTAACACTACATCTCAATCGAGGGGCGATGGTTACCGTACTGACTGCTGCACAAGCCCAAGAAATCTGTGAAATTCGCAGCGCCTTAGAAGTGACGGCGATACAGTTAGCAATCCCGAAAATTAGGGAAATAGATATCGAAAAAGCGACAGAAATTTTGACAGCCAGTAATCAAACCAATGATGCTGGGTTATTAGCAAAACTCAATTGGGAATTCCACGCCACACTCTACACCGCAGCCGAACGTCCAAGGCTACTAGCGATGATTAAGACATTACACATAAATTGCGATCGCTATGTTCGTGTACAGATGACACAAATGGATTACCAAGAACACTCTCAAAAACAACACTATCAAATTTTAGCAGCCTGCCAAAAACGAGATGCAAAACTTGCAGTAAGTCTACTCAAACAACACATCGACACAGCTGGAGAACAGTTAGCGACTTATTTGCAAAATTGTCAATAGTCAATAGTCAATAGTCAATAGTCAATAGTCATTAGTCAATAGTCATTAGTCAATAGTCATTAGTCAATAGTCATTAGTCATTGGTCATTGGTCAGAGGCAAGAGTCATTATTTCTTCATTTTGAATTTTGAATTTTGAATTTTGAATTGGTATCAGCACTCAGCACTCAGCACTCATTACTCACTCTCGGCTAATCTCAAACAATCGACCTTGCGGGTAAATATTGGCTAATTTATAGTTAGATTCCAATTTCTTGAGTATTGCTTTTGACGGTTCCAGAACAAAAACAGTTTTAAAACCATCAGGAATTGATATATTGTCCTTAACCAATTTAAAGTTAGTATCTGAGTCAACCAAGTAACTCATAGATAATGCTCGATCCAAATTAGTCACCATAACTAATGGACGATTTGCAGTGCTAATTATTGTCGATACCTTGGGGAAATGGGGACTCCCGAAAGCAGTCCATGATTTTGCTTGAGAAATTGTCAGACAGGATATTACACCACACAGAATGAGAAAAGATAAAGCAAACTGTCCCCAACGCCGATGAGAAGATTGAGTAGCAGTTAACCAATTCCCTATTACGTAAGCAACCATTAACTCCACAGCCAAGACAAAAGGAATCAAGTAGCGCATCCGGCTAGAAATAGAACTCCCTGTGAGTAAGTCTTTCACCATCAGACTCACACCAGCAGCGATCGCTAACAATAGTAGTAGATTACGTACCTTACTGGGTGCATATCGACAAACTATATAAAGAGAAATTCCCAAGATCGCAAAGACAATAGGCACAAAAAACCATTGTACCGCCTTGAAAAAACTGGGAGAGAAAAAAGGGTTATATACATCAATAAACAGCGTTTGTATTCCCTTAAACCAAGTATTGATTAATCCCAAAGTAGAGTAACTTTCTGAAACTTGGTCAATGGAATGTGCCAACATATCAGAATTGATAAATGACCACAACCAAGGCAAGAAAGTGAGAGTACTAATCCCTAATATCAAAAAATAAAAAGTTAGACTTTTGATATCGCGCAACTTTTCCTGAAAAATTATATAGCCTGTATGAGCTACCAAGACAAATCCAAACAGTACATTGGCATATAAACCAGCGACAATACTCAATCCATAAATCAGCCACCAAAGTAAGTTTTTTACACGCATTGCCTTGAGCAAACAAGCACAGGAAATCACTGTAGTTGCGGCTAAAATACTGTAAGGACGGATAACTTGAGCATACTGTAAATGAAAGGGTGAAATACCTAGAATGATCACAGCTACTAAAGCAGTAGTTGGAGATGCAAATAATTCCACTCCCAGCCAGTAAACTCCTACTAAAGTAATTAAACTCAAGATTGCCGATAAACTTCTTTGAATAACTAGGGGATTATCAGAGAAATTTTGCAGAAGATATGACCAAAAAATAGTTAGAATTGGATATAAGGGTGGAAAAACATAAACTTTATCAATAACTTGCTCAAGCGATCGCTGTAAAGTTTTACTGGGGTCGATAAATAAATATTGTTTTAGTTCATTGATACTAAGAACATCTCTATCGAATTGCTCATAGGCTTTAACTTGTTGCCCATAAATATAAGTTGATGAGAAAGTTTCATCAAAAGAATAAACTTTTTGTTCTAGATGGTAGAATCGTAAAAATATTCCTAATATGAGAGATAAGATAGAAATTATGACTAACCAACGAGGAATTTTAAACTGCTTTTGTAATGTTTGATCTTCCATAAATATTCACAAAATCAAGCCATCAAATTTTTCTTTGTAGGTTGGTGTAACGTAGTGAAACCGAACATAATTTTGGGGTTACGCTGCTAAACCCAACCTAAATTAATTATAAGTTTGACAAGAATATTCTATTTTATTAATTGTGTGAAAATTCTCAATATCACCAATCAATTATTAATCGCTATTATTCTCTTTTTGAGAGCCATTGCGATCGCGTTTGAGACTTTCTTCTAAAGCTTGGATTTGCTCACGACGAGCTTCTAATTCTAGAGTGCGACGTGCTAAATCTTGGTTTTGCAAAGTTAGAGATTGTCGCCATTGTTCTGCGCGTTCTGCTTCTTGTTGCAAAAATTCTGGTGTAATTCCAGTAGTTAGATAAGTTTGCACCAAATGTAATACCCATACATTAGCATCTTCGATTTTTTCAATATCACCTGTAGGGGAAAGTTCTACTAAAACCAGTGAATTGTCACTCATAGTATTTCTCTTACCCAAAAGAATAAACGCTTCTTCTGGGATCATTGTCCAGATATTGTCAGCCTCTTGACGCGCTAATAAGCGTAACTGATACTGATCTAAAAATTCATTTTTATGTACCTGGGCTAGATATAGCATGGTTTTTGTGGTGCTTTCATATTAAATTTTAAATTTCTATACTATTTTTGAATTTTAATTTTTGAAGAATTTTTGCTTGTAAAGCGGTAATGAGAAAGTGATTATTTTCCCATTACCTATTGCAACTATGCTAAATCACGCAGGCGTAGACGCAAAATCTCTGCTTGTTTTTCTGCCTCAGCTAAAGCCTCTCTAGCACTTTGTACTACATCTGCTGGGGCTTTATCCACAAACTTAGAATTGCTTAATCTAGCTTTGAGAGATTGAGCTTCAGCCTCGACTTTACTAATACTTCTCTCTAGTTTGGCACGTAAAGCTGCGGTATCTACCACTCCAGCCAAGGGAATGACAACTTGTACAGTTCCTACCACGCCAGCGATCGCTTTTTCTGTGTCCTGTGATGCTGTTGCTGAGAGATTCTTGTCAGTGGTTGTGGCGAAGAACTGAGCGAAGAAATTTTGTCTGGCTTTGGTAGACAATAAATTACGGGCTATAAACCAGCAGCTATAACCAAAGCCCACAATTTCAAAGAAACTAGCAAACCAGGGAAAATCATCAATCGTATCTGCTACAGCCACAGCTATCCTAGCAAAAACGATCGCCCCGATAATCAAGCCAATTGCTTTTAAACCCCTCTGTGGTTTTTTCTGTGTAACTGTCTGCGCCTTGGGTTCGCTAGCAATAGTTAAAGTCTCCACTTTGGCTAAATCTTGAATATAAGACTTTCCAGCCATGAGGATTTGCTTTTCCGCCTCACTATCAGTTTGCAAGTTCGCCGTAATTTTTGCCCCTGGTTTCACTTCCGCCTCAGCGCGTAAGTTGCGAATGGTGCGGATAGTACCAATTAGCAGGGCAAACTGTTCCTCCAAGGCGGGATTAATCAAGTTTGTATCTGCTTGGGGATAAAGTTGTAAAGCTAGGGTTTCTTGAGAATCTGCTGGTTGTTGAGTCAGCGTTTGCCAAATCTCCTCTGTAATGTGAGGCATAAAGGGATGGAGTAACTTTAAAATCCCTTCTAGTACATAGGCGAGAGTTTGTTGTGCTACTTTTCGTGATGTGGGGTCTGCGTTTGGCTGGAGACGAGATTTAACCAGTTCAATATACCAGTCACAAAAATCACCCCAAATAAACTCGTATAATCCCTTTGCTGCTTCCCCTAAACCATAGTTATCAATAGAATTTGTGGTTTGTCTAACAACTTGATGATAGCGAGAAAGAATCCAGCGATCGCTCAATTCTAGGGATGGGTATTTCTCTGTACCCAGTTCCCAGTCCCCAGTCGCCAATCCATCCAGATTCATCATCACAAATCTAGCGGCGTTCCACAACTTATTGGCAAAGTTCCGCGATGCTTCTACTGATGATGATTCATCCTTTTTCCGGTCATATTCCAAGCGAATATCTTGCCCAGCACCGGCGACTTCTTTAACCAAGGTGTAGCGTAGGGCATCAGTACCATATTTAGCAATCAGCAACAGTGGATCAATCCCATTATTCGCTGACTTGGACATCTTTTTATTATTTTCATCCCGCACCAAACCGTGAATATAAACAGTTTGGAAGGGCATTTTTCCAGTGAAATGACCAGCCATCATCGTCATTCTGGCTACCCAGAAAAAGATGATATCAAAGCCTGTAACAAGGGTAGTAGTGGGATAATAAGTTGCTAAATCCGGGGTTTGTTCTGGCCAGCCCAAAGTCGAAAACGGCCACAGTCCCGAAGAAAACCAAGTATCTAAGACATCTGGGTCTTGTTCTATCTGGACATTTTCCCCAAATTGTGATTTGGCTTTCTCCCAAGCTGCATCAGCCGATTTTGCTACCACAAACGGCGTATTATCGGTAATTTGTCCTCCCGTTTCACTCACCGCATACCAAGCGGGGATTTGATGACCCCACCACAACTGTCGAGAAATACACCAATCTCGCAGACTCACCAACCAGTCACGGTAGACCTTTGTCCAACGTTGGGGAACAAACTCTGGAGAATTTTGTTGGTCGAGAAATTCTAACGCCTTATTTGCCAGGGGACGAATTTTCACGAACCACTGAGTAGATAATAAAGGTTCAATGGGAACCTTACCGCGATCGCTATAAGGAACAGTATGTTTATAATCTTCTATCTTCACCAAAAAACCATCAGCTTCTAGGCGAGATACCACATTTTTCCTAGCCACAAAACGGTCTTGTCCCTCAAACTCCCCAGCATTAGCATTGAGAGTACCATTTTTATTCAGAATATTAATAAACGGCAGATTGTGACGCTTACCCATTTCAAAATCATTCAGGTCATGGGCTGGTGTCACCTTCACACAACCAGTACCAAAACTGGGGTCAACTAATTCATCACCAATTATCGGGATTTCTCGTTGCATAATTGGCAAAGTCAAGGTTTTGCCAATTAAATGCTTATATCTTTCATCATGAGGATTAACTGCTACCCCAGTATCACCAAGCATAGTTTCTGGTCGAGTCGTCGCCACTTCCACATCACCAGAACCATCACTCAAAGGATAACGGAAATGCCAGAGATTTCCCTCAACCTCTTTATTTTCCACCTCCACATCAGATACAGCCGATTGAGTAGCCGGACACCAGTTAACTAAATACTCACCCCGATAAATCAACCCTTCATCATAAAGACTCACAAAAGCTTCCAAAACAGCTTTCGATAAGCCCTCATCTAAAGTAAACCTTTCCCGCGACCAATCTACCGACACACCCAAGCGTCGCAGCTGATTAACAATCGTTCCCCCTGATTCTGCTTTCCATTGCCAAGAACGTGCCATAAATTGTTCCCGTCCCAACTCATAGCGAGTTTTGCCCTCACTTTTGAGTTGTTTTTCCAGGATAGTATGGACTGCAATACTGGCGTGGTCAGTTCCCGGTAGCCACAGAGTATTGCGTCCTTGCATTCGGTGATAACGTACCAGCACATCAATCAACGCACTCTCAAAAGCATGACCCATGTGCAAACTACCAGTCACATTTGGCGGTGGAATCACCACACAATAAGGTTCTCCACCATGATTAGGGTCAGCTTTGTAAATTTGGTTTTCTTCCCAGAATTTTTGCCACTTTGCTTCAGTAGAAAAAGGGTCATACAAACTGGGAAGATTCGGTATAGTTGCGGTCATTCTGGGAAATTTACTTTTGGAAGGACTCTAATAAATTTTGCCACAGGGTTGGGGGATTAGGGAGATCGCTATTTTCATGATTATCCTACTTTTAGTGTCTAAGTGATGCCTCCGGCGGGCTACAACTAAGCCTTTATTCAGAGTACAATAAGTTCCCGCATCAAAGAACGTCGATAAATCATGGCAAAAGCCGCAGATACCAGCACGAAAAAGCTCATTAGTCTGGCACCGGATAATTGGGTACGATGGGTGACAAATATACCGAATATTCAAGCCGGGGAAATTTTATCTGGGGAATTTCAATGGATTAGTCGAGAAACTGATGTCTTAATTCGGGCTAGAAGTCCGGAATTCGGAGAATTTTTAGTATTAAATGAATTACAGTTACGCTACACCAACAAAATGCCTCGACGAGTCCGTTCCTACGCAGCATTGGCAGAAGAAAAGTATGAATTACCAACCTATCCCGTATTAATTAATATTTTACCGACAACTGATTTAGAAATCCCCACAACTTTTACATCAAATGTTTATGGTTTAAGAGCAGTTCAAGATTACCGGGTAATTAACTTATGGGAAGTAGATGTGAATATACCATTTCAACAACCCTTACCATCATTATTACCATTCGTGCCGATTCTCCAAGGAGGAAATGATGAATCTATAATTAGAGAAGCCTTGCAAATTTTGCGTCGAGACGAAGACTTAAACCAATTGGAGACGGTTTTAGCCTTTTTTGCTACCTTTGTCTTAGAAAGTGCCGTTGTTCAAGAGATTATGAGGTGGGATATGGGAGTTCTCAGGGAGTCACCTTGGTATCAAGAAATATTCCGAGAGGGCGAAGCACGCGGGGAAGCACGCGGGGAAGCACGCGGCGAAGTTAGGGGAATTATTGTCAGTATTGAAATGAGTTTAGAAACAAAATTTGGGAGTCAGGGACTAGAGTTAATGTCCCGAATTTCCCAAATTACAGATTTGCAACAATTGCAGGGAATTTTACGGAGTGTAGTTTTAGCAAATTCTGTTGAGGAAATACAACAAATTTTATAAGTATTTATCTGTGCGATTGGCGTGTAATGACTCTTTAATTCTGATTTCTAGCAGCCAAGAATTTGAGCTGATGGTACAGACAACCAATCTGCGGTAAGTTTACTCCTAGTGCTTGAGCTTTGCGTAATGAGTTGCCAAATATTGCTTCGATTTCTAAGGGACGAGACTGATCATAGTCGATTTTCATACTAGTGCGGTAAGGCTTCATCTTGACGGTGTAATCAAGCATGGTTTGAATAAAGTTATCTGGAATGATGCGTCCCATAATCTTTGCCCCGGCTTGGACTTCATACATTAATTGTTCCACTAGTGTACGGGTATGGGGATTTGCCATTAATTCATCAGTTCTAGCATTGAGAATCACAGACAAGCCATTATAGGGAATATTCCACACCAGTTTTTTCCACCGTCCTAGTAATAAGTCCTCAACTAACTCAATTGCGATCCCCGCAGCTTGAAATTCACAGGCAATTTGCTGCATTCTTTCTGTAATTCCTGCCGGAACATATTCAGAGCTATACTCACCCAAGGTAATCTGTCCATAATCCAAGTGATGAATATATCCTGGACTGACTTTATTAGAACACAGGAAGCACAAACCACCAATCACATAAGCGCTACTAACAATTTGGGCAACTTCTTCTTCCACACCCAAACCATTCTGTAACACCAAAACCACGCCATCATCTTTAACAACTGGTGGTAATAACTTTGGTAGCAAATGATTTTGTGTTGTCTTCAGTGCTACAACAACAACATCGCACTGAGGCATTTTTGCCACATCGTTATAAGCATGAACCTGGGGAAGGGTAAAGTCGCCGTCCTTCGACTTAACAATTAAACCATGTTGACTAACTTGTTCGTAATCACTCTTGAGCAAAAAGTGGACATTTACGCCAGCTTTTTGTAACTTAGCACCATAAAATCCCCCTAATGCACCAGTACCCAAAATAGCGTATTTGCGATCAGCGAGGCTGGGTACAAAGCGATCGCTACTTTCCCCTAAAGTATCAACACCTAAACTGGAGCTTATCCCATCGCTCATAGTATTTTGCACACAATTTTCTGATGATCATCATAGAGGAGTGTCGGTGACGAGTGGAGAGGGCTGAGTGATGGGTGATGATAATTTTTCTCTGCTTGCCATCCTTATACCCTCTTCCCCCTCAAAAATTTTAGACAATTTTTGTCATAAAAATTAAAATTGTTTTACTTTAATTTAAAATTTTTGACAGAGATTAGGATAAACAGATGGCTGATATTGTTGATATTGCAGTTGGTGCGGATTCTTTTAAAACTCTAGTGACGGCTGTACAAGCTGCTGGGTTAGTAGAAACATTAAAAAGTCCAGGCCCCTTTACCGTCTTTGCACCAAATGATGATGCTTTTGCTAAGTTACCACCAGGAACTATACAAACTTTGGTGCAAAATATTCCCCAGTTAACTAGAATCTTAACTTATCATGTCGTTCCGGGAAAGCTCAAACAAGCCGACTTAGCCAAACTTGGCACAGTCATATCTGTAGAAGGTTCACCCATTAAAATAGATTGTGCTGATGGTTTTGAAGTCAAAAATGCCACAGTATTAGCGGCAGATATCGAAGCTGATAATGGTGTCATTCATGTGATCGATACTGTGATTTTGATGGGTTAATTTTAGATCAGGTGGGTAATACTCACCTGACTTATAATTCACTATTAGACTTACTGATTACATACATAAGTAGGTAACTATATTCTTTAAATTATGTTAAATATTCGTTGTAGTATTTACCTTAGCTATATGCTGAGTTAAGTTGATATATCTAAAAATATATTGAGTTTTTAGATAGTAACTTTATCCCTACAGATTAATGCTCGATTTTCACACCTTGTTTGAATTCTCCCGTACTAACTGCGCGGGGATTTGTGCGTTCCTCATACCAGCCAACTTACTAGCTACATTGGTGACAATTATTCTGGCTGTGTTAAATCGTCCCATCCACCAAATGTGGCAATCTATCAGCGTAGCCAGTATTTTTGCTTTTTTGATGATACTCCACGTTTACACCTGGTTTGCCATTGGTGTCATCATGGCTCCTACGTACATTCTCTTGGGTTTAGCAGTGACTTGTTTAGCAAGTAACCTGATAGCTGTAATTGTGCATAAGCGGACAAAATTTTTCAGTAATGCCTTGATTGGTAATTAAATGTGTACTTTTGTATCTTTGTGGTAAAATATACTGCTTTTTACCACAAAGACACGGAGACACAAAGATGATCACAATACCTGCGCGTGGTGTAGATAAACAATTTTTCTACTAAAAATACTGGTGAAGGGAACTGTTAGTGAGTTGTAGGCGATCGCCCCTCGCCTTTTCTCTACAAAAAAATTTTATAGTAAATTCACAATCATTACTTACACATACATACCTAAATGTAGCGCGAACACACGAAAATTAGTACTTTCGCTAATTTGAACACGCCCAACACACCAATAACATCTGTACTCTAAATTTATTTTTTTAGTGAAAACACCGAATAATATATTCCACTAGATAGATCAGTGTGTCAAGATTACTGATCAATAGGTAAAAAAATCTCTGGCTAGCTCATATCTCAGTAAGATATGTGTCACGCCGAACCGATCACTTACTGTGTTCGGGTCTGTTCAATGACTCAGTGCCTAACTACCCAGAAGTTACCAATGACAAACGTTTCCACCCTGGTCGAACTACTACGCTCTCGTGCTACTCATGAGCCGGACAAGCTTGCTTATATGTTCCTCGTTGATGGGAAAACACCAGGCCCCACACTCACCTATGGAGAACTAGATCGTCTAGCCCGTGCCATTGGCGCACAATTGCAGCAACACAAAGCCAAAGGCGAAAGAGCGTTGCTGCTTTATCCCCAAGGTTTAGAAGTGATGGCAGCATTTCTGGGTAGTCTCTACGCTGGAGTCATTGCCATACCCGCCCCACCCCCTGATGCTGGGAGGTTAAAACGTGCATTACCACGTTTAAGGGCAATTGTCAAGGATGCCGACGCTAAATTTGTCCTGACGAATCAGCACTTGCTGAGTACACTGCAAGCAGCCAAAGAAGATTTTCCCGAATTTGAGGAGATGAATTGGTTTGCCATTGAAGATACAGACCTAGACCTAGCAGACCAATGGCAAGATCCGCAAGTTAGCCCAGAAACCCTGGCATATCTGCAATATACCTCCGGCTCCACTTCCACCCCAAAAGGTGTGATGATCAGCCACCACAACATCATGCATCATTGTGGGTATCTACAAAAAGCCTGTGGTTATGATGCCGAGAGTGTTTCTGTCACCTGGATGCCTTACTTCCATGATTACGGGTTGGTAGAAGGTTTAACTGTACCCATTTACAACGGACATCCTTGTTATGTCATGTCCCCAATGGCTTTTATTAAACAGCCGTTGCGCTGGTTACAAGCGATCGCTAATTATCGGGGGACTCACAGCCAAGCACCAAACTTTGCTTACGAACAGTGCGTTCGACGTGTCACTGAGGAGCAAAAAGCTACCCTGGATCTGAGCAGTTGGGTAGCGGCAGGTAATGCCGCCGAACCAATTAATCCCAGAGTATTAGAAGAATTTTTTGAGAAATTTGCCGACTGTGGTTTCCGATGGGAAAGCTTTGCTCCCGCCTATGGATTGGCAGAAAATACCCTGTTAGTATCCACCAGCCCTAGACAAGTATCACCTGTACTCTGCTTGGTAGAAAAGTCCCAGATTGAGCAGAACAAGATTGTCGAGGCGACTAGTTGGCATGAAGGAGTCAGAGCCATACCGGGATGTGGTCAGTTAGTGTGTGACACTCAAGTAGCAATTGTCAACCCTGATAGCCTGGTTCGTTGCGCCCCTGATGAAGTAGGAGAGGTTTGGGTAGCAGATCCCAGCGTAGCAGGCGGTTACTGGCATCGTCCCCAAGAAAGTGAAAGTACTTTCCGCGCCAAGATTACCAGGGAAACAGATACAACAACCTACCTACGAACAGGGGATTTAGGCTTTATGCGGGGTGGTGAGTTGTTCATCACCGGACGGATTAAAGACTTAATCATCATCCGGGGTACAAACCACTATCCTCAAGACTTAGAGTGGACAGTCCAGCAAATTCATCCTGCCCTCCGTCCCGATTACGGTGCGGCGTTCTCCATTGAGGTGGATGGAGTAGAACAACTGGTGATTGTCCAAGAAGTGAAACGTAACCCAGAAGCATTTGATCCAGATGAGATACTCACCAGTATTAAACAAGCGATCGCCGAAATCCACGAACTGCAAGTTTACGCTGTTGCCCTAGTGAAGCCAGGAAATGTCCTGAAAACTTCCAGTGGCAAAATTCAACGCCGCGCTTGTAAAACTAGCTTCCTCACTGGTGAATTGGAAGTGTTAGCAGATTGGAGCGAAAGCCCCAAATTTACAGCCAGTTATCGGCAACTGCAAGGGGAAGTAGACTCTTTGCTGCAAAAGGTGCAAGTTACTCACTAAGGAGAATATCATGCAGCCACTAAAGCAATATTGGGTTGCGGAAGCACTAGAAAAAGCTTTAGGCGACCCAGGTAATCCAGAAAATATCATGTCGTTCCCACAAGTCATCGACCTAGATGAACGAGAAGAGTTTCCCCACGAGATCATTAACTGGCTCTACAACTGGAAACTGCAACACTACTACATCCCGACTGAATGCGGTGGCGAATTTACCTGCTTTGATGAGTTTATCTCCTTTGTGCGGGTACTATCCCGACGAGATCAAACGAGTGCGATCGCCTTTACCACAATGTTTTGGTCATACCTCACCTGGATGGCAGGCACAGAGGAACAAAAGCGCACCCTAGCCAGCTTCATGAAAGATGCTAACGGTGCTATGTGCCTTGCCTATTCAGAGAAAGCCCACGGTAGTGACTTACTGGCTAGTGATGTCCGCGCCAAGAAAGTTCCTGGTGGCTACATCTTCAATGGAGAGAAATGGCCGATTAACCGCGCTACCATCTCTGGCGTTACCTTTGTTCTCGCCAAAACAGACGAAGTAGGGGGTGCGCGTAGCCTCTCCCTATTCATGGTAGAAAAAAGCAAAATTGACCCAGCCAACTATAGCCACCTGCCGAAAATTTTCACCCACGGAGTTCGCGGTTCTGACATGAGTGGCATCCGTTTTCAGGACTGCTTCATCCCCGAATCTATGCGATTGGGGGCAGAAGGAGCCGGATTAGAACTTGCCCTCAAAGGTTTCCAAATTACCCGCGCCCTCTGTGCTGCCTTTTCTCAAGGAGCTGCTGACACTGCCTTGCGTACTACCCTGAAGTTTGCTTTAGGACGACAGTTATACGGCAAGACAGTCTTCGATATGCCCCAACCCAAACGCACCTTAACAGATGCGTTTTTAAATATCTTGATTTGCGACTGTGCCACCATCGGCGTGGCTCGTGGGTTTAACACCATGCCAGAGCAAATCAGTGTTTGGTCAGCAGTGGTGAAATATTTTGTCACCACCACCTTAGAAACAGTCGTGCAGAACGTCTCAGTCGTTTTGGGGTCACGCTTCTATATGCGTGAAGAACACGACTACGGCATTTTTCAAAAGGTGTTACGGGACAACTCCATCATCAGTATGTTTGATGGCAGTACAGTTGTTAACCTCCATGCCCTGCTGTTGCAGCTACGTCAGCTCACCAAGTCGCGGATCAAAAATGCAGGACGCAACCAAGATGCACTGCCAGCAAGACTTGCAGCCACCTTTGACCTAACTCAACCTTTGCCCACCTTTGATGGCAAAAAACTCGAACTAGTGAACCGGGGAGGAGATGATGTTCTACAAGGGCTAGAACTAGCGCTGACATCCTTGCAAAATTTACCAGCAGATGCCAGCCTCAATGCTGATGTGTTACAGCAAATCATCACACTGACGCAAATGGTGCAAGAAGAGTTGAATCATCTGGATTGCCAAGTCACAGAATCAACCTTCCAATTTGGGCATGAGCAAGCACCAGAAGTCTTCGACTTAGCCAAACAATATTGCGTAATCCACACGGCGGCTAGCTGTATATATATGTGGCTCTACAATCGCCACCATCTAGGAGACTTCTTTGCCAAGGGAGAGTGGTTAGCCTTAAGCCTGCGCCAGCTGATGCTCACCTTCCGCCCCGCCAAAGCATTGCCCGGACGCATCGACGACGAGGCAGTAGCCCAAGAGTTAGTCCGATTGTACAACGACAGTCGGATGTTTTCCATCGTTCCTTTCCAATTAGCCAAACCTCAACAACAAGAGACAACAACAGATGCAACTCAAAGACTCCAACTCCAAGCCTAATACTGCCAACGCTGTTGACACCATCCAAGGGTGGATTATTAACCAGATTGCTAAACAATTGGGCATCAATGCCCAAACAATCAAAGTTACCGAACCCTTAACCCGCTACGGACTAGATTCCATCGATTCAGTCACAATTGTGGGTGAATTGGAAGATTGGTTGAGTGCCGAACTGCCCCCCACCTTACTTTGGGACTACCCCACTATTGAAAAAGCGGCTAATTATTTGGTGAATGAGCTAGGTATCTCACCTGCCCAAACAAGCGCCACCGAAGCACCTGCGGTGAATAACAAACCCCAAGAAGCCCCCAAAGAAAAAGCTTGGGGTGGTCTTTGGAACAAAATTAGTGGCAGTTAAGTAATTCGTAATTCGTAATTCGTAATTGAGTCTTTAACTACGAATTACGAATTAGCAATTAGTAATTATTTTGGGGGGGCTAATTGAATTTCTCAGAGTTTTCCTTCTGGTGGGTGCTGTTGCTGTTTAGCATCCCTTATTTTACAGTCCGCTATGTTGCCAAGTCCATGCAACTTTGGCGCGGCTCCTTTGATGCGATTGGCTTGGCGGCGATGTCTTTGCTGTTGTTTGTCAACGCATCTCGTTCTAGCTTTGCCATCTTCGTCTGTGAAATTATTTTCAACTACGTTATGGTGTGGTGGATGCTGCGCCAACAAGGCTGGAAAGCTAAAGCGATCGCCTCTACTGTCATCATCATTGATATCGTTATTCTCGCTTACTTCAAATATTTAAACTTTTTTGTCGAAGATGTTTTAGGGCTAATAGTCCCAGGATTATCAGCCAGTTGGCAATCTAAAAGTATTCCTGGTATGGGTTCCATCCCGCCTGGATTGTCTTTTTACACCTTCCAAATGGTGGCATTTGTCGTTGACTCCTACACCAGTAAGAAAAAACGTGCCATTGGTGCATTAGATTATGTCAACTTTGTCTCCTTCTTCCCGCAAGTTGTCGCCGGTCCCATTGAACGCCGGGGAGATTTGTTTCCGCAAATTGAATCATTCCGGTTTAAATTCACTCTAGACAACTTTGAAGCAGGTTTTCGTTGGCTATCTCTAGGGCTATTTATGAAGTTTGTCCTAGCCGATAATATTTCCCCTTACATCAAAATTGATCAAGCTCAGAATCCTTGGCTGGTATGGTTTTTTGCCTTCTTATTTACATTACAAATTTACTTTGATTTTGGTGGATATAGTTTTATTGCTCTGGGTTTAGCCAAATTTTTGGGTGTTAACTTAACGATTAATTTCCTTGCGCCTTACACCTCCCAAAGCATCAACGAGTTTTGGCGGAGGTGGCACGTTACTCTTAGTACGTGGTTCCGAGATTATGTCTTTTTGCCACTCATGGGTAAAAACATGAAGTGGGCCCCATTTTATTTATTTATTACTTTCACTCTCTCTGGTTTCTGGCATGGGGCTGCTTGGAATTTTATTCTTTGGGGAGCTTACCACGGATTATTGTTGCTGGTACTGCGTTATGCTGGACGACCTTTTTATAAGTTTGTGGGACAGCAACGGTTCTTAATGCCGCAGTTTATTTCTTGGGCATTGACTTTTGGTTCGGTGATTTTGGGTTGTCTGTTCTTTATGGAAACCAAGACACCGCGTCTTGTGGAAAAGTTACAGACAATCGTTACGCCTTGGGCATATTCTCTATCTAATCTGGGGGAAGCTTTGACTTTCTTCCAAGGTAATGAGGCGATCGCTTTGGGGTTTACTTTAGTATTAGCCTCGGCGGTGTTGTTGATGGAGCATATCGGTGTTTGGCAGCAGCGTGCGTGTGAATATGATTTGTTGCTGTCTCCTTGGGTGTCGCGGGTGTTGTTGGCGTTAACGATTTTGCTGGCGGCAAATACGCCTTCTCCGTTTATTTATTTTGAGTTTTAGGGAGTTTTTTTGAACGCAGAGGGAAGAGGAGGTTAGCGCGGAGGGACGCGGAGGTTGGGAGTTGGTGAGATTTTGCTGGTTTAATATTTTTCTTTTTTTGTTATGAAGAAGTTTTTACAGCTTTCTAGTTGGTTGATGATCGCTGCTGTTGCTTGGGGGGTTGGTTATTTATACAATGCTCGCTATGGGGGTGAATTGAGCTGGTTAAGGATAATGTATGAGCAGAAAAAAGCGATTGCTAGTGAGGTGAAATCGCCCAAACGGATTTTGATTGTTGGTGGTTCTGGCGCTCACTACACGGTGGACGCTGGATTGATGCAACAACAATTGGGTATCCCGACGATTAATATGGCGACAGACGGGCCAGTCGGTTTAGATGTCATTTTAGCCAGCATGGATGATGTGATTAGAAAAGGCGATATTGTTGTCCTGATTCCAGAGTATTTAATTTTACTAGAGGATGATGGATTGGGCGATCGCTCTGGTCAGTTTGGTGTCGCTATTGGTAAGCCTGGGTTGGGTGGTGTGCCTGCTAAACAACTGGCTCAAGACATTATGTTATTGGGTGTGCCGACGTTACGCGCTGTTACTAAGTCCTCTGTAGAATTTGCACAAAAGGGTCGCTTGACTGGGTATTACTCTGACCCCATCACGGCTAACGGCGATCCCACCGTCATGAAGCAACGCCTCAAAACACCTTGGTGGCAACTGAAAATTAAAGCCCCAGTTTCTCGTCATGCTTTACGCAGTATCAAGGAGTTTAAAGAGCAGGTAGAAGCTAAAGGTGGAACTTTAGTTTTAGGCTTGTCGTGGATTTATGCCAGCACTGACTCTAAAACTCTAGATAACATCAGTAAGACAGCCGAAAAGCTGGGAGAAATCGCTCCTGTGCTTTATGACAAACAAACCTTAAATGTGAAAACCGACTCTAGTTTGTTTGCTGACACCCATTATCACTTGAATCCCCCCGGTCGTCGCACTCGGACAACTGAACTGGTTGAGCAATTCAGAGCCTTGAATTTAAAGGAGTAGGGAAAGAGGCAAGATGTTGAGATCACAAGAGTAATTTATAATACCTAATAAAAAATATAAATATCACATAATTCGCCATTCGGTTGTCAATTACGAATTACGTAGCTTGCTTCCGCGTAGCGGTATTACGAATTACGAATTACGAATTACGAAAACCATGTATCAGCTAGACGACGAATTTCGCAACCAGGGTAGACTGAGACAATCCGCATCTAGCAGTCCACATCCAGTCCGGATTTGTATTTTAGGTGGTGGGTTTGGTGGATTATATACGGCGTTGGCATTGAGCAAGTTTGGCAAATTGCCGTCTGTCAAATATGAGATCACTTTAGTAGAACAACGGGATCATTTTTTATTTACGCCCCTACTCTACGAAGTGGTAACAGGAGAATTGCAAGCTTGGGAAATTGCCCCTGATTATAAAAAACTCTTGGCAAACACCAATGTCCAATTTTGTCAGACGGAAATTCAAGGTGTTGACCTCAAACAGCAATTAGTCCAGTTGGATAATCGTACACTCACTTACGATTATTTGGTGTTGGCTGTTGGTAAACAGACTTGGTTAGATGGTGTTCCCGGTGCAAAGGAGTATGCGCAAACCTTTCGGACTTTGGCGGATGCGGAACATTTAAAAGAAAAGTTGAGGTTTTTGGCAGTATCAAATCGTTCAGTCATCAGTGTGGGGATTGTGGGAGCTGGGCCTAATGGTGTAGAACTGGCTTGTAAACTAGCCGATCGCTTGAAACATCGCGGTAAAATTCACTTGATTGACCGAGGTGATGGAATTCTCAAAACTTTTTCTCAAGGTAGTCAAGTTGCAGCGTATCGAGCTTTGGCAAAACGCGGTGTGCATTTAGAATTAGACACTAGCATTGAAGCGATCGCTCCTGATGCTATCACTCTCAATACCCAAGGCAACACTCGCAAACTGAAAACAGATTTAGTCTTGTGGACGGCTGGGAATCAGTCTATTCCTTGGATTTGTGAACTAGATTGTCAACACAATCCCCAAGGACTGTTAATCACTTCCCCAACTTTGCAACTAGTCGAGTATCCCAATGTCTTGGTCTTAGGGGATTTAGCTGATATTCGTGACCACCGAGGCAACCCCATCCCCGCAACCGCCCAAGTAGCCTTTCAACAAGCACCTCATGCAGCGCGTAATCTCTGGGCAATGCTCAGAGGTCGTCCCCTGAAATCATTCCGTTACCTGCATTTAGGTGAGATGTTGACATTAGGGACAAATAATGCTGTAGTTTCTAGCTTTGGCATCACTATTGATGGTCATCTCGGTCGAATTATCCGCAGAGGAGTATATATCCAACGTCTGCCAACTTTCAAACATCAATTGCAAGTGGCGATGCGTTGGTTAATCAATGGTATTTTTAAACGATTGCCCAGTGGGATAAAACGGTTGCTCCGGTCGTATTGGCGACGACAAAGACATCAGCGAAAATCAATAAACTAATTAAATAAATACTGTTATGGTTGCTAATGAGCAAATACCCAAGAGCATTTGGGCAAAAAAACTAGATGAAGTGTTTGGATTAGATTTGCGATCGCTAGCGGCGTTTCGCATCGGTATAGCCTTGGTTTTGCTGGCTGATTTGGGGATTCGCTTTGGTGATGTCGTAGCTCATTATACTGATGCAGGGGTGATGCCTCGCAGCTTGCTAGCCCAGATTAGTAAACCTTGGCATTGGTCACTTCATGCTATCAGTGGTGAGCCGATTTTCCAAGTGCTGTTATTTACTATTGCGGCGGTGATGGCGATCGCCATGTTAGTTGGGTATCATACCCGCATCGCTACCATCGCTTCTTGGGTATTGCTGATCTCCCTACATAACCGCAATCCGTCGCTCATTTTTGCTGCCGATGATGTTCTACGTGCCTTGATGTTTTGGGCAATGTTTCTGCCCTTGGGTGCAAGTTACTCGATTGAAAGCGCCCTCAACTCTGCTAACCACAAGCTACCAGCCAGAGTTGTTTCTGGTGCGACAGTGGCGTTGATATTTCAGCAGTGTTTTATCTACATTTTCTCTGCCGCCTTCAAAACCAGAAGCCCAGTTTGGACTGAAGGCACTGCTGTTTACTATTCCCTGAGTTTTGATCAGTATGCTACACCAATCGGTCATTTCCTTCTGAATTTTCCCGCACTTTTAACACTGTTTACCTACGTTACCCTGGTTTTGGAATGGGTAGCCCCTTTGTTACTGTTCGTTCCCGTTCGTAATAGCTTCTTTCGGATGTGTGCCGTGATTACCTTTGTCATGCTGCACGCTGGATTTGGCTTGACTTTGAATTTAGGCATCTTCCCATTTTTAAGTATCTTCAGTTGGTTAGCCTTCCTCCCCAGTTCCTTTTGGCATGCGCTGCACAAACGCCTGCAAACTCCAGCCCGTCAAGGATTGAAAATCTACTTTGATGCTGATTGTGGCTTTTGTAAAAAAGTGGTGCATCTGTTGCGAACACTCTTAATTTTGCCCGGAACGCCGCTACTGATGGCGCAAGAATACCCCGATATCTACGCTGATATGCAGGCTTATAACTCCTGGGTCGTGGAAGATTGGCAAGGTAAACGACATTTTAAGTTTGCTGGGATTGTCTATATCGTTAGCCTCTCACCGGTATTTTTCTTCCTAGTTCCCCTGCTGAACTGGAAACCTGTCATGGCTGCGGGGACAAAGTTTTATGAGGCTGTGGCTACTAACCGCAAAATTGCTGGTAGATTCACCAAACCTTTTAAATTTCGCCCCATTCAAGTACGTCCATCACGATTATTAAATATTCTGGCGTTATTGTTGCTGCTATACACCTTTGTTTGGAATGTGAGTAGTTATGCTCCCGATGCCTTTAAGCGCAAGGTGTGGCAAAGTACAGAATTCGTGGGTAGGGCTACACGCCTAGACCAATCGTGGAGTATATTTGCTCCTGGCCCCCCTAGAGATGATGGTTGGTATGTAATTCCCGGTCGGTTGCAAAATGGTAGTGAAGTAGATATTTTCCGGAGTGGTAATCCTGTGAGTTGGGATAAGCCTAGCTTGGGATTACGGGGAACGATATACAACAATATGCAGTGGCGTACCTATTTTATCAATTTGAATCGGGCGATCGGTCAGCGACTTTATCCGTTCTATGGTCAATATCTCTGCCGTACTTGGAATGCTAAACATCCTGGTGAGCAAAGTCTCAAGAGTTTTGATGTTTACTTTATGGATGAACGCACAGTTCCACCAGGGGAAAAGCAAACTGTTGAGAAAAAACAGACTTGGCAGCAGTCTTGTTCTTAGAGGTTGTTTGAAAAGTCTAATATGTTACTCTTATGGGCGATTAGAAATCGCGTCTACACAGACAAAACCCACCTCCGTGGGTTGGAAATCCTTGATTTTGTCTTAGTCTGCGGAGGCAGACTTTGCCTGTGTAGTAGCGAATTATATTCGCCCCATACTTTTCAAACATCCTCTTAGCAAAACTAAGAAATCTGGTGCTGATTGTGCCAACTACGTAACTTGAAGCCCAGAATCAACAGCAGTGTGCCAAATAGAATGGCATAGGCAGCAATCAACCATAAAATAGCTAATGCTTCAGCGACAGGCCAGATAATCAACATCACACCGAAGATGAGCGAGACAAGTCCAGTTACTGCTGGTAACCACTCATTTTCCATTGCTTGTCGCAGTTGCAGGGCTGTAATCATTTCCAAGACACCTGTGACAATTGCCCAAGCGGCAATCAGATAGAGTAAGACAAATGCAGTTACGCCCGGCCAAATAAAAGCTAGCATACCGACGGCAATCCCCACAACGCCTTCGAGTAACAGCAACCAATTGTGAGTATCGTAGAGATGCTCTCTCAATGCCGCGATCGCTAATAATACTCCTCCAGCTAGCCAAAAGGTAGCAAAGAGGTATACCAGTGCTGTTAGTGTCAGAGTTGGCCATGCTAAAGCCACTAAGCCAAATATAATGGCGATCGCTCCTCTCAAGGTTAATGTCCACCAATTTTTAGCTAGGCGATTGCTGATTCTCGTTGAGTAAAGGTTGTTTCTCATTGCTGGTGTCGAGCAGCTCTACACTGTTGGCAAATTTTGCTCATGACCTTTGCTAACTAGACTCAGCTTAAATTCTTCCTACTTGTCTTCCATCTAACCAATGGAATATTACTCATTGGCATAGATTTTCTATCCGCAGATTGATATTTTTTGATGCTTTAGATACGACATTTGTATATTTTAATTTTTTGATAAACTCCTAATAATTTTTTATTAACTTGAGCGTGAGTAGATATTCTTAGTGATTTTCCGGCAAAAACACTAACTAATAATTATTAGAAATTAAAGGTCAATTTTACTGATTACTGATTATTAATCCTGACTAAATTTATTTAAACAACATCTTAGATAAAAACACAAAATATGATTATTAACGGCACTTCCGGCGTAGATGAGTTGTATGCAGATAAAGATGACCAAGTTTTTGGTTTTGAGGGTGATGACATTCTAGATGCTACTAATGGAGAGGGTAATAATTTACTAGACGGTGGCATTGGTAGCGATCGCCTACTGGGCAACAAAAATGATAGGCTCAAAGGCGGAGCTGGTGATGACAGTTTATATGCGCTCGGTGTTGACGGTTTTAATATCCTAGAAGGTGGAGACGATAACGATCAGTTATTTATAGTTGAAGGTGGAAATAACCAACTGGATGGTGGTTCTGGACGCGATCGCCTAACAATTATAGAAGGTAGTAGTAACAATATTCTGTCTGGTGGATTGGGTAATGATTTTCTCGATGTCTCCAATGGTACAGGAAATAACACCCTCAATGGCAATGCAGGCGATGATATTCTGATTGGTGGATTAGCTAGTGATAAATTGTTTGGTGATGCTGGTGATGATTTCCTTTTTGGTGGAAGCAAAGGTAGTCAACTCACCGGAGGAACAGGTTTAGACAGATTTTTTCTGACCAGTGCAGCTATTCCTGAAGTACCTGTTGAGGTATTAGATTTTACTCAAAATGATGATAAAGTCATAGTCGCTGGTATTCCAGAGGTGCAGACGTTCCAAGATTTGCAATTAGAGCAGAGAGGACTGGATACAGTCGTTAAAGCCAACATTAACAATGAGTTGCAGGAATTAGGCATTTTAAGAAATGTCCAAGCTAATACTCTCACACCAGAAGACTTTGACTATACATCTGCGATTTTTGCAATTACTAACTCTTCCGCAACCGAAGGAAACACCCTCACCTTCACCATCACTCGCACAGGAGACACTGAAACCGATCAAAATATCACAGTATCAACATCCATCACAGGATCTGACACAGCCACTAACACCGACTTTGTCGCTAAAACTCAAACCCTCGCCTTCCAGCCAGGAGAAACACAAAAAACCTTTACAGTCGAGACAACTCAAGATGACTTATGGGAAGGAGATGAGACATTTAGCGTCAGTTTGAGCAATCCCACCAATGGAGGAATTATTAGCTCTACAGATGGTACAGCCAAGGGTACTATCAACAATGATGATTTAAATCCAGTATTTGCGATCGCTCCCACTTCCGCAACCGAAGGAAATACCCTCACCTTCACTATCACCCGTACCGGAAATGCTCAAACCGAGCAAAGTATCACAGTATCAACATCCATCACAGCAACCGACACAGCCACTAACACCGACTTTGTAGCTAAAACTCAAACTCTCACCTTCCAGTCAGGAGAAACGCAAAAAACCTTTACAGTCGAGACAAATCAAGATGACATATTGGAAGGAGATGAGACATTTAGTGTCAGTTTGAGCAATCCCACCAATGGGGCAATTATTAGCTCTACAGATGGTACAGCCAAGGGTACTATCAACAATGATGATAATACAGGCGTAACTATTAGCCAAACTGATGGCAATACAAAAGTTACTGAAGGTGGGACAACTGATAGTTACTCTGTTGTACTTGCTAGCCAACCTACAGCTGATGTCATTATTACTATTAATAGCGGTCAGCAAATCACTACTGATCGGCAAAAACTTACCTTTACATCTGCAAATTGGAATGTACCACAAAATATCACAGTAATAGCGGTAGATGATTCATTGGTAGAAGGAGAGCGCAGCGATAATATTCAACATACAGCTACCAGTGATGATGTTAACTATAATGGCATTCTGATCAACCCTATTGAAGTTAGTATCACTGATAACGATATCCCACTGTTACAGAATCCTAATAATAATATTTTCACTATTAAAGGTGAAAGTGATCAAGTCAAACTCCAAACTACTCTTATAGAACACAATACTAATTCCGTTGATGAATTAGGTGTATTTGTTGTAGATGATGCTAACGGCAACATCAATGGTATTGCTCCTGGTGCAGCAGGCTACACTCAAGCCGCACTACAACGAGCTAGAGTAATTTTCTCGACTATAGCCAACAATCCCAACGGCTTTAATTCTAATAATTTAGCAAGTTTACTAGAATTTACTTCTGGTGATAATTTAAGATTTTATCTCGTCAAAAATAGTACAACTGATGCTGTACAAGCAGGTTTAACTCCCATCACAAATGTGTTATTTGCTAATGCGACAACCACAAAAGTCACTAATTTAGGTAATAATGCTTTCTCTATAGGTTGGGAGAGTGGATTTGGTAATACCAATGATTTTCAAGATTTGGTAGTCAGGATTCAGACCACAAATCAAAACTTACCTTTGGGGATAAATTTACAAGGTCGCATACAAGGGGAATTAATTGATTTACGGGGATTAACACCACTAGTAAAAGCTGATTTTGTTGTGAATAGAGAAGCCGCTTACAACAACTTTATTGGCTTCTATCAAGTAACTAATGAAGATGGTGGCATTGATACCAATAGTGATGGTACAGCCGATATTCTTCCTGGACAAGCTGGTTATACTCAAGCTGCCATTCGTAATCGAATTTCTGGGATAGATTTAACAGTAAATAATCAAGGAACTGCAACTTATACTGGTAATTTTCAACCGGGTTCTTTACTTGCACCATTCATCATTGTTAATGGTAGACCAGAGGCGATTCTTGATAGTAATGCCAATAATGATCCCGCAGTTTATTTCCCATTCTTAGGTGCTAACACCGACAAAGTTGACCATATTAGACTATTGGCAAATAACGTCTTTGGTTTTGAAGATTTACCAAATGGCGGTGATCAAGATTTCAACGATACCATTGTGCGAGTCAATCTTAGTATTGCTTAAGAGCAGCATTATTTGGCGATCGCTAAGATTAATGGAGCATGGGAAAATGGTAATTTTTACCAATTCACCCAAATTGTTGAAGCTATCAGCTGTCAGTTAGTTTTTCCCAGCTGACAGCTGAAGTGCTGATAACTACTTAAGCCATTTGATTTTCAATCGCCCACCGCGCTAGTTCAGTGCGGTTGTGGAGATTAGTTTTGCCCAACATATTGGACACGTGGCTTTCTACAGTGCGCTGACTAACATTTAATTCTTCAGCGATTTCTCGGTTAGCTAAACCCCTGGCTACAAACTGTACTACCTTCAGTTCGGTTGGGGTTAACTGCACATCAAAAGGAACCTGGATGCGGGAACCATTTTCCCCGCCTTTGGCTTGGTGTTCCTTCCAACGGATAGTTTGCTTGAGTGAAGATTCTACTTGGGCTACGAGTTCTTCTGGTTCAAAGGGTTTGACCATATAAACATCCGCACCTTTGTTCAGACCTTTAACTCGGTCTGCACTTTGTCCTTTTGCGGAAAGGAAAAGAACTGGAATCCAACTGGTGCGTTCGTTTTGCCGGACTTGTTCTACAAAGGTATATCCGTCCATTTCTGGCATCATCACGTCGCAGATGATCATATCTGGAACATCGTGTTCAAGTATTTCCAGAGCTTCTCGTCCGTTTTCCGCAGTGATGACTTCATATCCTCTGAATTCTAAATAATCCTTCACCAGCAAGATGAGGTTAGGGTCATCATCAATCAATAGAAGTCGTTTGTGATCTTTCATGCTGGGTTCTTTCATAGCAGTGGCACTTGTCGCGCTTCGATCCATCAAGGTCTTGAATGGTTATCCTTTTATGGTGGATTGTTGAGATGTTGTCATTTTTCCCACTTAACTAGCCCTTTCTTTGTTGGAGTCTTGAGAGTGGCTTTCACTGGCTGTGAAACCACTAGTGCATTAGCAATATTCCAGTAAGGACACGTAGAGCAGTATATTATAATGCGCTATTATATATCCCTTTGAAAGTGGCGGGTGAAAAAACACTGATTAAATAATAATCTTTCTAGTTCACAAGTAAGTATTGGCTTAAGATGACCCTAGCTGCAACATAACCCGCGCTTTCATTAGGCTTACTGCTTTACAATATCTTGTGGATATTCAGCATTAGATTTAGACATTCACAAGCAAGTCAGGGAGTTGTTGGCAAAGGATGGGGTAAAAATGCTTATTCTTGCACCACCATTATGCCTATCAAGTGTTGTTCGATGATCCGCTCAATAACCTCCGGGTTTGCTTGGCAATACCATACACTTCCGGGTAGACAACTATTATCGGTCTAGAACAACAAACTCGCAAGCGATAAGCTTAAGTTTTGTTGCACTAAACCACTGTATTGTTACTCATTAAGCGGCTCTCTGATTACTGTTCTATAACAATTTCTCCACTTTGCAAATAAAGTTATCCATATAAAAATATTCGTTACTTATAGAAAAGAACCTGAAAAATACGAATAATTAGGGATTAATACTTACGGGAATGTAATGGAGTGTATATACGGGGACGGAGAATTGGTAAATAGTCATTGGTCAATAGTCAATGGTCAATAGTCAATAGTCAATAGTCAATAGTCAATGGTCATTGGTCATTAGTCAAAACTCAGGACTCCCCCACCCCCCCACTCCCTCACTCCCCCCACTCCCCCCACTCCCCCCACTCCCTCACTCCCCCCACTCCCTCACTCCCCCACTCCCCCCACTCAGCACTCCCTCACTCCCTCACTCCCCCACTCCCCATTCCTTCTCTTAGTTCGGAAACCCGTACACTTGGAAATATTGCCATTGTGGGGTTTTCTTCGGTAGATTAGCACTCAGGAGTTGAGAGTGCTAACTCTGGAGAAATTTAAATATGGCAGCTGTATCTCTAAGCGTATCCACAGTAAAACCTTTAGGCGATCGCGTGTTTGTTAAAGTGAGCGCCTCTGAAGAAAAGACCGCAGGTGGTCTGTATTTGCCCGACACGGCGAAAGAAAAGCCCCAAGTAGGTGAAGTAGTCGCTCTTGGCCCTGGCAGACGTAATGATGACGGTAGCCGTCAAGAATTGGAAGTCAAAGTTGGTGATAAGGTGCTGTACTCCAAGTACGCTGGCACTGACATCAAGCTGGGAACTGAAGAATATGTACTGCTCTCTGAAAAAGATATTTTAGCAGTGGTTGGGTAATTGACCAATTACCAAATTTCAAGACAAAACAATTGACTTAACTTCCACACATCGAGACACCTATGGCAAAGCGCATTATCTACAACGAAAACGCCCGTCGCGCCCTGGAGCGAGGTATTGACATCCTGGCTGAAGCTGTGGCTGTTACCCTTGGTCCCAAAGGTCGTAACGTAGTACTAGAAAAGAAATTTGGTGCGCCACAAATCGTTAACGATGGTGTCACCATTGCTAAAGAAATCGAATTAGAAGATCATATTGAAAACACTGGCGTGGCTTTGATTCGTCAAGCTGCTTCCAAAACCAACGACGCAGCAGGCGATGGTACAACCACTGCTACCGTTTTGGCTCATGCAATTGTTAAAGAAGGTCTAAGAAACGTAGCAGCAGGCGCTAACGCTATTTCCTTGAAGCGCGGTATTGATAAAGCTACCAGTTTCTTAGTAGATAGAATTAAAGAACACGCTCGCCCTGTAGAAGATTCTAAAGCGATCGCTCAAGTTGGGTCAATTTCTGCTGGTAACGACGATGAAGTCGGTCAGATGATTGCTCAAGCGATGGACAAAGTTGGTAAGGAAGGCGTAATTTCCCTAGAAGAAGGTAAGTCTGTAACTACCGAGTTGGAAATTACTGAAGGGATGCGCTTTGACAAAGGCTATATCTCTCCTTACTTTGCCACCGACCCTGAACGGATGGAAGCGATTTTTGATGAGCCTTTCTTACTATTAACAGATAAGAAAATTGCTCTAGTACAAGACCTAGTACCAGTTCTCGAACAAGTAGCTCGTTCTGGTCGTCCTTTGGTGATTATCGCTGAAGATATCGAAAAAGAAGCTTTAGCAACCCTTGTAGTTAACCGCTTGCGCGGTGTACTGAATGTAGCTGCTGTTAAGGCTCCTGGCTTTGGCGATCGCCGCAAAGCTATGCTAGAAGATATCGCTATCCTCACCGGCGGCCAACTGATTACCGAAGATGCTGGTTTGAAACTGGACAACACCAAGCTAGAAAGTTTGGGTAAAGCTCGTCGCGTCACCATTACCAAGGACAACACCACAATTGTTGCTGAAGGTAACGACGTTGCCGTTAAAGCTCGTGTAGAACAAATTCGTCGTCAAATCGAAGAAACTGAATCTTCCTACGACAAAGAAAAACTGCAAGAGCGTCTAGCAAAACTCTCCGGTGGTGTGGCTGTGGTCAAAGTAGGTGCAGCCACCGAAACCGAAATGAAGGATAAGAAACTCCGCCTAGAAGACGCTATCAACGCTACCAAGGCTGCTGTAGAAGAAGGTATCGTTCCTGGTGGTGGTACAACTCTAGCTCACCTAGCTCCTGAACTCGATGCTTGGGCAAATGCTAACCTCAAGGATGAAGAGTTGACTGGTGCGTTGATTGTCGCTCGTGCATTACCCGCACCTTTAAAGAGAATTGCAGAAAACGCAGGTCAAAATGGTGCTGTGATTGCTGAACGTGTGAAAGAAAAAGCCTTCAACGTCGGCTACAACGCTGCAACCAACGAATTCGTTGACTTGTTAGAAGCTGGTATTGTTGACCCTGCGAAAGTAACTCGTTCTGCACTGCAAAACGCTGCTTCTATCGCTGGGATGGTGTTGACAACCGAATGTATCGTAGTTGACAAGCCAGAACCCAAAGACGGCGCTCCTGCTGGCGCTGGCGCTGGCGGCGGTGACTTCGATTACTAATATTTTGTAGTCGGGTAAGTTTTTAAAAACAGCTGCTTCTTTTGTGGAGGCGGCTGTTTTTTGTTTTGAAACCCATAAACACCTACTTCAATTCAACTCACAACTAAAAGTTCATCCAGTTTATTTTTTAAGTCTAAAGACTATACAGAAAATTTCCGTGTAAGAAATAGTTAGGCTGTATATCCAAAATTAGGTACGCTTATGTTAAGGACTATCAGGTAAACAACTTCCGGCAGCAACATGGAAAGAAACGACTTGATTAAGCAATACTATGAGGAACTTTATGAGAATGATGTTTTAGAAAGGTATTGAGCATACATTCAGAACGAAGAACCTGAAGATCAGGACTTGTTTGAAAAATACTTAGTTGACATTGATCACAATCCAGCTTTGCTTCAAAGCATTCCAGCGTCTGTAAGAGCCGCCTATGATTACTATTACTGTCTTAATAGATACTGGGTTAGGCTGTACAAGTTACCGTATGAGGATGATGTGACTTATGCTCTAAGAGTAACAACCGATGGTGACGATGGCTGTCTTGAGGTTTATGACCAACACGGTTTAGAGATTGGTGTAGGGCGCACCTACCTAGAGTTAATTAGTTGGGGAAACGTAGACGAAATTCGTACTTATCTGCATGACTATGATTTTCCAGCAAATTTGAATAATAAAGAGCAAATGACAGTCTGGCAATTTGGTGGTTATGCTATCTACAACGGTAGTCCTGAGCGCTGTGTTGTTGTTGCTGAAGAGATTCCCGAAGAGAAGCAAGACGAAGCAATTCAAATCATTTGCGTTGCTACAGGAGTTAGAGAAAAAGCAATTACTGCTGTCCTAGATTCTTTGCCTCGCTCAGTAACCAGAAACATTGCTCAGGAAAAGGCTGAAGATATCTGGCATCAACTGATAACTCTTGGGGTTAAAGCTTCCATAGAAGAGTTTCAGGGCGATCGCTGGGCTATTATCAAGAGAAGTGATTTTACAGACGGTTAGTTAACTCCAGACTGAGTAGAACAGATACAATACATCTTGTCGCACCATACTGGTCTACTGAGGAAACACAATTTTATTCTGTTAATATGGAATTGTTGGTTACCGTACACCAGATGCAATATCCTTTTCATACAGAATCGAAACCAGTGTCAGGGAGTGAGGCGGAAAAGCTTGCTCAGGCGCTAGAGTCTGGTGGTTACGTGGCAGACGAGGCAGCACTCGAACTTGCAAAACGTATTGCTGCTCGTCGCCGTCGGAGACTCCAGAATGCCTCAAAGCAGTAAGTTCGAGGGAGTTGATTTCTCTCAAATGAACCCTGAGAGATTGACCCTCGAAATGGATGTGTCTGGACAAGGATTTCGCTCTGTTCGTGGCGAATTTGTCACCTATTGGCGGCAGGGGCGAGTTCTTCGAGAAGTCAACGCAAATATTAGTCAGTGCTGGATTCTACAGTTTGAGGGGTCATTGGTCGGGTATATCACGCTGCTTGCAGATAAGCTGACCCTGGAAGATCCAATTCTTCTGAATGAAGGTGTTAAGTACCGAACTTTCCCTGCTGTCAAAATTGGGTTGTTGGCAGTTGATCGCAGAACGAAGGGGGTAGGTCGCCAGCTTCTTGAATGGGCAATTGAATACGTGGCGGCGGAAATCTCCCCAATGCTGGGCGTTCGATTCATGACGGTTGATGCACTCTATGACCCGGATGTTGAGCCTCCCTACGATGCTTCAGGATTTTATCGAAGGATTGGATTTCGATTTGCTGCTCCAAATGAGGAATTACCACCTACAGAGCCATACCGAACGTTGTATCTGGATCTGAAGCCTGTCATTGATCTGTTAGATAGTCAGGATATCGATTCCACATGATGCCTAGTCGTGGAGTCACAGCCTAACAACACAGTGGATCGGACGGTAGAGAGATTTCGCGCTTCGTTTCAGGCATATCTGCCGCCGCTCACTTTAGCCGTTAGTCTTCTAGTTGATCTGTTTTGGTATTTTTATATTTTCTTCAATGAGTGCTGAGTTTTCGCTAAAGAGATTTTCCGCAGAGTTTATAAAAGCCTTACAAGATTTTGGCGAGACTGCATACGATTTGTTCTGAGCATCAGATATAGTTGACGACTATGATTTTTGGACTGAAGATAAAATCGAGGAAGAATTCTTCTCGCAGGGTAAATCTGAATTTCAAGATTTTCCAAGGGAATTGATGTTGTTGATCTTGTCTGAGGGATGTGAGATATGAGGAGATAGTCGTAAGATTATTTATCGGGTATTGCGGAAGGACATTATGCAAGAGTCTACCGTTTATCGCTCAATCTGGAAAGAGGCTGAAGACGAAAAGACACGAGCGATCGCACTCAATCTTCTGCGAGAAGGTGTATCGATTGAAACTATCGTTCGTAGCACCGGTTTATCCGTTAAGGAAGTGCAACAACTTCAGCAACAACTCAAGTTCCACCTGCCTTTAACCTAGAGTAATATAAACTTAGTTTTCAAGAGGCTACAGCTATGACTCTAGCGCCTAATGAGCAAGCTGCTATCATCCGCACAGAACGAGGACTCACAATTGCGGGAACACGCATCACGCTCTACGACGTGATGGACTACGTGACAGAACACTATCCGTCAAAGTTTATTCGTGCCATGCTTGACCTTACCGATGAGCAGGTGAATGCTGCGCTGTCCTACATTGCGGCACATCGTACGGATGTTGAAGCAGAGTATCAACTTGTTCTCAAAGAAGCCGAGGAATTGCGGCAGTATTATGAGGAGCAGAATCGTGAGCGGATCGCTCGCATTGCTGCCAAACCTCCAAAGCCTGGAACAGAAGCGATTCGAGCCAAGCTTCAAGCAAGAAGAGCCAAGCTTGAATCACAAGCATGAATTTTCTGGTTGACCATAATTTACGAGGGCATTCTGTTGTCTTAGCAGGTAGCCTTGCTGCAAGTGGTTGGCTTAAGCTAATCCCGATTCGCTTCGTTCTGTTTGAAGAAGTAGGTTTAGCGGTCACAAGTGATGATCGAGTTGTCTGGCGATATGCCCAGGATAATCAGATGATTCTAATTACTGCTAACCGCAGTATGAAGGGGAAAGACTCTTTGGAACAAGTGATGCGTGAGGAAAATACTCCTACGTCTTTGCCTGTTGTCACAATAGGCAATATTGATCGGCTGATGGCTGAACCAGATTATCGAGAACGTTGTGTTGATCGCTTGGTTGATATAGTGATTGACATCGAAGATTACCAAGGCGCACGGCGGATTTTCATCCCGTGATCGCTGAATATTAAAAGTGGTTGCAGTCGTATCTGTGGGGACGCGGCTTAATGGGAACACCAAAAAATAAATTATCCCAAATTGATGGTTGGTAGGGTGCGTCAGTAGGAAGAATTCCTTGGTGTAGCTAGGTTTTCTCACACTGACGCACCCTACATTTTGGATATTTTTTTATCTGGAAGTCCCTAATGGGAACGTTGAATATTTTTTTATATCCTTAGTTTCTCCTTTGGACAAGATAGCCTTGCCGATAATCACGTTTCTTTAATTTGGAAGCTTGACGCATAGGAGTAACTTTCTCTACATGAAGTAGCTTCTGGCGATAAGTATTATTATCTGTCAGTTGGGCGATCGCGAAGCGCTACAGCGAAGTGCCGAACGCACTGCAACAATCATTCATCAAACTTTAGATCCCCTCAAAACTAAATTGGCATCATAGGGCGTACAATCTTACTATTTCTATGTAGGGCTTGCCGATTCCTGGCTGAACATTTCTCTGCTGACTTCGCCAGTTGGCTACTAGGAAAAGCTGTCACTTTGACAGAACTCCAACCCTCTGAACTGTCCCTTGATCCGATTCGTGCTGATGCCTTGATCTTCCTGGAATCAGACGAAGCCATTTTGCATATCGAGTTTCAGACGCGGCCGAAAGACAACATTCCATTTCGAGTGACAGATTATCGGTTGCGAGGATACCGAAGAGATCCATCGAAGCCAATGCACCAAGTAGTCATTTACCTGAAGCACACTACATCACTGCAAAACGCTGCTTCTATCGCTGGGATGGTGTTGACAACCGAATGTATTGTAGTTGACAAGCCAGAACCCAAAGACGGCGCTCCTGGTGGCGCTGGTGCTGGCGGCGGTGACTTCGATTACTAATATTCTGTAGTCGGGTAAGTTTTTAAAAACAGCTGCTTCTTTTGTGGAGGCGGCTGTTTTTTGTCATTAGTGCGGGAGGAAGTAATGTTTCCGCCAAAAATATTAGGTTTTTTTTACAATTTTCCCATCTTGCTGTAATTTTTCTATAACAGCAGCGCAAAATCCCGATTTACCACGTATAACAAAAGTCTTCTTTTCTCCTGTTTCATGTCTAAACCGAAAAAGACCCCATAATATTATTACTTCTGTTGAACCGTAGTTTGGACTAAACCATTCAATCGTAATTATCTCTTCTTTACTATTAAAAAAATCTCTAATTCTTGCAAAAATAGGAATTGATATTTCAGCTTTGTTAAACTTTTCAGGAGTTATATATTCTGGCATCTCAAGTTTTGACCTTAAACTTATATGTACAAGCACATAGAATTAGTGAAAAAATAGTAACATATCTTCAGTCCTCCTAAGCCAGTAGGGTGGGTCAATATAGATAAAATTTGTTAAGGGAACATCCCACTTTTTAAAATTTCTCAAGATAAAAACAATCTCGATGAATCTGTAAGCTGAAACAGATGTATAAAAATCTCATATTTCACAAATATTGAGTTTTTTGTCTGTGAGAGCAAGATTCATATCTATTTTTAGCCAATCCCGCACTTTTACCTCTAGCAACTTTAACCTGAACTAAAGCGATAAACGCCATATATTAATTATTAGTTCGACAAAAATATAATATGAGTGAAATTGATACCACACCCCTACACACCCTCAATCCCCTAGATAGATTTTCCGATAGAGCAGAAAATTATGTAAAATATCGACCAAGTTACCCAGCAGCAGCAATTGATATTATTCTTGCAGGTCTATCCTCGCAAATTGTCGCCGCAGATGTTGGTGCTGGTACGGGGATTTCTTCACGACTATTAGCTGAACGTGGTGTTAAAGTGATAGCGATTGAACCTAATGCAGCGATGAGAGGAGTTGCTGCATCACACCCTTTAGTAGAGTTTCGTGGGGGTACAGCAGAAGCTACTCAACTACTCGATAATTCGGTGGATTTAGTCACTTGTTTTCAAGCTTTCCACTGGTTTAGTCCAGAACCAACTTTACAGGAGTTTCACCGCATTCTTAAACCATCGGGACGGTTGGCTGTGGTGTGGAATAATCGAGATCAAGAGGATGCTTTAACTGCTGAATATAGCCGCATAGTTCGCCAAGCATCTAATAACCATCCAGCAGAATCACGAATGCAATCTGTCGAACCGTTATTGGTGAGTCCACTTTTTGTAAATATTCGTGAATATTCGTTTACTTATTACCAAGAATTAGATTTAGCTGGATTGATTGGTCGGGCGATGAGTGTTTCTTACCTTCCCGATACAGGGTTGGCATATGAAAGTGCGATCGCTGATTTACAAGATTTATATCACCAGTTTCGTAATGAGCAAGGTTTTGTTTACATGGTTTATCGCACCAGCGTACATATTGGCGAAGCTATTCAACAACAGGAATAACATAAGTTAGACTGCATGAACGCACTCTAGATCAATCTCACCATTCAAAATGGCAAAACTACGGTATCAAGGTTACTGCGAATGTGAGCCAACAAAATTAGTCCGAGAAAAATTTGGCAATGCTAATGTTTATGCTCAAAATGCTCAATCATTACTGACAAAAGCTACAGGTTTTATTAGTGCTTATGATTTCACACTAAATCCTTATCGAGGTTGCCAATATGGTTGTAGTTATTGCTATGCTGCGGCGTTTAGTCCCAATAGCAAAATGCAACAGGATTGGGGTAATTGGGTAATTTTAAAAGAAAATGCTGCGACAATATTAGCTAAGGAATTACAAAAATGGTATAAAAAAAATCCACAACAACCACCAAGAATTTATATGAGTAGTGTGACTGATCCTTATCAACCTTTAGAATCTCAGTATCAGTTAACTCGTAGTTTATTAGAGATGATGCTAGATGTGAGAAATGATGGTTATCCTACACCAACTTTGGTGATTCAAACTCGTAGCCCAATTATTACTAGAGATATTGATTATTTACAACGATTTCAGCGATTACGCATTAACATGAGTATCCCTACTGGAAGTGAATCAGTCAGGAGAGATTTTGAACCGCGATCGCCTAGTATTAAAGCTAGATTAAATGCTATTTACCTAATCAAAAAAAATATAGATGCTTTTAAAGGTTATATCCCTAAAATTTCCATTACCATAACACCTCTACTTCCGACTTTAGATACTGATGAAATAGCTTTTATTGAGCAACTAAAAATCGCTGATAGAGTTGTAATTCAAGATTTCCATCCTAGCCATAATCGCTCACTCATCGCCTCTACTCGTTCCGCAGCAGACAAAATCAAACAAAAATATGCTTGGTGGTATGATTGTGAACAATCAAGTTATGCGAAATTTAAAAGTCAATTATTAGCTCAACTTGTAGGTGTAGAAATTAAAGAGGGTAAAGACGGATTTGGTTATGAGTAATCCTATTGTCAATTGGTGGCGTAGTCAGCAATTTAAGTTGGCAGTCAGCCGTGGCGATACACAAAAAGCTGTGCAAATCTTACACGATATTCAAAAATCAGGTGCAAGATTTTCTTGGTTAGAAAAATTGTTTCGAGATAAGCTGCAACTTGAGCGTGCTTCTCTGGAATATAAAAGAGAGATAGGAAATTTAACTGAGAAGTTAACACAGTTATCAGACTCAGCAGTCGATAACTGTAAATTGTATCCTAATCAAGAATTAATTAATTCTATTTACCAAAAATTCCAATTAATTCAGCATGATCATTATCTTATTCAATCTACGGGAATTGATGTAGAGATATTTGATGATTTTGAAAGTAAGTTAGTAGCCTATCTCCAAGATGAATTTAATAAAATCCCCGTAGATAAATTAAATATCAAACTCGCAGATGCTTTTGAGGACATTCATAACTTAAAAATTGGACAAGACCCAGACTATAATTTTAGTTTGACTCCTCATGTCTATTTTATGAAGTTTTTTTTAGAGAATGTATATTGTCTATATTTAGCTTGGTTTTTTATTTATCAGGATGGGTTACTCAGCAATAAACTCAATATTTTAGATATTGCAGCAGGGCCAGGAACCGTTGCTTATTCCTTAGCTTTGTTTCTAAAAAGTATTGGTGAGTCAGAAAAATCATCACAAGATCATATATCTTACTATTCTTTGGAAAAACAAGATGGATTTCAATTTAGAGGACTTCAGTTTTGGCGAAAATATATAGAATCACTAATAACACCAGTGAATACTTATTTTCGTTTTGTTACGGCTGATTTGTTATCATCAAATCATGAATTTGACAATTTACCTCAAGATTTTTTTGATTTTATTGTCATATCTCACTGTTTCTTTGCCGATACATCTGCCAGAAACCAAGCTAATAGTGTTTATAAATCTATATTTACTAATAACCTAAAAAAGCAAGGTTACGTTTTACTAATCATCCAAGATAAAAAATTATTTAAGTTTTATAAAACTAAACAAGAGGAAAATCAAGACCTGGAAAAAAAATTAGTTGCAAGCTTTATTGCTGAATTAGGGCTGGATTTAGTTTGGTATAAATATTTAACTTCTAGAGACTCTAGAAAACCATGTTCGGCAATGGAATTTGCGAAATTTGCAGAAGAGAAACTACCTAAGCAAATATATATGACTCCGATGATTCAGAAATATTCTCATCAGAAACATGATGCCAACTATACATTAGATGATTACATAATTTTGGCTAAAAAGTAAAATTTAGACTACTAGATAAATGACTGCAAATCTACAAGCCGGGGAAGGTTGGCATGGCCAACTTAAATTAGTTTATGCCGATCGCCTAAATTCTACTCAACTAATTTACAACCATCATCAAGCACCGCTAAAAGTGCAACGTCCGTTTTATCCAGAAGGGGAAAAAGTTTGTCATAGTGTCATTTTACATACGGCTGGGGGGATAGTGGGAGGCGATCTCTTATCTTGTGATATTCACCTGCAAGCAAACGCGCAAGCTGTCATGACGACAGCCGCCGCCAGTAAGATATATCGCAGTAATGGTTTAATTGCCAAACAAACCATCAATATCCAAGTTGAAACTGGTGCTTGCTTGGAATGGCTACCCCAAGAAACAATAGTCTTTGATGGTGGGATTTATCGCCAAGATTTACGGGTAGAATTAGCAGACGGAGCTAATTTTGTTGGCTGGGAAATTACCCGATTTGGACGTAGTGCCAGAGGTGAAAAATTTTATCAGGGAGAATGGCGATCGCATACTGAAGTTTGGCAGAATGGTATCCCATTGTGGATTGATCGTCAATGGCTACCGGGTAGTGCAGCAGTTTTTCACAGTCCCCACGGTTTATCAGGAAAACCAATTGTCGGTAGCTTAGTTTGGTTGGGTAGTCCAGTTTCTCTAGAAATTATCGCAACAGCACGTTCTTTATTTACTCAGCACTCACAACTCACCACTCAGCACTCACAACTCACAACTCACCACTCCCTCACAGGCGTTACCCGTTTAGAAAATGGATTTTTGTGTCGATATTGTGGTACTTCCACAACAGAAGTGAGAAACTGGTTGACAGCTGTTTGGCAAATGCTACGGATGAATTTTTTCCACCGTGGTATTTGCATCCCAAGAGTATGGCAAATTTAAGGAAGTAAGAATGCAACTTACACCACAAGAAAAAGATAAACTATTGATTTTTACCGCCGCTTTGGTAGCAGAAAGACGGAAAAATAGAGGTTTAAAACTTAACTATCCGGAAGCAGTTGCTTATATTTCTGCGGCAATTTTAGAAGGTGCTAGGGATGGCAATACAGTAGCGGAATTGATGAGTTATGGGACAACGCTTTTAAGCAGAGACGATGTGATGGAAGGTGTACCAGAAATGATTCATGATGTACAAGTGGAAGCCACTTTTCCAGATGGCACAAAGTTAGTCACAGTACATAATCCTATTCGTTAAGCAGATAAAAAAAGGCAGAGCAATCCGCCTTTGTATAAATCTACAGTGTGCTTTATTCATAGACCATTATCGTGTTTGACTTTGGATCTGGTATGACAAAGGTGTGGCGATCGCTTGACTATAGCATTTCTCGCTTTAGTGAAGTGCATTTTGTTGAGGTTAGAGAGTAAGCTCTATGCTCATGTAACTGAAACCGCCATAACGTATCACTCAGATTATTTTCTGAGATTGTTCCCTAATTTGGTTTATGGAATTTTGCCCCTGCTAACAAGGGTTTTTATCTTTGTATTTCTAACAATTCAGGTACAGTGACAAACCGATAGCCGCGCTTTCTGAGAGCATTAATAATTTCAGGTAAAGCTTTAACTGTATTTGCACGATTGCCGCCACCATCGTGCATTAACACCATTCCACCTGGTTTTGCCCCTCTTAGCACATTGTCAATCAACTTAGATACAGGAGGACGACGATAATCTTGAGAGTCATCTGACCACATTAAAATAGCATAATTATTCTTTTTCGCGTAGTCAGCTACACCATTACTGAGGCTGCCAAAAGGCGGACGAAATAGAGAAGTTTTTACTCCCATAGTTTCATACATTTGTGTTGCTGTAGATTCAATCTCCAGCTTGGCTGTAGATGGATTCATCCAGTGATACCAATGATGCCACGTATGATTGCCAATGGCGTGACCATCAGACACTTCCAGCTTGGCTATCACAGGAAAATAATGCACCATTTCTCCCACACAAAAGAACGTTGCTTTAATATTATTTTGCTTGAGAATATGCAAAATCTGCTCTGTATACTTAGGTGCAGGTCCATCGTCAAAAGTCAGGGCAATGACTTTATTTTGCTCATTTAGTTTTACTTGCCCAACAGTTTGCCCCTGAAACTGCGGCGGTACTTCAAAGATGTGGCTATTTATCATAGCCTGCGTCTTTAAAACCGCATCTTGCTGATTAACTAATGCTTTGGCAGCAAGTGATTTTGATTTTTTAATCTGCATCTGATTGTCTGCTTGACTTATCAACCAGAAAAATCCAGCACAAAAAGCACAGACTCCAGCAATCAATGGAATGAAGATTATGCCTTTTTTAACCGACAATTTCGGGTTTGTCATCGTAATTCTCCTGCAAATACTGTGGATACCTAAGCTAAATATGGTATTCTTTTAGATATTGTTTGCAAAGTAGTTGGCTGTAATTTTCGCTCTACTCAAATTATCTCACCTGGGCTAAGAATTGCCTCATGGCTTGAGCTACTGCATCGGGGGATTCAATCAAAAAACCATGTCCACCTGTTTCTAACACTACCAGTTCAGCCTGGGGAATAGTTACGGCTAGTTGTTGGGAAAATTTGATGGGGGTGAGGATATCTTGTTGCCCAACGAGAACTAAGGTAGGACAGAGAATATTTTTAAGTCGGTTTGTGGTATCACAGTTCAGAATTGCTTGACTTTGATGATAGATGGTATGTGTTTTGGGCGGAAAAGGATAATGAACGGCAAATTCAATCAGCTGTTCTACCATATCGGGAATTGAGTAGAAAGCATCGGTAAATATCCAAGGTAAGACAACTTTTTGATAAAGCCTAGTATCAATAATTGGTAGGAGTTTACCCCATGTTTCGATCACGCTGTTAAATCGCTCATCACCCTTAGCTAGGCTCGATATTAACAGTAAACTGGCAACCTTGTGCGGATAGGCTAGAGTAAATTCTTGGGCAATTTGACCACCCATTGAATGACCAGCTAGATGTATTTTATCAAGACCCAGGTGATCAAGTAATGCGGCGACATCATCAGCCATCTGCTGAATAGTGTAAGGATCATCAGGAGCAGAACTACGCCCCATACCCCGATTATCTATGCGAATGACTTGATATTGAGCCACTAGAAATGGCAGTATGAGCGACCAATAAGCATGATCGCACAGTAACCCAGAAATTAATACCAAAGGTTCTCCCATGCCTTTGATATCGTAAAACAAGTCGATATCGTTGACTGTAACTTTGGGCATACACAATGACAAATGCAAATTCTTTATTTAACCACAGAGTCACAAAGAACACAGAGGTTAAGTCATGCTAGATGAATTCTTTCTGAACCGGCATAAATATTAAACTTTTCTCCCCGCAAGAAGCCAATGAGGGTAATGCCAAATTCTTGGGCTAGAGATACAGCTAAACTACTAGGAGCCGAAACAGAACAAACAATGGGTACTCTAGCAACTATGGATTTTTGTAAAATTTCAAAACTAGAGCGTCCACTAACCATGACAAGATGATGGTGGAAAGGTAACTCACCACTCAATAAGGCTGTGCCAATTAATTTATCTAGAGCATTGTGTCTGCCTACATCTTCTTGTAAGTTTAAGAGCCTGCCTTGAGTATCAAATACAGCCGCCGCGTGTAAACCCCCCGTAGCCGTGAACACACCTTGAGCCGCCCGGAGTTGATCTGGTAGGCTGTAGATGACTTCTGGTGTGATTATCATCTCCTCCTCTACCACTCGACAACCGCGTAGTTGCAAAGCTTCTATACTGGCTTTACCACAAACACCACAAGCGCTATTAATATAAAAATGCCGTTCTAAAGATTGTAAATCTGCAAATAATCCTGTACGTAATTCTACGTTGACTATATTATAATTTTGTTGACCATCAATAGATTTGTCTACACAATAACTGATGCGTTGAATGTCAGCTTTACTGCTGATTAAACCTTCACTATAGAGAAACCCTGCGGCAAGGGCAAAATCTGCGCCTGGTGTTCGCATTGTTACAGCTATAGTGCGATGGGGAAAGACTAGGCGAATCTCCAGAGGTTCTTCGGTGGTGAGATAGTCTTGTCGCAGGCGCTGTTTACCATTTTCGACTACGAAGATTTGGGTTTTGGTTTTGCTGCTAATAGGCGTTTCCATTCATTCTAAACACAGTATTTGTACATGAATTTTTCTGTGATGTGGGACAAATGTTCATTGAGATGAGATAGGGCTTGATCAGCGATCGCCTTCGGTACGCCACCATAGTATGCTTGGGCAATAGCACCTGTGATGCAGGCAATGGTATCGCTATCACCACCGATGGAAATGGCATTGCGAATCGCATCTTCAAAACTTGTGGATTCTAAAAAGGCAATGATGGCTGGGGGAACGGAACCTTGGCAGGTAGAATCGTATTGGTAGGTGGGTCTGATTTGGTTTAAAGTTGGCTCTAGATCATAACCGAAGTGATTTTGAATGTAAGATTTAATGCCGAATTTATCAAGACCGATACGTGCTAGAAAAATAGTAGCGGCGGTTGCTTGAGCGCCTTTAATACCTTCGGGGTGGTTGTGGGTAACTTCGGCACTGCGTTGGGCTTGTTGTAAGACTGTATCGAGATTATCGTAGGCAAAGGCAATGGGACTGACTCGCATGGCTGCACCATTACCAAAACTGTTGTATGGTGCGGTGCTGTTAGATTTAGCCCAGTTGCTAAAGTTACGCCCATAACCAGCATACAGGTAGCGACGATAGTACCATTTGAATTGGTCGATGTATTTACTACTGGGTGGGTATTGATGATAGTTGAGGATGACATCTGCCACAGCGACAGTTAAGACTGTATCATCCGTAAAGCGACATTGCCGATCAAATAGGGGAAAATCTTTAGTTTTGATACTTTTTCCCTCATAGACTGAACCAATGATGTCACCTGCGATCGCACCCAGCATACTTACCTCTCGCTTTCCCTGTCAGTCTCTGTTAGATGGATTTCTCCAGGCGCACTAATGCGTTATAATCAGGTACACCCTCAAGCGATCGCTTGCTTTTATCTAAAAGTACATTTCCCTCTGGCCAATGTACTTGTAAATTACCTGACTGAATCGGTGCAATGTAAACTCGCCCTGAGAATTCCCCTAATTGGTTTTTGAGAATTACTTTATCACCATCTTGCAAACCTAAGTTGGCTGCATCTTGATAATTCATCAATACAGCTTCCCGTAATGCACCAGTAATCGCATCTTTGCGTTCTTGTACCATGCTATTGAATTGTTTACCTCGGCGAGTTGCTAGCCAAAAATAACCTGCTGGTAATTCTTTTTGGGGAGGAGATAACGGTGCAAAATAAGCCTTACCATCTGCTGTGGGGAAGTTCCAGCCAAAGCACAAATGTGAACCACCATATTGAAATTGATCTCCCGCCTGCTGTAAATGTTGAATACCTGCATATAAGGGAACAACTTGAGCAATTTCTTGGCGGATAGCGGCTGTATTGCTAAAAGTCAACTTATCTGCTAAGTCTGGTCTAACTCGTCTGGCTAATTCTAAAAATACTTCCCATTCGGGACGGGCTGACCCAATGCGTTGTCCAGGAATTTCTGGACTAAAAATAATCCGGCGTTCCGTGTTGGTTTCCGTGACTCCTCCGGGAATTTCGTAACGAGTTGTGGCGGGTAACAGCACGACAGTATCGGCTGGTTCTACCAACATTTGACTGGACAAGACAATATCCATATGTACCCGCAAGGGTATGTGTTGCAAAGCCTCTTCTATATACGCTGGTTCTGGCAAAACTTCTAAAAAATTCCCACCAACCGAGAACAAGACATCTAACTGTCCTTTGAAGGCAGCATCAATCATTTCTGGGGCAATTAAACCCCGACTCTCTGGCACTGTAAAGCCCCAATGCTGACTCAACTGGGCAGCATTTTCGGCATTGATGGGTTTACCACCGGGAAAGACTGTAGCGTAACAACCCATTTCTGCACCACCTTGCACCCCAGAATGGCCGCGAATTGGCATTAAACCGCAGCCTTCCCGCCCCACAAAGCCTTTAGTCAGGGCTAGGTTAATAATACTCCTGACATTATCTTCGCCGCACTCGTGTTGAGTTATGCCCATACTCCAGACAAACACGGCTTTGTTGGCTTCCCCCACCATTTTGGCAAAGGCGTACATTTCGTCACGGGATGCACCCGATAGTTTTTCTAATTCTGCCCATGATTGATTGGCTAATGCGGCTGTAAGTTCAGCAAAACCATGAGTGTAGTTTTGAATAAACGATTCATCTACCCAGTTATTCGCAATCAGATGTTTAATTGTGCCATTTAAAAAGGCGATATCTCCACCCAAGTTGACTAAAAAGAAATCTTCGGCAAACTTGGTTCCAAACAAAGCGCTTTCCAGAATCGAGGGAACCCAATAGCGTTCCATCCCTGGTTCGCGGTAGGTGTTGATGACGACAATCTTTGTCCCGGCTTTTTTGGCATAGTGGAGATATTTAACGGTGACTGGTTGATTGTTGGCGACATTGGAACCGATGAAGACTAATAAATCAGTACCTATCCAGTCTTTATAGGAACAAGTTGTCGCACCAGCACCCAAAGCTGCTTTTAAACCGGCAGTGCTAGGGGAATGACAAATACGAGCAGCATTATCTATATTATTAGTCCCCATCGCCCGGACAGCTTTTTGAGTAGCATAATAAGTTTCGTTAACTGTGCCGCGACTGGTGACGTAGAAACTGAGACGATGAGGTGGAGTATTGCAGATGCGATCGCTTATTACTTCTAAAGCCTCATCCCAACTCACACGGCGAAAACCTATTTCTCCCCGTCGCCGCATCATTGGGTAAGGTAGCCGTCCCAAGTCCCGTAATTGGGCGCTTGTTTGCTGGCGTAACTGGGAAACATCTGTCAATAATTGCTCATCCAAGGCTGACATAGTATTCATCTGCAATAGCCGCAACCGGACATTGCAAACATGAATCCCATCCACCGTCCAATCTTTCATCCCCGTGGTTCCCAAAGCACAACCATCGCAGACACCCTGATTGAGAATCTTCCAAGCATAGGGTAATTTATCACGAGATAACCAAATAGCGCGAAAAACTTCCCAATAATTGTTGGGATATTGTTCACCAATACCGAAAGGTTTCCAACTTGCCCAATTTGCAGGTGTCCAGCGTTTGATTGGTTTAGGCAACATGAGTTAGTTCGTAATGACGCTCGAGGACTCGCTCTAAGCGAAGCTATGCCGAAGGCTTTACGCTACGCTAACGTAATTCGTAATTAAAAGACTTATCTGAGAAATTTATATACTGAGTCTAAAATTTTGCTCGTGAGTCTTGTTAGTATAACTGATGATATGTGAGATATTTTGCCAAAATCTTTAAATGATTGTGAGTAAATTGCTAGGCATGAGTGTTTAAATATTGGTTATATTTTAATACTTTATTTACTATTAAAATTATATCTTTTGGTACATGACTTAATTACTCATAGATACATGACTTATTGTAAGAATTAGGTTATTTGCATTTTACAGAATTAATCAACACAAGTACCAGTAATCAGCTAAGAGTAAAAATGCTATCTTAAGGGCAAGTAATTTTCTCAGGTTTGAGGAAACCACAATGACTACAACGCTATTAGAAGCTAATTCTATCGAGTCATTATTAGGGAACGAAGCAGAAGACTTGCTAACTTATAAAGCCAAAGTCTCAAAAGATTTACTACATTTACCAGGTGCTGACTTTATTGATAGAGTCTGGTTAAATAGCGATCGCCATCCCCAAGTATTGCGAAATCTCCAGCAACTATATTCTACAGGTCGTTTGGCGAATACAGGTTATCTTTCGATTCTGCCGGTAGACCAAGGGATTGAACACTCAGCCGGCGCATCATTTGCCCCCAATCCGATCTACTTTGATCCTGAGAATATCATCCGTTTAGCGATCGCTGGTGGTTGCAATGCGGTAGCCACAACATTAGGTGTATTGGGCAGTGTTTCTCGGAAATATGCTCATAAAATTCCCTTCATTGCCAAAATTAACCATAATGAATTGTTAACCTTCCCCAATCAATTTGATCAAGTTTTGTTTGCCGATGTGGAACAAGCTTGGAATTTGGGTGCAATAGCAGTGGGAGCAACAATTTATTTTGGTTCCGAAAACTCCACCAGACAAATTCAAGAAATCAGTCGCGCATTTAAACGCGCCCATGAATTAGGTTTAGTCACTATTCTCTGGTGCTATCTGCGGAACAACGCTTTTAAACAAGATAAAGATTACCACCTCGCCGCCGACCTTACCGGACAAGCCAATCATTTAGGGGTGACAATCGAAGCCGACATCATTAAACAAAAATTACCCGAAAATAACAATGGCTACGGTGCAGTAGTCAAAGCTACAGGCAAGAGTTACGGCAAAACCGACGAACGAGTATACACAGAATTAACCACCGACCATCCCATTGATTTGACACGCTACCAAGTCCTCAATTGCTACTGCGGACGTGCCGGTTTAATCAATTCCGGTGGTGCTTCTGGCAAAAATGACTTCACTGAAGCAGTCCGCACCGCCGTGATTAATAAACGCGCCGGTGGTACAGGATTAATATCTGGCAGAAAAGCCTTCCAGCGTCCCTTTGAAGAAGGAGTGAAGTTATTCCACACCATTCAGGACGTTTATTTGTCACCAGATGTGACAGTGGCGTAGAGAGTGAGGGAGTTGTGAGTGCTGAGTGCTGAGTGTTCAGCACTCAGCACTCATCGGATATCGCTACTTGGGGATGGTCGGCGTTCTCTGCCTCATCTGGGGGTGAAATGATAGTATTAAAAGAGTTTCAAATTCAAACTGTGAAATCATTAGCCATCATTTAGTAAACTGATTAGACCAACTTTTTGCTGTTTTTGAGCTAATTTTCCATTCATACCTGTCCATAACTAAAATGGTAGGTTGAGTTAACTTCTTTATAGTCAATAGCCAAAACCCTTTATTCCCATCCCCTAGATTTAGTTCCATAATCTGCCATGCTAAAACTCTTGTTGGGCGACCCCAACGCTCGTAAACTCAAAAAATACCAGCCTTACATTACAGAAATTAATCTGTTAGAGGAAGACATTAAAGCCCTTTCTGACGAAGATTTGAAAGGCAAAACGGCAGAGTTTAAACAGCGACTTGCCAAGGGCGAAACTTTAGATGATATTCTGCCGGAAGCCTTTGCAGTGGTGAGAGAAGCGGGACGGCGAGTCTTGGGATTGCGGCACTTTGATGTCCAGCTACTAGGTGGTGTGATTTTACACTCTGGGCAAATTGCAGAAATGAAAACTGGTGAAGGTAAAACCCTAGTGGCTACCTTACCGAGTTACTTAAACGCTTTAAGTGGTAAGGGTGTCCACGTAATCACCGTCAACGATTACCTGGCTCGTCGGGACGCAGAATGGATGGGGCAAGTGCATCGCTTCCTGGGTTTGAGCGTTGGGTTAATTCAGGCAAGCATGACTCCCAACGAGCGCCAGAGAAATTATGAGTGTGATATTACTTACGTCACCAACAGTGAAGTGGGCTTTGACTACCTGCGGGATAACATGGCGACATCCATGGCCGATGTGGTACAGCGTCCATTTAACTATTGTGTAATTGACGAAGTAGACTCAATTTTAGTCGATGAAGCCCGCACACCTCTGATTATTTCGGGGCAAGTAGAAAGACCGACAGAAAAATACTTGCAAGCGGCAGAAATTTCTTTAACTCTCCACAAAGATGAGCATTACGAGGTAGATGAGAAAGCCCGTAACGTGCTGTTAACAGATGAAGGTTTCGCACAAGCCGAAAATTTGTTGGGTGTGACAGATTTATTTGACCCAGAAGATCCTTGGGCGCATTTTGTGTTTAATGCCATCAAAGCTAAAGAACTGTTCCTCAAAGACGTAAACTACATCGTCCGCAATGGGGAAGTGGTGATTGTGGATGAATTTACCGGACGGGTGCTACCGGGAAGACGCTGGAGTGATGGTTTACACCAAGCTATAGAAGCCAAAGAACACGTAGAAATTCAACCAGAAACTCAAACTCTAGCCACAATTACTTATCAAAACTTATTTTTGCTCTATCCCAAACTAGGCGGGATGACAGGAACAGCCAAGACAGAAGAAGTTGAGTTTGAAAAGATTTACAAATTAGAAGTAGCGGTAATTCCCACCAATAGAATTAGGAGAAGAGAAGACTGGTCAGACTTAGTATTTAAAAAAGAGACTGGCAAGTGGCAGGCGATCGCGCGAGAATGTGCTGAGATGCACGAATTGGGTAGACCTGTGCTTGTGGGAACCACCAGTGTAGAAAAATCAGAATACTTAAGTCAACTGCTCAGAGAACAAGGTATTCCCCACGAATTACTCAACGCCCGCCCCGAAAACGTAGAACGGGAAGCAGAAATTGTTGCCCAAGCTGGTCGTCGGGGTGCTGTGACTATTGCCACCAACATGGCAGGACGGGGTACAGACATCATCCTGGGTGGTAACTCAGAATATATGGCCCGGTTGAAACTGCGGGAATACTTCATGCCCCGTGTCGTCCGCCCAGATGACGAAGATGTATTTGGTGTACAACGAGCTGCGGGATTACCCACAGGACACGGTGGTGGTCAAGGTTTTGTACCTGGGAAAAAAGTTAAGACTTGGAAGGCTTCACCAGAAATTTTCCCTGTGGAACTGTCCAAGGAAGCAGAACAGCTATTAAAAGAAGCCGTAGATTTTGCCGTGCGTGAGTATGGCGATCGCACTCTGCCAGAATTAGAAGCAGAAGATAAAGTCGCTGTAGCCGCTGAAAAAGCCCCCACCAGTGACCCCGTAATTCAGAAATTGCGCGATGCTTACAAACGCATTAAGCACGAGTATGAAGAATTTACCAGCAAAGAACACGACGAAGTAGTCCAAAGGGGTGGTTTACACGTCATCGGTACAGAACGCCATGAGTCCCGGCGGATAGATAACCAACTCCGCGGACGTGCAGGTCGTCAAGGCGACCCCGGTTCGACTAGATTCTTCCTCAGTTTAGAGGATAACTTACTGCGGATTTTTGGTGGCGATCGCGTGGCTGGTTTAATGGAAGCCTTCAACGTCGAAGATGATATGCCCATTGAATCGGGAATGTTGACTCGCAGCTTGGAAGGCGCACAAAAGAAAGTCGAAACCTATTACTACGACATCCGTAAGCAGGTGTTTGAGTACGACGAGGTGATGAACAACCAGCGTCGCGCTATCTACGCCGAACGTCGCCGGGTCTTGGAAGGTCAAGACCTAAAAGAACAGGTCATCAAGTACGCGGAAAAAACGATGGACGACATCGTTGATTACTACATCAACGCTGACCTACCCTCAGAAGAATGGGAATTAGAGAAGCTGGTAGATAAAGTCAAAGAATTTGTCTATTTGCTAGCAGATATGCAGGCGAGTCAACTAGAAGACATGGGAGTCAGCGAAATTAAAGCTTTCTTACACGAACAAGTAAGAATTGCCTACGACCTCAAGGAAGCCCAAATCGACCAAATTCAGCCCGGACTGATGCGTCAAGCCGAACGCTTCTTCATCCTGCAACGGATTGATACCCTGTGGCGAGAACACCTACAACAAATGGACGCTTTGCGCGAATCCGTCGGTTTACGTGGCTACGGTCAGAAAGACCCGCTAATTGAGTACAAGAGCGAAGGTTATGAGTTGTTCTTGGATATGATGGTCAACATCCGCCGTGATGTTGTCTACTCCTTATTCATGTTCCAACCCCAGCCCCAGCCAGTAGTCCAAACATCATCAGAGATGGTGTAAATTTGCTAAAGATGTGTATTAGACATATCCGAAAATGAATGTAGAGACGTTGCAGTGCAACGTCTCTACAGGGATTTTGGGCAATGCAGAATTAAATTCGGTCGATGACTAATGACTATTGACTATTGACTATTGACCATTGACAAATTAACCTCTCACGATAACCAAGCCCTATCATATTGTATCGGCCAGTGTTTCTCATGTCCTAGTTGTTTGGCTGCTAGGTGAGGCCAATAGGGATTACGCAGTAGTTCTCGTCCTAACAACACCATGTCAGCGACTTCGTTGCGAATAATTTGGTCGGCTTGTTCTGGGGAAGTAATTAAACCTACAGCACCAGTGGAGATGTTTGCTTCCCGACGGATTTGTTCAGCAATCTGAGTCTGGTATCCAGGTTTAACAGGTATATTAATACCCGGTATAGCCCCCCCGGAAGAACAATCAATTAAATCTACACCGAGAGATTTCAGCTTATCACTCAAAGCAACACTCTGTTCGATATCCCATCCCTTATCTACCCAATCTGTAGCCGAGAGACGCACAAGTAAAGGGTATGACTCTGGCCAGACTTCGCGGATTTTCTCAACAACTTCTCGTAGGAGACGAGTGCGATTTTCAAAACTACCGCCATAATCATCTTGGCGTTGGTTAACTAAGGGTGAGAGAAACTGGTGGAGTAAGTAACCGTGGGCTGCATGGATTTCTATCACCTTGAAACCCGCTTGCAACGAACGTTTAGCAGCTTGGACAAAGGCTTGAATCAATTGCTCAATACCTTCAAGGCTTAAAGCTTCTGGTATTGGACTGTCTTTATTAAAAGCGATCGCACTACTAGAAACAACAGGTCGCCAACCCTCTTGAGATTCATCTAATACTTTTCCCCCTTTAGAAGGTTTGCTAACACTGGCTTTTCTCCCTGCATGAGCCAGTTGGATACCAGCAACTGCACCAAAGTTATGAATTAAACCCACAACTCTAGATAAAGATTCTATATGTGCATCTGACCAAATTCCCAAATCCTGTGGACTAATTCGCCCGCAAGGTTCCACCGCCGCAGCTTCTGTGATGACCAAACCTGCACCACCAACTGCACGAGAAGCTAAATGAACCAAGTGCCAATCATTAGCAAAGCCATTAGTACTAGAATATTGACACATCGGTGACACAGCAATCCGATTGCGCAAGGTAACATCCCGAATTTTTAACGGTTCAAATAAATGTGTCATTGATATTAATTCCTTCTCTTGTTAGGTGAAAGAAATTTGGGTGACAAAAAATAAGAGGTAAGGATACATCCGTAAACAGTGACCTTGTACCAAGATTTTTGTGTATTAACTGGTAACTGATAACTGTTAACTGGTAACTGACTTCTGACTCCTGGGTGCTGAATTCTTACAATAAGAGTTTATGCTTTTTGCTTTGGCTGCTGACTTTGCTCTGGCTGCATATCTTGACTCTGATATTCCCAGATATCCTGTTTTCCTAGTTCTGATTCAATTGGTAATTGTACATTATCTGGCAGCTTTTTATTTTGCCAGTTGGCATCAACTGCTTCCCAGAGTAGTTCTTGTTCAATATGCCCAAAAAACATAATTTTTGTCTCCTTGACTACAAAAAATGTGAATTTTTTCTGTGATGTTTATAGTGATAAAAAATATTCATTTCTAACTTAATTGCTGACAATATCTCAATAGTGAGCAATACGTATTTATATAAGCAGCCGCTTCAAAGACTGTTATAACTTGGTTTAGCCGACTGATTTGCATAGAAAGGCAATAGGCAATAAGATTTGCGACCATCAAGCTTTAACTAGGTCTTCTCAAAAATCAAAGACTAGTCCGAGATCAGGCTGAAAATAGTCTATTAACTATTAAATATATTCTATTTAGCTTCAATAATACATTCTTTTTTAGATAATTTAAATATTAGTATTGACCCTCTTAATTAGAAGATAGTTGAATAGCTTTTTAGTAAATTGACTCAGCTTGTCAAAGCACCACAAAAGCTATAAATGTGTTTATCATCACAATTTTGCAGTTGGTGAATCATTTTTTCACCTGTTGAATGAAATCATCGAGTAACCATAATAAATACTCAAAAGGTATTTCGATGTGAACTGAGGTTTTGAAAAAATCAAATAGGATTAATGAAATTGATATCACCTACAGAATATGGGTAAAAAAAATGGCTAATAGGCAAAAAGCTATTAGCCATCATTCAAAGTAGCTCGAACAAGTGGGTCTACAAACCTTCTGGTTGCTCAGGAGAAATAACGCTAGCCTGAGTACTAACAACTTTTGTTGTTTGTAACATAGAAGTATTGGCAACAGAATTATTTGCCAAAGTGAACAGGGGATTAGAGAAAATTCCCGCGATGGAAGTAGCAATCAAAGTTACCACCAAACCCACTTGTAATGGTCTAAATCCAGGCAAATTCCACCGGATTTCGGGATAATTCTTGATCACGTCTGACATTTCTTGAGGTTCTTTGACTACCATCATCTTGACTACACGGATGTAGTAGTAGATGGAGACAACACTGGTAACTAAACCTAGCAAAACTAACCAGTAAAGCCCAGCTTGCCAACCAGCCCAGAACAAGTAAATCTTGCCAAAAAACCCGGCTAATGGAGGTATACCACCCAAAGAGAGTAAGGAGATACTCAAGCCCAGAGTTAGTAAGGGATCTTTTTGATATAACCCAGAGTATTCGGCAATTTGGTCGGTTCCTGTCCGCAGTGAGAACAAAATCACGCAGGTAAAACCGCACAGGTTCATGAACAGGTAAACCAGCAAGTAGAAAATCATGCTAGCGTATCCAGCATCAGTACCAGCAATCAAGCCAATCATCACAAAACCTGCTTGGGCAATGGATGAATAAGCAAGCATCCGTTTCATGCTGGTTTGGGCTAAAGCGACGACATTACCCAAAACCATGCTGAGGACAGCCAAGGCTGTAAAGACAAATCTCCACTCATCCGCAACGAGAGGGAACACCGTTACCAAGAGGCGGATAGCTAGAGCAAAACCAGCTGCTTTGGAACCGACAGATAAAAAGGCGATGACTGGGGTGGGAGCGCCTTCATAAACGTCCGGTGTCCATTGGTGGAAGGGTGCGGCGGAGATTTTAAAGCCAATACCAGCAATGACGAAAACTAGGGCAATCACCAAACCTAACGATTGACCAACATTAGCAGTAGCGATACCATGAGCGATCGCATTTAATTCTGTTTGTCCACCAGACAGACCATACAGCAATGATACACCATACAAAAATACTGCTGTACTGGAAGCTCCAATCAGCAAGTATTTCAGTGCCGCTTCGTTAGAACGGGGGTCACGCTTGGTATAACCTGTCAACAAATAAGAGGAAATACTCAGGGTTTCTAAGGAGATGAAAATCATCACCAACTCACTCGCCCCAGAGACAAACATCCCTCCCAAAGTCGCAGTCAACAAAATAGCGATGAATTCAGCTAAGGCAGTGCCACTCTGCTCAACGTAGCGAATCGACATCAAAATAGTCACAACGGCAGATAAAGCGACGATACCGCGAAAAACGATACTCAAGTCGTCGCCATTAAACCCACCAGTAAAACCAATGGGATTACTAGCATCCCATTGAAAATATAGGGCAACAACCGCAGACAGTAAACCTGCGATCGCTAGATATCCAATCCAGCGTGAAGATGTACGCCCTAAAATCAAATCAACAATCAAAACCCCCATGAGGGTAACAATGACAATTCCCTCTGGCAGAATTGTTCCAGCATTCAACTGGGCTGCAAGATTAGCAAAATCCATGAGATATATAGGTTTTGGCGATTAGACATCAACGCTAACTGTGATCATTCTATCTATTGTTCTTGACCAAAGTTGCATTTATCTTTTCGTCTTTTAGCTTATACCCTGTTTTGCTCAAAAACTGCTTGCCGATGGCATCGTAGCTTTTATTTACGCCACACTACTATACATACCATCAGATTAAATTATGTTGAAATGTAATATTTATATCTTTGTCAGAGTAGGGAGTGGGGGAGTACTGAGTGCTGAGTGCTGAGTAGGGGAGTGCTGAGTACTGAGTGAGGGAGTGCTGAGTACTGAGTGTTGAGCATAAATACTATCACCTATCACCTATCCCCTATCCCCTGTCACCTGTCACCTATCCCCTATCCCCTGTCACCTATCCCCTACTTAATCTTCTGCTTAATAAAAGTTACTACTTGAGCTAGCTGCTTCTTCAAGCCTTCAATTTCGGCTTGCATTGTGGCAATTTTCTCATTGAGTGCTTGAATTTCTGCGGCAGATGCAGATGAGGTTAATTCTACTTCAGGAGTCGCTACTGTAGTAGTTGTAGTCGTAGCCGTTGTGGGAGGGGTGGCTACAGCTACAGAACCATTGGTAACTGTAGCTGTGACTACCGCACTATTTTTCACCGAGGCAACTGCTCCTACAGGTTCTTGGCGTGGTAGTTTAGCCTTAGTCATTGCTGACTTAATGGCGTTAATTAACTGTTTTTGATCAAAGGGTTTACCTAAAAATTCAAAATATTCAAAAGGTTCAGTAATTTTCTCCGTCACCTCTTCCTTGCGCCCAGACATGATGACTAAGGGAATCTTTCTGAGTTCAGGATGAGCTTGCACTTGCTGAAAAACCTCCCAACCACTCATTTTGGGTAAAAGGAAATCCAACATGATTAAACTGAGTTTTTCTTGACGGATGAAATTTAGTCCTTCCAACCCGTCTTTTGCTTCTAATACTTCAAAATTGCCAGGAGGCAACATTTCTCGTACTTTTACCCTGACAACGGTAGTGTCATCGATAACTAGAATTTTGTTACTTGCCACGACTGATTGCTCTAACAGAATATTTAAGTTTAAATAGCGGCTTTGCCGATTGACCTTGAGAGTCATCCCACTATATCCAACATTGTTATTAATTGGGGGATAGTATATTTCGGTATAAATCTCATTGTCGGCAATGTTTTATAAAACTTTTATGTGGGAGGGAGTGATGAGTAATGAGTGCTGTTAGCGGTAGCGGGGCGTTTAGCCCGTGCTGAGTAAGAGAGTAAGAGAGTGATGAGTACTGAGTGCTGAGTCCTGAGTGCTGAGTAAGAGAGTGAGGGAGTGAATAATGTGACCAATGACCAATGACTATTGACTAATGACTATTGTTGTTTAGCTACTTACTTACAGGTTTATGACTTCTTCTTCACAACCGGCCGAATTTAAGTCCGAAATTATGGCAATGCCTGACTGGTTACGCCGTCCCATTGGTAAGGCTAGCGAACTCTCGACGGTACAACGGATTATTAAACAGCGTCAAATTCATACGATTTGTGAAGAAGGACGTTGTCCGAACCGGGGTGAGTGCTATGCCCAAAAAACTGCTACCTTCTTGCTGATGGGGCCTGTCTGTACTCGTGCTTGTGCTTTTTGTCAAGTCGATAAGGGTCATGCACCAATGCCTCTTGACTTGGATGAGCCGCAAAAGGTAGCAGAAGCGGTACAGCTTCTGGGATTGCGTTATGTTGTACTGACTTCTGTAGCTCGTGACGACTTGCCAGATCAAGGTGCAGGTCATTTTGTCAAGACAATGGCAGCAATTCGTCAGGTGAACCGAGATACGCAAATTGAAGTGCTAACACCAGATTTTTGGGGTGGTATGGGGTCTGGAGAGGCAGGACAGCGCCAACGGATAGAAATGATTGTCGAAGCGGCTCCGGCTTGTTTTAACCACAATATAGAGACAGTACGCCGCTTAACTGGCCCGGTGCGCCGGGGAGCAAAATACGATCGCTCACTCCAAGTTCTTTCCATCGTCAAAGAACTCAACCCTACCATCCCCACAAAATCAGGTTTAATGCTGGGGCATGGGGAGAGTGTAGCAGAAATCGTTGCAGCGATGAGAGATTTAAGGGCTGTAAAATGCGATCGCCTCACCATCGGGCAATATATGCGTCCATCCCTAGAACATCTCCCAGTACAAAAATACTGGACACCAGCAGAATTTGACCAACTCGGCAAACTAGCTACAGAAATGGGATTCAGTCATGTCCGTTCTGGGCCATTGGTTCGCAGTTCCTATCATGCAGGGGAGGAGTGAACAGTAGAGACGTTGCAATGCAACGTCTCTAGATAATTTATGTGTATCATGATTAACGTGAAATGGTATCACTATTGACTATTGACAAAAAAGCCAGAAAATTTAGTGACACTGCCTAAGTCCTATGTTATTAAAACAAGAATACCAACGCACTGAACAATTAGCAGAGTATCTTCGTAACTTGGGTGTTGATCCCGATAATCTTCCTGAAAACTTCCATGTATAAAAGCCGTCGATATTCAACTATCTAATTTCAAATCACCACATAACATCAATCAATTGGATGACATTTGTCTTGGTTGGCGTTACAAATGATTCACCTTTTGGCCAGAGGAAGCTAACATATTCACCCGTAAAGATGGTACTAATCTTTAGAGGTGGATAACGATGGCTAAGGCAAACCCAGTCCAAATTCAAAAACACTTAAAAGGGGTTGATTATCCTGCTAACAAGCAAGAATTAATCCAGCACGCGCAAAGGCAGGGAGCCGATCAGAAGGTAATTTCCCTATTAGAACAATTACCAGAAGAAGATGAGTATGAAAATCCTACTGATCTCAACAAAGCGATAGGCGAGATTGAGTAATTTAAGTTTCTGTAAGTAAGTAATCTCCTGATTTACCACCAGTTTTACTAATTAGCCTAATTGATTCAATTTGCATGGATTTTTCTAGAGCTTTTGCCATATCGTATAAAGTCAAAGCTGCAACAGAAACGGCTGTTAAAGCTTCCATTTCTACACCAGTTTCGGCTTTGGTTTTGACTGTGGCTTGGATTTGGTAACCGGGTAGTTGGAAATCAGGAGTAATTTCCACAGCAACTTTTTGTAATGGCAAGGGATGACACAGAGGAATCAGGGTGGATGTTTGTTTAGCCGCCATAATTCCTGCTAGTCTGGCGGTGGCTAAAACGTCTCCTTTGGGTGTGTTTCCAGCCTGGATGGCTGCTAAAGTCGCTGGGAGCATCCGCACTTGAGCAGCTGCTACTGCTTGCCTGATAGTGGATGCTTTAGCAGATACATCTACCATCTGTGCCTGTCCCTGGCTATCTAGATGAGTGAGGTCGGCAGATTTTTTTGGTAAATTGTCTTGCATACTTCCTGAATAAAGTGCTATTATGTATTTCTTGTAAGGGCGTGTAGCTCAGTGGACTAGAGCACGTGGCTACGGACCACGGTGTCGGGGGTTCGAATCCCTCCTCGCCCGCTTGATCAAAAATGAGGCAAAAAGCTTGCCTCTTTTTTTATGGCTCTAATTAACATTATTCAAAGAGTAGACATCTTCACCCCGACCCAAAGCAAAACGCAGGGAGTGGGGTAAGTTTTTATTTGATAGGGTGAGGAAAATGAGCAACGCTAATAAGGTGAGACTGGTAGTGTAAGCAAACAAACTCCGGTAGCCAGTTTGTTCAGCCACAAAACCTAAAATTGGTGCAGCGATCGCAATTCCTAAATCAAATCCAGCTATACAAATCGCAAAAATTCTCCCTCGTTCTTGCGGCATCGATCGGTCTGCCATCATGGTTGTAATCATCGAGATCATCGTTCCACCACCACATCCTTCGGCTAAGGCAGCGATGATAAAGGCGTTGGTACTGTTGGCTTGCCATAACAATAATGATGCCACCAGATAAGCAATAATACCAATGGTAATAAATAAACCCCTGCCGAGGCGATCGCTAGCACGTCCCGCCAACACTCGCACCAAAAAACTGCCAATAGCGGCGATGCTGAAAAACCACCCAACGTTAAAAACTACCCCGGTTGATTTGATAAACAATGGGACAAATGTATGTACAGCCCCAACCCCAATCCCAACTAACAACATGACAACAGCTGGTATTCTTACCCGTGGACTCACTAAAATTTGCCAAAAATTACTATTCTGATCTATCGCTTGCTGTCGCTGGATGGGGGAATTATTGACTTGAATCGCTCCCAATACGCCAATAAAAGCCAATTCGGCAGTGACTAAAAATAACAGAGAATAACTAGTAGATTCTTGTAGATATCCCCCCAAAGCCGGGCCAATTGCCAAGCCAATGGGAGCAGTTAAACTCATGTAACTAATAATCTCACCACGCACAGCCAAGGGGGCTAAATCTGCCACCAAAGCGCTGTAGCCAGTGGTAAAAGCGGCGATGCTAATGCCATGAAAGATCCGCACCAACATCAATAAAGGAATTGATGTAAATGCCATATAGCCAAAGGGGGCGATCGTGGCTACGATTGTGCCAATTAATAACAACAATTTTCGACCGTGTTTGTCTGCCATGCGTCCTAAAATCGGGCGGAACAGCAACAAACCAATGGCAAAACCACCCATCACAATGCCAATTTCTTGCTTACTTCCCCCCACACTTTCAATATAAAGCGGTAGGGTTGGTAAAAAAGTAGCAGTACTTGACCAAAATAATAATCCTGCCGTAAATAGAATCAGCAGGTTAAGTCGCAGGCTAGCGTCAAAGGTATTAAAAGCTTTCAAATTAGACCTCATTTTAGAGACTAGAGGCTAGAAGCTAGATATGTAGGACTTACGCACTCAACCAATAAATCCTTCTGAGGGTGGTCAATAGTCCATAGTCCATAGTCAAGGGGAGCCTGCCGCTTGCGGGGGTTTCCACGGCAGTTCGCTCAAGTCGGGAAACCCGTCCACGTGATACCAATTCACGAAAAATCTGATACAGATCCAAACACGGAAATCCTTGTAAAACCAGGCTTTCTTAATTTTGAATTTTGCGGAAAGTTCTGTAGGCGGGTTTCCCGCCGTAGGAACGCCACTTGCTATAAGCCGGGAAACCCGTCCAACGCAGTGGCTCAACTTTTCAAGACGAATTTTGAATTTTGAATTGGTATGACTGCCTTCCCGTTGTGCGGACTGGCGTTCAAAATCAAGTTTTTTTGGACTATTGACTATTGACTATTGACAAAAAGCCAGAAAATTTAGTGACACTGCGTAAGTCCTAATATGTTTGATTAATATTTTTACCTTAGTTGCCATTTTTTGCTACTACCTCACGCACTCGGTAGATGGGACGGCCTTGAGATTCATGGTATGTACGCATGAGTAATTCTGCCAACAAACCAAAGGAAAATAGCTGTACTCCTGTGACTAATAGTAATACTGCCAAAATCAATAACGGGCGATTACCAATCATTTGTCCCATAGCTAATTTGACAAAAGTTAGGTAAATCCCGATCCCGACTCCCAAAACCATAGAAACTAAACCCAATAGCCCAAAAACGTGCATGGGACGAGTGAGAAATTTTTTCATAAAGGAAATGGTTAACAAATCCATCAGGACTCGGAATGTCCGCCAGATGCCGTATTTACTCCTGCCAAAGCGGCGGGCATGGTGACGCACGGGTATTTCCGTAATTCTTGCTCCTTCGATGTAAGCTAAGGCTGGTAAAAAGCGGTGCAGTTCTCCGTATAAATTCATATCTGCCACGACTTCGGCACGATAGGCTTTGAGAGAACAGCCATAGTCATGTAATTGGACTCCGGTGATTTTGCCAATTAACCAGTTAGCAATTTTGGAAGGAAGTAAGCGTGAGACAACTGCATCTTGACGTTTGTGTCGCCAACCACTAACTAAATCGTAGCCTTCCTCTAACTTGGCCAATAACATGGGAATATCGGCTGGATCGTTTTGTAAGTCAGCATCTAGAGTGACGATCGCATTCCCTAAAGCATAATTAAATCCGGCTGACATGGCCGCCGTTTGTCCATAATTCCGGCGGAGAATTACTGCTTTTAAATCTGTACGCAGTTGTGCTTGTTGTTTGAGAAATACGTCTGAACCATCGGTCGAGCCGTCATCTACACAAATAATTTCGTAACTCACACCACTAGTTGATAAAGTAGAGGCGATCGCTTCTAACAAAAAAGGCAAACTTTCTACTTCGTCATGTACTGGTACTACTACAGAAACATCAGGAATAATGGCGGATATTGCCTCATTTTCCTCAGACATCCTAGCCGAAATCAATCCACCCCTCATAAGCAATTCAAAATTTAATTGGTCAGTGGTCAATAGTCAATAGTCATTGGTCAATAGTCATTAGCAATTGTTACTCCCTTACTCCCTTACTCTCTCACTCCCTCACTCTTTACTCATCACTCAGCACGGGCTGCATCGCCCCGCTACCGCTAACAGCACCGGCTAAACGCCGCGCTACCGCTAACAGCATTCCCGATTACCCTCTTTTAGGTACATAACTTTTAACTACTCTACCTGCACCCCGTAGCTGTTGATAGTATGACTGGCTAACGGCATCTCCCTGTTCCGAAAGAATGTCAATGCCAATACCATCGCGTCCTTGAGCTTTCCCAGAACTGTGGATGTAACAGCCATCACCCAAATACAATCCTACATGAGTTGCTTTGGCGGGAGTGCCAAAAAAAACTAAATCTCCTGGTAATAATTCAGTCATAGCGATGGGTTGGGTAAATGCTTCTTGTTGATAAGCGTCTCTCGGTAACCAAATACCCACAGACACAAACGCCGCCTGCATTAAACCGGAACAATCATAATTTGGCCCGACTGTACCACCCCAGAGATAATAATTAGATTGTTGCCTGGCTGTTTGCGTAAAAGCGATCGCCTCTGGTAGTAGTTTGTTAATTTCTGCTGGCGAAAATGATTTAGCCTGATAAAGTACAGTAGCAGGTTGTAATAAATCTAAGTCACCAACAGACAACCACCCCGGATAATCATCCTCACATAAACACACCTCGACAGCTGTACCTTGATGATTTGATGTTACCTGTAAATGTCGCCCAACTGCGGCCTGAGTTGCGAGAAGGGTGCATTCAGGAGAATCATATAAGTTCAAATCAGCCAGACATTGATATTCGGCTAATCGTGAACTTGAGATTTCGGATTTTAGATTAGAGAGCATTCGGCAATGGTTTTTTTCAAAAAAGACGAACAATTAGAAAATCTTGGTAATGGCATTTTAGAGGCTACTTGGGCAGAGTTTCCCACTTTAGCCTCTAATCAAATTGCTATGACGTGGATTGTTTACGATCCACCAGTCCCTGTAAATACTGGCGGTGCTTTGACTCCTGATGCTTTTTGGCATCATCCAGTCCGGGGTTTTAGTTATCGTGGTGTGGAACGGATTTATCCGGCGAGTGTAGTTAAGTTGTTTTATTTGGTAGCGGCTCATGAGTGGCAAGAAAAAGGCATGACGCAACCCTCGAAGGAGTTAGATCGAGCATTACGTGATATGATTGTTGACTCTAGTAATGATGCTACTAGCTTAGTGGTAGATGTTTTAACTGGGACAACTTCAGGGCCAGAGTTACCATTAAGTCCCTTTGAAACTTGGCAACAGCAGCGTCACATTATTAACCGCTATTATCAGTCTTTGGGCTGGGAAGATATGGCCACAATTAACGTCTGCCAAAAAACTTGGTGTGATGGCCCCTATGGACGGGAGAGGGAGTTTTATGGCGAGATGTTTGAGAATCGCAATATGCTGATGACAAATGCGATCGCTCGTCTATTACATAGTATCGTCGGTGGTGTAGCAGTTTCTAGTGGGCGATCGCAAGCAATGATGGCTTTGCTCAAACGCTCTCTCCACGTCGATGATTTATCTCAAAACGGAGAAGAAGACCAAGTAATCGGCTTTTTAGGCGGTGGATTACCCCAAGGCGGGCAAATTTGGTCAAAAGCGGGTTGGACAAGTCAAGTACGCCATGATGCAGCCTACATTGAGTTACCAAATCAGCGTCCCTATCTATTGGTAGTCTTCACTGAAGGCAAAGCCAATGCTACCAACCGTGATATTTTGCCCTATGTGTCTAAGTTAATCACTCAAGCAATTAGCAGGCTATAGGCATAAATACAAATTTTCCATAATTTTGGCTGAGTGGACATTAGCTATTTGCGTCCATATCAGGATGTGAGAATACATTTTCAGGTGCTAGAGTTTTGGTATTGGGATAAATTCGCCAAATTTATCGCAATTGCTAGAATTATTTGATGTGGGTTTGTTTTGTTAGGAGTGAATGTGAATAATATGTTTCTTCGTCAAAGTACTTTTTGGTTGACCAGTTTAACTGTTCTCGCTGTTGCCAATACTGGCTTATCGGCTCATGCTCAAACCGTCGCACCAGTTGACACTCAAGCACCTGTATCAACAGCAACTAGCTTACAGCAATTTCCCGATATTAATACAGAGGATGCTACTAGTCGCACAATCACGCCTGTTCCAGGAACAGTAGCTACTTCATCCTCTGTTCTGGCTTCTGGTTATGTAGAACCGACTACTCAACCATCTCAATCATCTACCTCCACAATCGCCCAATCAGATATTGATGTCGGTAGACCTACTCGTGGTGGACGGAGTTACATCGGTGTGGCTGGAAATATTGGCCTCAGTGGTGAAGACTCATCTATCAGTGATGGTAATTTTGCGGCTGTCAGTAAAATTGGCTTGAGCAATGCCATCTCTGTCAGACCATCAGCAGTTTTTGGCGATAACACCACCATCTTAATTCCCGTCACATATGATTTTAGTCTCAAATCAGCCGATGCTTTTAGTGAACCTTTAGCGATCGCACCTTATGTTGGCATCGGTGCTGCTATTAAAACTGGTGATGACTCTCAAGTCGGCTTTTTAGCCACTGGTGGTCTTGATGTACCATTAAATGCTCAATTCACAGCCACAGCTGCCGTCAATGCTGGCTTTTTTGATACCACTGACGTAGGTTTGTTAATAGGAGTTGGTTACAACTTCTCTGGCTTCTAATTAATTGGGACAAGGAAGGGGACAAGGAAGGGGACAAGGGGACAAGAGGACGAGGGGACAAGGAGAAAATTCTTTATTACTCTTTCCCTCCATCTCCCCATCTCCCCATCTCCCAAACTACTTAGGAGTCACCTTATCAATGGTCTTAATTTTACCGTCGTCTTCTACTCGCCACACATCGTAGACACCGACGACATCACCGTTAGCATCAACATCGACATTACCACTAGCACCTTGGTAGTTGATATCTTTGCCTTCTTTGACTAGCTTCAATGCTTCACAGACATCACTCACTTCTACACCAGGCGCACTGGACACTTCACGGATTTTACTGGCAATTCCCACACCAGTATTGTCTTTAGCTGCTTGGGCTGCTAAGACTAATAATGTAGCCGCATCCCATGCTTGAGGGGCAAATTCTCCTGGCGCACTACCTTTTTTCGACTGCCAGAGTTTTGTTAAAGCCTCCAATCCTTTACCATCAGAACCGGGGACTGTACCAATTACTCCAGCTGCAATGAATTTACCATCGTTGGTTTTGCCAACTTGACCAGGAAATTCATCGGATTTCATGCCATCGGTAAGCATGACTTGCACACCTTGGCTCACACCTTGCTGATATGCTGATTTCAGCAGCAAGCTACCTGTTTCTACGTAAAAAACGCCTAGAACTGCGTCTGGCTTACCCGCAAAGGCGGCGGTAGCTTCAGTTTCAAAGGTAGTGGCTTTCGGGTCATAACGTACAGGGTTACTTTTGTTAACTACGGTTCCCCCGAGTTTTTCAAAAGCTTGGACAAATGCTTTTTCAAAACCCACCCCATAGTCGTTGTTAATGACGGCGGTGGAAACTCGCTTGAAGCCTTTTTTGTTGGCGAGTTCGGCTAAGGCTGGGCCTTGATAGCTATCGGGGGGAACTGTCCGCGCCCAAAAACCTTTAAAATCACCTTTTTGCGCTTTTTCTGTAAAGACGGGACTAGTGCTACCAGGTGAGATGAGCATGACTTTGTTTTGGGCTGCAATGGAGACGGCCGCTGTAGAGACGCTGCTAGCAAAGGAACCAACTACACCTCCAACTTTATCGACTGTCGCCAGTTTAGTCATACCCGCCGCGCCGGCTTTGGGATCGGTTTGGTCGTCTACCGCTACAAGCGTGACTGGTTGACCATTAACACCACCACAGGTATTAACAGTATCTACTAGTAAGGGGACGGCTGCTGCCATTTGCTGCCCGATAGATGCTAAGTCACCTGTTGTTGGCAGTAAAGAACCAATTTTCAGACCTGTGCCACTGCTAGCTGCGGTGGTGGAGTTGGCTGCTGGGCTACTGGTTCCTGCTGTGCCACCAGGGTTAGTGGTATTATTTCCACAGGCTGCTAGGAAGAACCCAGTTGCAAAGGTCGTTAAACTTAAAGTGAGAGCAGTACTAATTCTTTCCATGATTACTTTCACTCCTCAAAGATTTGGGAGCCTGAAAGTAAGATGTAAACTAAATTTTCAGGTTAGCTTTATCTTAACAGGACTCCAAAGGTTAAATAATAACATCCACCTTTGGATATAAAAGTTTTTGCTCTGAGATTAGTATCTTTTTGTTACACAAGTTTTTTGTGTGTCAACAATCTGATGAAAACGGAGAGGGAGGGATTCGAACCCTCGGTACGGAGTTGCCTGCCGTACAACAGATTAGCAATCTGCCGCTTTCGACCACTCAGCCACCTCTCCAGGTCTACGAATGCTAATATTAGCAGACTTTTTTTGCTAAGTCAAATAATTTTTAGTCATTAGTCATTAGTCATTAGTCATTAGTTTTTGACTGTGGACTGTTGACTTTGGACTATTGACTAATATTTATAAGACTTGCGATCGCATCCACGCTAGGGGCAAGGTGCGTAATTTTTTCCATTGGGGGACGTAGGCACGCTGGGTAAAGACATTGTAATCGTTGCGTTCAATTACGTCTAAAATCTGTCCATATAACATGGATGCTGCCCACACAGGCCAACGAGCATCGGGTGCTAGGTAAGTAATGCCCTTTTCTGCTTTGATGTAGAATTGTCGCGCTCGTTCAATTTGAAAGCGCATGAGGGAACGCCAGCGCTCATCTACTACACTATTGAAAAAATCTTGTTCTGTGTAATTAAATCGCGCTAAGTCTTCCAGAGGGATGTAAATTCGTCCTCTTCTGGCATCTTCTCCCACATCCCGGAGAATGTTGGTTAATTGATTGGCAATTCCTAGAGCGATCGCTTCTTCTGTGGGAATATAGACTGGTTGTTTTTGATGCCACGGTGCTGTGTTGGTAGTCATATCTATATCCATCACTGCTGTGGACATCAAGCCGACAGTGCCAGCCACACGATAACAGTAAAGGTATAGCTCCTCAAATGTTTCGTAGCGACTACGGTATAAATCCATACGCTGACCAGCAATCATATCCCGGAAGGGCTGAATGTCTATGGGGAAGCGTTGGAGTGTATCTACTAAGGCTACATCGTAGTTTTCTGTGGGGCGACCGGTAAAAATTGATTCCAGATGCTGCTCCCACAGGTCTAAGGTTTCTGGTGTAGTAATGGCAGATGCGGGGCCGTCCACTAATTCATCTGTACGGCGACACCAGGCATAGATTGCCCAAATAGCTTGACGCTTTGCCGGACTCATCAACAAAGTACCCAAGTAGAAGGTTTTGGCGTACTTGGCTGTGAGATGCCGACAAAGTTTATAGGACTCGTCTACAGAGACCAGCGTTTTCATGCGCGGTTTGGAATCAGACAGTTGCAGCATTCGTTGCAGGCGGTCGGGTTAGCGTTTGCAGGTTTGAGGCATTTGCCACTGGCAGCGATTCACAAATCGCCTGCGCTGTCAGCTTACCAGAAAGTACGGCTCCTTCCATACTTCCTAAGTAACGTTGCATGGTGTAACTTCCTGCCAGATAGAAGTTAGCAATGGGCGTAACTTGTGTGGGGCGGTATTGTTGACGACCAGGAGTGGCTTTATATACTGAGCGTGGTGTTTTCACCACATGATATTTCAGCAACTTGGTGGGGTTTTCTCCCCCAAAATGATCGGGGAATAGTTTTTCCAACTCTGTCATAGTTGCAGCCACAATTTCCTCGTCAGATTTGGCAATCCAATCTTTAGCTGGAGCCAGAACTAGTTCTAGCATTGAGCGATCTGGATTAGCATACTCACGACAAGTGTTGCTCATATCAGCATATACGCTGAGGAGGGGCGATCGCGAAAATAGCAGGTGATCAATTTCTGTTAATTTCCGATCAAACCATAGATGGAGGTTAATTACTGGCACACCTTCCAAACCTTGCAACTTCTGGAAAAATTCCATTTGCTGCCAAGCTTGGGGCAACATGACTTTTATTGCGTCAACTGACATGGCTGACACATAACAGTCTGCTGTGAGTAATTCATCTGGTTCCCCATTTAACCCCCGCAAGACGAATGCTTTCACTGTACCATCAGGGTTGAGCAAAATTTCTTTTAAAGGGGCATTTAATCGCACTTGTCCACCACGTTCTGTGATGTAATCGACGATGGGCTGGCATAGCCTTGTTGTTGGTGAACCATCCAAAAAGGCAATTTTAGAACCATATCGCTCTTGGAGAAAGCGATTGAGTGCAGTTAAGAGGATTGTTGATGAAACTTCATCGGGGTTAATAAAGGTTAGTGCTTTACACGCAGCGATAAAGACATCGCTTGTAACTCGTTCGTCTACACCTTGCCTTTCCAACCATTCTAAGAAACTGTATTTGTCCATCTCCTCAACGTACTTCTGACCCCTGACTACGGCTGGAAGTAGGCCTACAGCAAAGCGAATCTTTTGCTCCCAAGTCAACATATCTTGGTTACGCAGAATCGATGCAATGACGTTGAATGGTGAGGGAATATCCGGAACATCAAAACGGGAGTATGTTCCTGGTTTTTCTGGTTGATTAAAAATCAGTGTGTGTTCTTTCCACTGAAGTCGGTCTTCAATGCCCAATTCTTTGAGTAACTGGAGCATATTGGGATATGCACCGAAAAAGGCGTGTAACCCAGTTTCGTACCAGTCGCCGTCCGAGTCTTGCCACGCGGCCACAAGACCGCCCAATACGTCCCGGCTTTCCAAGACGATGGGGGTGTAACCTGCGTCTGTGAGATATTTCGCGCAGGAAAGTCCTGCTAGTCCAGCACCCGCGATCGCTACTCGCATTTAAACCTACTGCTCTTCAAGATTTCTTTATAGTTTTGTCGTTCTCATTATACGTTGCAATCTGTTACATTTGGCAGTAATTGTGCGATCGCTTCCCGAAAAAGTTTATTTTGGTCATTAGTCAATAGTCATTGGTCAATAGTCATTAGCGATCGTCTGATCTTGTAGCGTGCCATCAGACTACACCAACGCCTGTGTTGTTGATCAGTTTCAGTAGAGATTTTGCTCTGATGTCATGTTGCATTTGATAGTCTGTTATGGCAAATTCTATTTGCAACATTAGGCGGTCTTGATGAGTAGGAGAAAGACCTTTATGAAAACAAAGGGTATCTTCCGCGAACCCAAAACCTGCATGACCACAGATTTGGACTACAGATTCTCGACCGTAGTAATCAATAATGTCTTGATCGGTTTCTTTTTTGCGGAACCAAATGTGAGAGCTTTTTTTGCGTTTGTGGCTAGAACGAATACAGATATGGGGGCCACTCTGCTCATCGACATCAGTTAAGTAAAAGAAAAATTTGATAAATCGATAATCATCTAAGTCATAATGAAAACATTGAGCAGCTTTATCTTGTTCTCGGTATGTGGAACTACCAGCAAAACTCCACCACATCTGATTTCCTTGGTGTACTGGTTGAGCTTCTAGATATCTAGCTGCTATTGCCAATAAGATGGGATCGTTTTGTAATTTTTTAATGGCTGGACATTCTAAGCCTGTATTGAAATAGTTGCCCGTAATAAAGTTTGTACCTGCTTTGATTTGTGCTGCTTGTTTATTATGGTAATAAAATCCTAATTCTGGCTTGCGATTACCATAACAAACAGTAGAATTGGCAAATTGCACTATTTCTAAGACAATCTCTTGAGGTAGATAAAGACCGTAATATAATCCTTCAGTTTGCAGATTTTTAACAACTTTATCTACATCAACATTTCTCAAACAAGAATTATCAATATTAATTAGAGATAAATATGCTTTGGTCGAACGTTTGGATAAATAAGTGATGATATTGCGTACCCACTTAAACCTCGCCAGTTTACGCATTAACAACCATCTGGGGTTTTTCGTTAATCCTTTGTAATTTTCAGAACAAGTGTCATACAAAGTTGCAAATAATTTCTCTGACCAATTTTTTAAAATAAGTGTAGACATAAAAGCTCATAATTTAACTAAGCATAAAATTACGAAAACAAATTATAGATTTTTTGATGAGTAACTTTACTTACGTGCTATCTTACATGACTAGTAGATGAATGAATTTGAAGAGTATGATAATTTTTTAGAAAAATATTTCTATTTTTTGGATAATTACTGAAAAAGCTGAGAAATTTGGCCAAAAAATATTTCCTTAAGCTGCATTTCTCACAAAACAGTAGGGGCGGGTTCACAAATATGCTTCAATCATTCACAAATATCTCGTTAACCCGCCCCTACAGCCTCTGGACTTCGGTTTGATAAATTTTGTGAGAAATTCGGGTTAAGCATCTGATATGACAAATGGCAACACAATCATAGGTAAAGAATTATGTCAGCATCACAGGAGTTCAATAACTTTGGTAATCACTTGATTCTGGGGATCTCCGGTACTAGTTTAAGTGATGAAGATAAACGCGCCCTCAATGAATTAAAACCAATAGGTGTAATATTTTTTGCTAAAAACTTTCTAGATGGTTTTCCTTATGAACATTGGCTAGAAACATTTCAGCAATTGAATAGACAGATACGAGAATATACTGAACGTGAAGCTATGTTTTTCACGTTAGACCACGAGGGCGGGCGTGTTGTTCGGACACCATTACCAATTACTCGATTTCCTCATGGATTATTGTTGCGATCGCACTCACGTGAAGTAGCGAAAGCTACAGGAATTGAGTTAAAGTCTCTGGGAATTAATGTATCTTGGTCACCTGTCGCTGATATTTATTCTAATCCTCAAAATCCGGTTATTGGTACTCGTGCCTTTGGTAGTACGCCGAATACTGCGGCAAAAGTGGCACGGGAATACTATTTAGGATTGCAAGAAGTGGGGATTATTGGCTGCGCCAAGCACTTCCCCGGACATGGGGATACGAGTAAAGACTCCCACGTGGAATTACCTATACTCAACCTAACTCCGGAAGAATTGCGAAATCGAGAACTGATACCTTTCCAAGTTTTGATTAAGGAACAAATTTCCTTAATTATGACAGCTCACATTTTATTCCCGAAAATTGACCCAGATTTGCCAGCTACCCTTTCTCGTCCTATTCTTAAAAGCATACTCAGAGAAGAACTGGGTTTTCAGGGTGTGGTTGTGTCTGATGATTTGGATATGAAAGCTGTTTCTGATATGTTTACTCAGAATGGTACAGTAGCACGAGCAGTAAATGCTGGCTGTGACTTATTCATTGTCTCGCGCAACATCCACTCATCATCTATGGAACGTACTTATAAAATTGCTGAAGATTTTGCTGAGTCTTTGAGTAAAGGCGAACTAGCTGAAGAAGTTGTAACAACAGCAAAAACTAGAATTGAGACGTTGTTGGCAATGACACCACAATATGCTGTACAAGCGTTAGATAAAGATATTTTATTACGTCATGCAGAATTGGCGATCGCTTGTGCTTGTTGAAGATGTTTTAACAATTAAAAATGGTATTACATCAATGTAGGTAGTAAGAAGCACTAATCTGCGGGAATTTGTGATTCGAGACTAACTTTCTGGCGATTGTACTGCTTTAACTACAACCTTACCATTTTCTACCACAGTACAAGTTTTACCCACGTGCTGACTGTGCTGAACAGGAACACCCTGGCATTGATTTTGATGGGAGATATTTTGCTCCTGTTGCTGGTTCAGGGTAACAGCACAACTGGCGCAGGAAGGTAAAGTCATATCAGGTATTTTGATCTCTATAATCTATTATTGCATTAGTCATTGGTCAATAGTCATTGGTCAATGGTCAATGGTCAATAGTCAATAGTCAATAGTCAGCACTCACTCCCTACTCAGCACTCAGCACTCCCTCCCATGCGGTTTACAGCCAGAATGGCTAATCTGACAACTTGTTGTGTTTAATCATGCAAGTGCGAGAGTGTGAGGGTAAGTACTTGCTTTATGATGCTAATAGCTGATTTCTGCTATCTCAACTTAATTAATAGGAAAGCGGTCAATATTACACCTGCTTTTCTTACATTCCAGGCTGATTTGGACAGGGTAGACAAGTGGGTTGTTTATGATGAAAAAGATTGGTAAATACCTAAGCTTTGGACTAGTATCTACACTTTTAACCGCGACACCTGGATTAAGTGCTGAACGGATTAGTTTTTTTTATCCTCCGTTTGGCGATTTTTCTTTACCTGTGAAATCGCTAGAAACTTTTGCTAAGGAAGGAAAGATAGATAGTGATTTAAAATTTTACGCTCAACGTGCCACTCCTGAGCAATTAGCTCAACTACGGGAAGTACTCCAGCAGCGTTTTAATGTTACACCTACCTTAGTCTCCCAAGTAACTTACTCACCAATTGGTGAACAAGTTTTACAACGATTAGGGCAATTAGTTCTAACTGATTCTCGCAAAAATGGCTTTTATGCTTTGCGTGCTGCTTTGATTTTATCAGCTGCTGACTCAGAAGGTTTATCTGTAATTAATTTGCTGCGGAGGTTTCCTAGCAATGATGTGCGGATCAATTTCTCAGAAGGGGTAAGAATAGTTGATCAATTGTCACAGTTGCTGAAAACTAGAGATAAGGTTGTCGCTTTTTTACAAAGAGAGTCCTTTGCTAGAGCGATCGCTACTCCAGTAGACTTTACCAAACTACCAGATTTAAGATCCCCTGGTAAGTTCCGTTGGCAAGTAGTGAGCTTACAGTTAAATGATGCTACTCGTAGAGGTCTAACTCCAACCGAAGGCAACCGCAATCTCCCAGTAGATATATATTTGCCAAAAACCACTACAACAAGTGAAAAAAAACCACCTTTTCCATTAATTATTATTTCTCATGGCATCGCTTCAGACCGTTACAGTTTTATTTACCTAGCTGAACATTTAGCATCCTATGGTTTTGCTGTGGCTGTATTAGAACATCCTGGTAGTAATGCTCAACGCTTTCAGCAATATTTTACTGGTTTAGCAGGGCCACCAGAACCCAGAGAATTTATCGACAGACCTTTAGATATCAAGTTTTTGCTCAATGAACTCCAACGCCTAGACAAGTCTGATCCCCAAATCGAAGGTAAAATTAATTTTCAGCAAATTGGTGCGATCGGTCAATCTTTTGGTGGTTATACTGTTTTATCTTTAGCAGGGGCAACGCTAAATTTTACGCAACTCCGTCAGGATTGTAACCCTAATAATTCCAATTTAAATTTTTCTCTGTTATTGCAATGCCAAGCTGCTTTGTTACCCCCACAAGATTATTCATTACAGGATGAGCGCATCAAGACAGTCATTGCAATTAATCCAATTGATAGTTCTATTTTTGGTGAAACTGGGATCAGTCAGATTCAAGTCCCTGTCATGTTAGTAGCAGCTAGCCAAGATATTTTTGCCCCACCAGTTCCTGAACAAGTCCGCCCTTTTACCTTCCTTCCTAATCCCAACAAGTATTTAGTATTGATGGAAAATGCCACCCATTTTACTGTTATTGCCGATTCTCCCCTGGTGGCTAATGTATTACCTGTACCGACTAGTTTGGTAGGGCCAGAACGTACAGCAGCTTATGGTTATCTCAATGCTTTAAGTGTGGCTTTTTTAGAAGCTAACCTTCTCAACCGTCCTGAATATCGTGCTTATTTACAACCAGCTTACGCCCAATATATCAGTAAAGCTCCCCTCAATCTCAATCTTATACAGTCATTGACTCCAGAACAGTTAAATCAAGCAATTAAGTGAGGGAAGGGGTAATGGGTATTGGGTAATGGGTATTGGGTAATGGGTATTGGGTATTGGGTATTGGGTATTGGGTATTGGGTAATGGGTATTGGGTATTGGGTATTGGGTATTGGGTATTGGGTATTGGGTATTGGGTATTGGGTATTGGGTATTGGGTAAGAGTTTTATCAATAACTAATGACTATTGACTATTGACTAATGACTATTGACTATTGACTATTGAAATTTTCAGTACAATTGCTGACGACAATCTAATAAAAACTGTTCCTAAAAAATGTGTTTTTTTATGTCTTTGACGTGACAATTTTTTATTAGTTAAAAGCTTTATGCTGCATTGTCAGGGGATCACAACATTTAACTGGAAGTATTCACAAAAACTTATTTAAAAATTGATCGTTTATATATAGTATTGTAAAAAAGTATTAAGAAATTCTTATTAAAGAATATTGCAAGACCTTGATTTAATTGCTAACGTGTGTAGAGGCAACGATGCTGATGAACGCTCTGATTTAAGAGAGGTAAGTTAAACCTATGAGCTATATCAATTCAGCCAATGATGTAAGAAATTGATTTGCATTGCAGATTAGCCTAAAAATATTTCGTTGCTATAAGGCTAATTGCTGTCGAGAATTCAATACAACTGATGATTTGTCTTACCTGTGCTGAGAGGTTAATCAAAAACAGGTGTAAGACTTAGACTCTAGAGGATGATAATTATGGATGTTCAAGGCAAAGTAGCCCTGATCACTGGGGCTTCACGTGGCATTGGGCGAGCGATCGCTGTAGAATTAGCCCAACAGGGCATACAAAGATTAATTTTAGTGGCACGCGATCGCCAAAAGTTAGCGGAAGTTGCCCAAGAAATTGAGATAATGGGTGTTGAAGCGACAACGTTAGCAATTGATTTGACACGAGCGACGGAGGTTAATATTGCGATCGCTCAACTATGGCGCACTTACGGCCCCATTCACCTATTGGTAAACTGTGCAGGGGTAGCTTATCAAAACTCATTTTTGCGCTCAAAACTTCCCCAAGTGCAAGAGGAATTGTCTGTCAATTTATTGGGAATGTACACCCTCACCAGCCTTATCGCCAGACGGATGGCGAGTCAAAGACAAGGGACAATTGTCAATGTGTCTAGCTTAATGGGGAAAGTCGCTGCACCGACAATGGCGACTTATTCTGCAACGAAGTTTGCCATTTTGGGGTTTACTCAAGCCTTGCGACAAGAATTAGCTGAGTATAATATTCAGGTAAAAGCTTTGTTACCATCTCTCACCGACACAGATATGGTGCGTGACTTAAAACTATTTCGCTGGGTAACACCGATGACTCCCCAACAAGTAGCCAAAGCACTGATTGCTGGACTAGAAACAGATTCAGCAGAAATCCTGGTAGGATGGCAAAGTCATGTCGCTATTTGGTGTCAACGCCTAGCACCGTGGTTACTGGAATTTATTTTAAAAATTGCCGCACCACCAACCACCAAAAAGCCACAATTTGCTGAAAATGTGAGTATTTGGACAAAAATTCACCGTTTTAGCGATTCATTACTGTTAGGAAATCGTTTCCCCTTTGTGTTTGCACGCAAATCTTGATAGTAGTCATTAGTCACTCTGGACATCTCACCAGTGAGACTGTGTTATCCAGACGCGCATCAGCCGATTTTAATTACGAATTACGAATTACGAATTACGAATTAGTAATTATTTACTGGTGTTCTCATTAGATAATGAGATGTTCTCTTGTGCTGGAGCGACCAAAATGCTTTCCTTAGTTGATACAACTCCACCGGAAATTATTGATGGTTTACCGAATATATCTGGATGGGAAGCTGAGGTTCTTACCGTAGTTAATCGTGATGCACCAGTGTTCTTACCTTCAACGAATCTGAAGTTAGAGGATGTGAATGCAGCATTTGCGATCGCCTTACATATGCACCAACCAACTATACCAGCTGGTGATAGTGGCGAACTGATCAGTAATCTGCAATATATGTTTGCTCATCCCCACGACGGGGACAACCACAACGCCGGGACTTTTGCCTATTGCTATAGTCGCATGGGCGATTTCATTCCCGAACTGGTGAGTCAAGGTTGCAATCCCCGTGTTATGTTGGATTACTCTGGTAATCTATTGTGGGGACTCAGACAAATGGGACGCAACGATGTGTTAGATAACTTGAAGCGCATTACTTGTAACCCCACCTATCAACCCTATGTAGAATGGTTAGGGACAATGTGGGGTCATGCAGTCGTCCCTTCTACCCCCATACCAGATATTAAGTTGCATATTTTGGCATGGCAACAATATTTTGCCGCAATTTTTGGCTGGGAAGCATTAGCGCGAGTCAAAGGTTTTTCACCACCAGAAATGCACTTACCCAATCACCCTGACACACTATTTGCCTTTATCAAAGCCCTCAAAGAATGTGGTTATCGCTGGCTACTAGTGCAAGAACATACTGTCGAAACAATTGATGGTAAATCTCTGAGTGATAAACATTTACCCCATCGTTTAATAGCGCGGAATTCTCAAGGCGAAACAATTAGTATCACAGCTTTAATTAAAACCCAAGGTTCAGATACTAAATTAGTGGGACAGATGCAGCCATACTATGAAGCCAAAACATTATCAAAACGCAACTTGGGTAATATATCGATCCCACCAATAGTCAGCCAAATTGGTGATGGTGAAAACGGCGGCGTGATGATGAACGAATTTCCCAGCGCCTTTAAACAAGCTTGGTGGGATATGGTTAATCATGGTGGCAAAAAATCTGGGACTGTGGGAGTGTGTGGTACAGAATATTTAGAATTAATCGCAGCTGCTGGATGTCAATCGGAAGACTTTCCTACTTGTCAGCCAGTGGGGCAACATCTAATATGGGAGAAGGTTTCTCCAGATAATTGTCAACCGGAAGCAGTGGAAAATGCTATCCAAGAATTAAAGCAAATTAATCCTAATTTTCATCTAGACGGAGCTTCTTGGACAAATCATATTAGTTGGGTTAAAGGATATGATAATGTTTTAAATCCTATGTATGAATTGAGTAGTTTATTTCATCAAAAATTTGATGAATTATTGCTCACAAACTCAGCAGCATCTATTACTAAACAAGCTGATTATCGTCAAGCACTGCTACATAATCTTTTACTGCAAACCAGCTGTTTTCGCTATTGGGGACAAGGTGCTTGGACAGATTATGCGCGGGAAATTTACCAACGTGGTAAAAATGTCCTAGCATAAAGTGTTTTGACTAGTCCGACTTCAGCTAAACCCTTAATCGGCAAGGTAATTCAGTTGGAAGATTTGTATTTCAGAATAATGTAATTAGTTGTAGCCTAGTCTGCGTTCAAACTTTGCAGAACATGATCTTATCATCACCCACTGCATAGAAGTCGCGGATGAGTGCCTTCTTCTTGTAGCCGCACTTCTTGAAGCAACTAGCTACTGTCAAACCTTTGACTTAAAAGTGCAGAGGAGGAACTACATCAGCTGAAATTAAAAGTATTACAGTGAGATATGGCGATCGCATCTGAACAGCTAAACAATGGAGAATATACTGAATACGATGATGAGTCTTTACCCAGGTTACTGGAAAATATCAAGGCACGAGGATACTAAAAAACTGAAAAAAATTGTATTAATATAGAAGTTGAAGTAATATTTATCACATTTATTATAGCTATGCGAGACGCAGATAAGGATCGTCGCAAAAATCCCTCTGTCAACAATCCTCACCCGCCTGCCAAAGAACCACTTTCTTATCATGAGCTTAAACACCTATGGAAGAATGCTCGTGCTGATGCACTTCAATGGGAACAACAAGCTAAAGTAAATCAGGAAGCTGCGTCTCAACTGACTCAAGTTCAGCAAGATATCCAAACTTACCAAGTTGAGGTTCATGAATTACAAGAACGTGCAACACACAATTATCAGATATATCTGAATGAACAACAAAATTATCAGCAAGCTTTATGCCTTTACAATGGAGAAAAAACGAGAGTAACTGAATTAATTACCCAATGTGATGAATGGGAAAAACGTGCGATAGAAAATCAGGAAGCTGCATCCCAACTGACTCAAGTTCAGCAAGATATCCAAACTTACCAAGTTGAGGTTCATGAATTAAAAGAACGTGCAACACACAATTATCAGATATATCTTGATGAGCAAAAAAATTATCAGCAAGCTCTACATCGTTACACTGAAGAAAAAGCAAGAGCGACTGAATTACTTGCCAAATATGAGGAAGTCAGGTCTGAGCGAGACAATTATTTAAGTATGTATAATGAAGTACAAATACAACTTAAATATGAGCGACGTTCTAAGGCTGGTATTAAGGGATGGGAAACTCGTCGTAAAGCCGAGAACGAAAGGCTAAAACGGGAAATTGCCGAGATGGTTGTTCTACTACGCGAATCTTTGGCAAGCAAAGATGAAGCTATAAATAATCTCTACGTTGTAGCAGATCGCATGGATAGAATTCAATCTCTAGTAGATTCGGTGGAAGCAGAAACAACAGGCAATCCTGTAGGTTTGGTACAAAAGTTTAAACGTATCTGGCTTGCTATTAAAGAGATACTTTCAGAATAAACAAGCATCTTTATGAGTCAAAAATCAGCATCAACTATAGGAACTCAAAATCAAGCAAAGCTGGGACAGCAAATTCGTAATATTGCCGATAAGCTTAAACAAGAAACAGAAATACAGATCAAAGCCACCTCTCGTATTTTAGGAGCTGCGGCTCAAATTTCCGAAAATCACGACCGACTGATTGATGAGGTAGTTGAGATGGTTGAAGAAGACCTTAATCAACCATCTCAGACGTATCAAAATGATATTTATACAGTTGAGATTCTCAAACAAAAATTTAAAACATTAAGTGAAGCAAAGAATCACTTTAAGATAAAAGCAACTAGTTGGCAATCCCTTGTTAACAAATTAAATGATTCATCTTCTCACAAGCTTATACATAAGATTAAAACTCATTCAGAACAAGTTTTGGAAAATAACAATATAGACAAATTTGAACATAATAGCAAAAATTCTGGAGCTTTGACAGTTCGTTTAGAAGCAGATGTTGCAGCAATGTTTCCTAATTCTCAAGCAGTAAATGAAGCTCTACGTTTTTTGATTAGAATTACGAAGAATACTTGTTGAAACAGCGAATCACTATCACTAGATACATTACATTTGATTACCTTTGGCTGATTATGAAAAGAAGATGATTAGAATAAACTTTTTTGTGGCTAATCAGCGACTCATAGCAAAAATTTGTTCTGCCGTTAGGGGAATATTAGGAAACAATTTAGAATCAATTCTATCCTGTCCTTGAAATACCTTTGGCGGTAAATATTCTCCATCTTCAAGTTGGTAGATTGTAATAGTCGGTTGCTTGGGAGAACCAATAAACCGAATGCCACCGAAAGCAGCATAGTCTATGATAATATACTCGAAAACACCCAAATCCTCATATTCTGCCAGCTTTGTCAGATAGTCATCTTTCCAGTTATTACTAACAACTTCAATGATTCCTGGTGGGGGAATGTAAGCAGCAGCAGAACTAGAGCTAGTTTTCATTCTCTGCCATTCCTCCCTAGCAAAGATCACAATATCTGCTTTGCGGCTTTTTTCCTTTTCTCCTGATGCTATTTTGAGCCGAACCTGCTTAGACTGGCGCGACACGTAAGGTAGATTATTTTCTTGGCAGTGATTTTCTAAGTAAGCACACAGCCTCTGAATTAAATCCTCATGATTAGCATTTGGTTCTGATAATGGCACAGGAATCCCATCTAATAGTTCAAACTCTCTGCCTGAACCATCATCCCAGGCCAGAAACTCCGCAAAAGTCAGTGGTTGTGTAACGGTTGCGTACATCGCCTTCTTCCTCTTGCTGACGGGTACTTGACTCTACTTCTGAAATCATAGCTTGAGGTTGGGTAAGGGAGGGCGATCGCTCCTTCAAGGAGAAGATAATATAAATACAAAAGTAGTTTTGAGATTATGTATGGGTACTTTATCAGAGATTGAGGCAGCGATTAGACAGCTACCAGAAGATGATATTCGTCAACTTGCAACATGGCTGCAAGAATATTTAAATGAGATATGGGATCAACAAATTGCAGAAGACTTGAAATCAGGCAAATTAGATAAACTCATGGCTAAAGCAGAAGCAGACATTGCAGGTAACAGGGTCAAGAATATCAATGAAGTCATTTGCAACAAGTGATTTTTGGGAAGCTTATGCAAACCTACCAGAAGATATCAAAGAACAAGCCCAAAAAGCTTATCAACATAGAGAGCGATCGCCATGATTGCCTGTTACACTAAATTCTAAAAATAGGGTAAAGGCGCATTGAATTTGGTTAATACAATCTACTAGATAAGCCATTTTAGTAAATCTCCAACATAAAATTCGAGCCTATTTATAAAGTAAATATTAAGGTAGGGTGTGTTACGGCTGTGCAAAGATTTAGGAGTTTGAGAGAGTAGAAATCAGCCGTAACGCACTATGTTTCTCGGTGCGTTAAGCGTTGCTATAATGCACTCTAAAATTTAAGGTTTACTTTATCCTTTAAGTCACAATGTAGAAATTTTTTAGAAAGGCCACCAGCTAGGCTTTGTAGTTAACCAGCCAATCGCAGAATCCCACCAACCTTGAGCAGTATCCCAGTATTTTTTGAGGCTTCCTCCAACGTATTCATAATATTTATTTAACTGACCTTCAACATAATAAAATTCTTTTTGTATATTTCCTAACCACTCAATTTTCTCAATGAGTTTACCTGCTGAGTTGAAGGTTCTTCTCAAATAGTTCCCTGCATCATTGAAGTAGTTTTCTATTTGTCTACCATCAGGAAGAAAATCTATTTTCTCAATGAGTTTACCTGCTGAGTTAAAGGTTCTTCTCAAATAGTTCCCTGCATCATTGAAGTAGTTTTCTATTTGTCTACCATCAGGAAGAAAATCTATTTTCTCAATGAGTTTACCTGCTGAGTTGAAGGTTCTTCTCAAATAGTTCCCTGCATCATTGAAGTAGTTTTCTATTTGTCTACCATCAGGAAGAAAATCTATTTTCTCAATGAGTTTACCTGCTGAGTTGAAGGTTCTTCTCAAATAGTTCCCTGCATCATTGAAGTAGTTTTCTATTTGTCTACCATCAGGAAGAAAATCTATTTTCTCAATGAGTTTACCTGCTGAGTTAAAGGTTCTTCTCAAATAGTTCCCTGCATCATTGAAGTAGTTTTCTATTTGTCTGCCATCAGGAAGAAAATCTATTTTCTCAATGAGTTTACCTGCTGAGTTAAAGGTTCTTCTCAAATAGTTCCCTGCATCATTGAAGTAGTTTTCTATTTGTCTGCCATCAGGAAGAAAATCTATTTTCTCAATGAGTTTACCTGCTGAGTTAAAGGTTCTTCTCAAATAGTTCCCTGCATCATTGAAGTAGTTTTCTATTTGTCTACCATCAGGAAGAAATTCTGACACTAAATTACCAAGTGAGAAGAAAAAGCCTTTCCCAAACTCATCTATAATTGCTTTTGCAATTTTACCGATGTCTTGAATAGCACCGTTATAAATACCTTTTGCAATGCTATCTAAATTGGTTGTAACTCCATCGTAAAGACCTCTGGCAATACTCCGTAAATCCTGAGTTACTCCATTGTAAAGACCCTTTGCAATATCACTAATATCTTGAGTTACTTCCTTATATAAAGCACTCGCAACACCGACAACACCCCCCGTAAAATTCTCATACAGGAATTTAGCTGTGTCTCCTAACTTAAGTCCATAGGTCTTCGTTACCAGTGCCAAATCCTTTGCTGCACCCAACATATCACGACCACTTTCCTTCAACCCAGTCGCCAACTCACTAAATGCTTGAGTCACTTGGGGAGAAGTACCCAAAAGGACAGTACCCGCAGTAAGTAACGTGGGATCGCCAGTAATAACACCTAGTGCATAAACTTTTAATGCCCCCTCTCCTCTAGTTTTATCAATAAAAGCCTTAACATCATTCTTGACATCAGCAAGAGAACCTGCGCTCTTGTTATAAAGAGGCACAATCTTTTCAACTTCCCCTTTTTTAACTAAAGGCAGACCCAAATCCCCTATAGGGAACAAAGTAGAAGTCAGACCTAATCCAAGATCGATTTTCAGTGTCGGAAATAGATTCGTATCATTCAGCTTTGATAAACGAACTTTAGGATCGGAATCAACCCCCGAAGGACTATCATCTAGGCGAAGTCCGAGTTGCCCTATCAAAGAAACTCTTCCAGCAATATCAATCAACGGCACAACTGTTATTATGTCTAGGGTTCCTGTTATGATTCCAGTTACCGTAGGATTGAGAGAAAATAACATATTTCCTACAGTTCGACCTGAAGGAGCTTTCGCCCCACTTTCAATCACATAGAATCCTTGTGTATCAAAACCTACAGTTGTATCAACTAACATTGAGATGATGGCTTCGATATCAACCCCGACACTGACACCTGCAATCCCGTAAAAAGTAAACACGGTTGTGCTAGGTAATACCGTAAATTTCTTTCCAAACGAAGCAAGAGTTTGTTTAATATCTAAACTAATAAGGTTAGTATCCTTACCACTTAGAAGATTAAAAACATTATCGACTTTGACTAAATCTAAACTCAAATCCAGAATATCAAGTCCCTGTTGTCCTGTTTTATCATTGATTTGCTGAAGAGTTTTCCCTTTAAACTGATCAGGGTTAATCAAAAGCTGAAGCCCTTTAGGCGCACCAATAATATCTAGTAGATTCTTGTCTAGTAGAGGTATTTTCTCTGTGAGAATTGTACGAATATCTTTAGGAATCGGATTAGAGTTAACCAAATCTCCTAAAAATAAATTGATAATATCTCCCTGTTTACCCTTAAAAAGACTAGCGATTGCAGTAATGCTGTCATCATTTTTAACTGTATAGTTAGCTTGACCTGTAACTAGATCGTATTGAACACTAGCATTCCATGTAAAACTGCTTAAATTAAGTTGTTTGAGCAATGGAATATTGATATTAGCAATCGTAAGTGCCGCATCTAAAGCTAAATTACCAGTTAAAGAAATGGCATCTTTTTTACCCAAAATATTATCTAAAGAGAGGGTATTATTGCTACCTAACAGATAAAAACGCTCATTCGTAACAGTATCAAAATCACTAAAAATGAGTTTTGCTACCGGATTCAAAATTGCATTGGTAATACTTACTTGACCTGTGATCAATTGACCAATGTTTGCTGTACCGTCAAAACTTCCCTTAATCGGTAACTGTGCATCGATAGTGCCTCCTTCTAAAATAAAGGGGCCATTTGCCAGATCGATACCAAAGCGTAAATCAAGAGCTAGATTAGGCGTAGCTTGCAAATTTCCCTTGAGAGTAAACTTGGCTAAACCCGCATCAAAACTACTAGATGTATTTGCTAATGGCAATGTGTCGCTAACTGAGGGATTGTAGCGCAATAACAACACATCATTGGTGAGAACATTCCCACTAAAGAATTGCTGCGGGGTAATAATTTTCTCAACAACTATATTACGAGATGCTAGATAAGCTTTCGTTCCTGTATTAGGCGCATCAAATTTCAGTCCTTTAGTAATGACTGATGCAAGTGCAGTAGATAAATTACTGCCAATCAACGGAATATTTTTAGTAAATTGGGCAACCTTACTACTCTGGTTAGCAAGAGAGCTAATCCCTTTTTCTGCTGCATTTACTAACGCATCTAAAATGGCATCCTGTTGAACAGTCAACTCAGCTTTGCCTGTCACAAAATTCAAACTACCTGTAGCGGCAATGGGAATTTCAAATGCTGATAGATTGGCAATACTTCCTTTAATGGTGGCACTACTCAACACAATTCCGCCTGCGAAGGATACGCCATTGGCGGCAAAAAGTGTTCCTATATTATTACTCGACAGATAAAGTCGCTCGTTGGCAATAGTATCACCATCATCTATTCTTAATTGGGTGTTGAGATTTAGTTTGCCTGTTCCACTTATCTGACCATTAGCTAGTCCTTTGATAGAGGCACTGCCTGCTAATGTGGTATTTAAATCGAAAACAGCACTGAGAAGACCACCTTCAATCACAAAAGCTTTGCCTAACTTGTCAATACCAAGGTTAAGCTTAAAGCCAAGAGAGCCAGATCCATTGGCATTACCTGTTATAGTTGCATTTGTGTCTACACCTGCAAGGCTCAATGTCTTTGTTCCAGTCAGGCCTTGAGCAACTGTAAATAATTTAGCAAAGTCAAAGTTAAATATAACTTCACTATCGCTGGTGAGATTAACGCTACCAACAAGGTTAGAAGCAATTAGTTGTCCATTAACACTAACTGTGACGCTGCCAATATTGTTAATAGCATTTGACAATTGCTCGACAATTGTTTTCAAATTTAAACTTGATAAGCTATTCAAACTAATGATGGCTTGGTTAAGACGAGTTTTAGCATCTCCTAAAAAAGTTTTTGCTGTATCAATGTCAATCCGTTTACTTAATAAATCAAGCTTTTGAAGTAATAAGGAATTTTGAGCAAAGACATTATCTAATGCTGTAAATATATTTGCGGTTAAGGATAATCCTTGGAGAATATTTTGAGTTGGTAATACTTCGTTATCGGCAATAGTGACGGTTGCCGTCTTCGTCGTTCCCACTGTATAACCTGTCCCAGTTGCCAAGGCTAAGATCACTGTTTCATTCCCTTCAGCCAAGATGTCATCAATGGGGGTGAAATTCACTACTGCTTTATCCGAACCAGCAGCAAAGCCTACAGTCCCAGTTAAGTTGCTGTAGTCTACCCCCTTAGTAGCAGTTCCCGCTAAGGTGTAATTGACTGTTAAGGCTGTGGCTAAATTGCCTATGCGAGTGAGGGTGAAGGTTCCGGGATTTGACGTTACACCTGTAGCGGTTTCACCAGCACTGGCATCGGTAGCAGTGACGCTAATCACGGGAGTTTCGTTATCAGCCAGGGTGATGGTAGCAAGGGTTGTTGTTCCCAGGGTGTAGCCTGTCCCTGTTTGTAAGCTGAGAATAACGGTTTCACTCTTCTCAGCCAGAGTATCATCGGTTGGTGTAACTTTTACAGTCGCAGTGCTAGCTCCAGATGCAAAGCTAACAGTGCCAGTTAAGTTGCTGTAGTCTACCCCTTTAGTGGCAGTTCCAGCCAATGTGTAATTAACGGTTAAGGCTGTGGCTAAATTGCCGATGCGATTCAGGGTGAAGGTTCCCGGATTTGGCGTTACACCTGTAGCGGTTTCTCCAGCACTGGCATCGGTAGCAGTGACACTAATCACGGGAGTTTCATTATCAGCCAGGGTGATGGTAGCAAGGGTTGTTGTTCCCAGGGTGTAACCTGTGCCGGTTTTTAAGGTGAGAATTGCGGTTTCACTGTTTTCGGCTAGAGTGTCATCAATGGGTGTCACTTTCACTGTCGTCGTACTAGCACCGGCAGCAAAACCTACAGTTCCAGTTAAGTTGCTATAGTCTACCCCCTTAGTGGCAGTTCCAGCCAATGTGTAATTAACAGTGACGGCTGTGGTTAAATCTCCGGTACGAGTGAGGGTGAAGGTTCCAGGATTTGTTGTTACACCTGTAGCGGTTTCGCCAGCACTGGCATCGCTAGCAGTGACACTAATCACGGGAATATTTGTCAAGGACTGTTCAACAGCGATCGCATTACCATCAATCGTAATGAAGCTATGATCGTCCTCTTGCTGAATCAGCAATTTTTCTGCATCACTGAGAGATGATCCCATCAGGGTCTTGGAAAATAATTCTCCCTCATCTCCAACAGTATCAGCACCTGGATTTAGCAGGGTATCGACAAAATGCCCAATCTCTTCTAGTAAAGTCCCTGTCACACCACCTGTGAGAATATCTGGATTGCTCAAGTTTTGGGCAAGATAGTCTGATGATAAATAGATTGTACGAGTAGCTTCAGAAAATGCACCATTTGCGCCATTCATCAAATTGCTCGGCAGAATCTGAATAATCGGTAATTGGCTGAAATCACCTGATGCCCAACTATCAGACAATGCTTGTAGTCTGCTTAAATCTCCACTGCTATCAAATATTGGTGCGATCGCAGGCAAAAAATTATTACTTTTCGAGGCAGCTGTCAGGGTGCTGTAAGTATTTTGCAGAGATGTTGCCAAAATATTAGCAATATTAGGTTCTAGTTCGTAGTTGGCGTTAGAGCTAAATTCGTTGGAGTCAAACATAAAAATTATCCTTTAATTGTAATTTTGCCAAGATCATCATACTGACAGTAAATTTGCTGATACTGCCGTAACTGAAAACCTTTTTTAATGTAAGTTTTTTAGCTGAAACCTATCATTTAAAATACTATACTGCCTAGTATCAGGTTTTATGGTCGGAAAAGGTCGGAAAAAAGTCGGAACTTGTTAGTATATTTACGTAAACTTTTTTTAACAACAAAGCTTACTAATGTGAATATAAAAATTAACTGAGTGTTGCTACGTAAAGAAATGACGCTTGAGGAAGCGATCGCTCTCCTGAATTCTTTGCTAAAATCACCAAGGCGCAAACATTAACACAAAGTAACCCTTGACTCTTATGGCAACATCTGCAATTGACGGTAAAGACGCAGCTGCTATCCAAGCCGCAACCGCAGGGGTTGCTGTGTGCGATCGCTCTCATTGGGGACGCATCCGTGTTTCCGATGATGACCGTTTACGTTTTTTACATAATCAAAGTACGAATGATTTCCAAAGTCTCAAGCCGGGACAAGGCTGTGATACTGTAATGGTGACATCGACGGCTCGTACTATTGATTTAGTTAGTGCGTATATTTGCGATGATGATGTGTTACTTTTGGTTTCACCTAGCCGTCGGGAGTTTTTATTGCAATGGCTAGATCGTTATATCTTTTTTGCGGACAAGGTGCAATTGACTGATATCACAGATGAAACGGCAACTTTGAGTATTATTGGTGCAGAAAGTGACGCTATAGTCGAGAAATTGGGGGCTGGGGCAATTATTGGTCAAGCTTACGGCAACCATATTACAGTTGATGATGTGATCGTTGCAGTCGGTAGTGGCTTGGCTTCCCCAGGATATACCTTGATTTTGCCAGTTTCCCAAAAACAGCAGATATGGGAACAAATTTTAGAGTTAGGTGCAGTGGAATTGAGCGATCGCGCCTGGGATACTATCAGGATATTACAAGGCAGACCAGCCCCAGATGCAGAACTTACTGATGACTACAATCCTTTAGAGGTGGGATTGTGGCAGACTATATCCTTTAGTAAAGGTTGCTATATCGGTCAAGAAACCATCGCCCGTTTGAATACATATAAAGGTGTCAAACAATATCTTTGGGGTATCCATCTCAACGCCCCGGCAACAGTAGGAGATAATATTGCTATTGGTGATGAAAAAGTCGGTAAACTCACTAGTTATACACAAACCTCTGATGGTTATTTTGGACTGGGTTATATTCGCTCTAAGGCTGGTGGCGTAGGTTTAAAAGTGCAAGTAGGTAATACTGAAGGTGAAATCGTTGCCATCCCTTTTGTTTCTCATGATTATCCCTAATAGGTAGTTGGACACAATTAAATTCTTATGTAGAGATAGGGGACAGGTTACAGGTTACAGGTTACAGGTTACAGGTTACAGGAAATAACTTGTGTAATTAATTATGTCTGATTACTTATGAGCATCTGATTTGCAGTCTCTCACCAGGAAACTCAATATGGCATCTACTATTCAAACTTTACCGAGAGAAGTCGTACATCTGATTACGGCAGGTGAGGTTATAGACTCCTTTGCTGCTGTGGTGCGGGAGTTGGCGGAAAATGCCTTAGATGCAGGTGCAACCAGAATTGTTGTTTATCTCTGGCCGGAACAGTGGCGTATCCGTGTAGCAGATAATGGTTGTGGCATGGATTTAGATGATTTACAACAAGCAGCTTCAGCTCACAGTACTAGTAAAATTCGTTCTAGTGCAGATTTGTGGAAAATTCAGAGTTTGGGATTTCGCGGCGAAGCGCTACACAGTTTAACAACTCTAGCCGATTTGGAAATATTGAGTCGTTCCACATCTGGCAATGAAGGATGGCGAGTTGTCTACGGCGATGCAGGCAAAGTGATGCAAGTCGAAGCAACAGCGATCGCTCCTGGTACAGTAGTCACAGTCTCAAATTTATTTGCTCATTGTCCATCCCGTCGTCAAGGCTTACCAACCACCACACAGCAAATGAAGGCTGTACAAACTGCAATTCAACAAATTGCCCTATGTCATCCTCATGTGGCTTGGCAAGTTCAGCAAAATGACAAACTATGGTTTACCATCTCCCCAGCTACCACCGTCGGACAACAAATACCCCAATTTCTCACCCAACTACGACAAGGCGATTTACAAGAACTCACACAACAAATCCCCAACCCCCCAATTCCCACTCAGCACTCCCCACTCCCCACTCCCCACTCCCCCACTCCCCACTCAGCACTCAGCACTCAGCACTCAGCACTCCACACTCTCCCTAGTCATAGGTTTACCAGACCGTTGTCACCGTCATCGTCCCGATTGGGTGAAGGTAGCGATTAACGGCAGAATGGTTAAATCACCAGAATTAGAACACACAATTTTGGCAGCATTTCACAAAACATTACCACGCGATCGCTATCCCATTTGTTTCTTACATCTTGCCATTTCTCCCAACCAAATCAACTGGAATCGTAACCCCGCAAAAACAGAAATCTATCTCAACGATTTAAGTTATTGGCAAGAGCAAATTACCCAAGCCATTCACAAAACGCTACGTATTTCTACAGCTAATATCAAAGAATCTGTCCACACAACCAGAGTCAGTCAATTACTCAAAGCCGCCGAAGAAAAAGGTAACTACAACTTTAACTCGCAAAATTCCCATGAAGATAACACTCAGCACTATTTAAAAGCAGTCGCTCAAGTTAGCAATACCTATATTGTCGCTGAACATCCTGGGGGAATGTGGTTAGTTGAACAACACATTGCCCACGAACGAGTTTTGTATGAACAATTGTGTGACAACTGGCAACTAATTGCTGTTGAACCACCAATTATTCTCTATCAATTATCTCCCGCCCAAGTTAATCAACTACAACGCATTGGTTTAGATATTGAACCATTTGGAGAACAACTTTGGGCAGTCCGCAATCTACCAGCCATCCTCCAACAACGAGAAGACTCTGCCGAAGCCATTTTAGAACTTAGCTGGGGAGGTGACTTACAAACAGCCCAAGTTGCTGTTGCTTGTCGTAGTGCTATTCGCAACGGTACACAGATGAGTTTGCCACAAATGCAGCAGTTATTAGATGATTGGCAACGCACACGCCACCCCCGCACTTGTCCCCACGGCCGACCTATTTATTTATCTTTGGATGAATCAGCTTTGTCACGCTTTTTCCGCCGTCATTGGGTAATTGGCAAGAGTCATGGTATTTAACAGTTATCAGTTATCAGTAAACAGTTATCAGTCAAGATAATTGGGTTTAAATTCCCCACTATATCAGCGTTAACTGACAACTGATTTAAATTCCCCACTATACGCCGTTATGACTGGTAACTGATTTAATTTTCTTATCAATAAACCTTGGTCTAATGTTAAGAAATATGTTGAAGAAAAACTCCCATGTCAAGTAGAAAACTTAGCTATATACGCTTATTACTGAGATTAATAAATTTTTTTTCTGGACAATAATCCTGGTAATCATTGCTGTAAAAGCTTCCTATCAATTTAGGCAAAATACTTTTCATTTATTTGTTGACTAACGAGCTTATTGATAATCAAGACAAAAATACCTCAGCAAAAAGCCCATAATATCGTTCGTAATGTCAGCAAAGCATAACTTAATTATCAATAACTCGAAAGATATCAAATAGTACCTCACAAGGTTTTGAGATTCGGAGGTAACTAGAAATTGTCAAATTTACTATTCGAGTAAGCGAACTGTTGAGGCAGCCAAATGACTTCTTCACAAGCGCTGATTCCAGAATAATTTTGCGATTTTCAGGAGAAAAATCAATGGTACAACTTATAAATTCCACCAATCAAGAGTTCTTGACTGAACTGACTGCTCAAGAAGCTGCTAATCTAAACGGAGGTCAAACTGATACACCTACAACTCCCACAACTCCCACAACTCCCACAACTTCTACAGGTCAAAAAAGTAGTTTTGACCCACAAAAGCATACTCAAGCTTTGGGGATTGCCTACTTAAATCCTCCTGGAGTTAATAAAGTCACAAAAGCAGAAGCTTTGCTAGCACAAAAAGTTGCTTGGGGAGACTAAAAAAGCGAAGTTATGACAATTTTTCTGATAAAAATAACGCTGCTCAACCTTTTTTTTAGATGACAGCGTTAGGATTCAGGAATAATTAGTCATACATCCTGTTGTTTGATAAATACAGTTCAGATTAGAATCAGTGATAGTGACCTGATTGGTAACGACAGCAGGTTTACAGTATCATAACTATTTTTAACTGAACTGTATTTCCTCCCAAGATTATATCAGAATAAATAGTTTAAAATTCAAGTTGAAATAATATTTGATCGGGAATGGGTCATAGTCTATCTAAGCTTGACTTTACCCAAAATTAAGAGGATATTTTAAAAGTATCATGCGTAACACCAAAATCTCAAAAACCTAACCCCTAACCCCTTCCCTACTAGGGAATGGGAACAAGAAAATAAGGGTTTCAAAGCCTCTCTCCGTGTCAGGGAGCCAGTGCGTTGCGTATTTTTCCCCCGTTGTAGCAACTGGCGTGAGAGGTATTCTACGAGAAGCGCTGAGTGCAAAGCACACGCTACGCGAACGCTCTATGGAGAGGGGTTTCTAGTATACTTTTTGACTTTTCAAACAACCTCTAAGAACTTGGTTTTCTTAATACGGCAAAACCCTAGCTTTTTGGCAAAAACTTTTTCCATGTTACTAAATTCTCAGTGCAAACAAAAAAGTAAAACTCACGTCTCATAAAGCCTTCAGGGTCAGCTTGAGCCTTGCCAAAAAAAGGATAAAGTCGAGCTTAGAGGTTGTTTGAAAAGTCTTCTCATCTTCGATTATTACCAGTGCTGAATGGACACTAGTTTGTCAACGCGAATAAATAATCTGGCAATCGATACCTAAAAAAGTCGGGATGACTGGATTCGAACCAGCGGCCCCTTCGTCCCGAACGAAGTGCGCTACCAAGCTGCGCTACATCCCGTTATAAAATTTGTATAACTCTCTGAGCATAACATAAATAATCAATTCACAAGATAGATTTATATTAGAGGGTGTTGGAAAAGTTTCAGTAGGTATAAAAATGTCATTCTTCCTTACGCTCCGCGTCAGGAAGAATCTAGGTTTTGTGGCACATACCGAGATGTTTCATTCCGCTACGCTGCATTCAACATGACAAAGAAACAGACTTTTCAAACGTCCTCTTAAATCTATTGTCTATTGCCTGACTATGCAAATCAGTAGCTTGCGCCAAGCAAGGCTAACACTAATCAAAACGGATTCCTGTCTGTTGAGCTAATGATAAACATTAACAAATACTCGACTTCTTGAAGAAGTCGGGTATCTGAATTTACCATGAATGATTTAAGATTTTTGCAGCATGATAGCAATGAAACTGATTAACCAAAAACTTGGGTTTTTAGGGTTTCAATCTCCTGGGTTAATTCTTTGCGAGTTGAAGCTTTAATGAGATAACGGAAAATAAACCAAGTAGAGTAAATAATTCCAATCAACTCAAAAATAGCTGAGATTAAAGGCAAATCATTAATAGCATCTAGTACAGCTAAAACTACCTTTGAGGTAACGATCGCCGCAACAATTAACAAAACAGTAATGATCGCCTGTCCGTATTTTTGATAAAAACTACCCAAATATTCTGGTAGTTGTGCCAAAAAATCAGCAACTTGTTGACCAAACTGTTGCCATTCAGGAGTAGTGTCTGTCGCTGGTGGTAGCTTGGGTAAGTTACTATTTTCTGCGTTAGGCAAGGCGATCGTCCCTGGTGAGACAGTTGCATTTAAAGATTCCTGTTGCTTTTGTTCGGTTTCCATAGTTTTTTATTTTGGCAATCACAACAGCTTTTGTAAGTGGTTAGACGTAAACAAACATAAACATTCATGTTGTCAGTTGTCAATGAAATTTATCAGTAGTTAGCATATTCAACTACTGCTGCAATAACTTAGGACTTACGCACTCAACCAATAGACCCTTCTGAGGGTGGTCAATAGTCCATAGTCAAGGGGAACCACCCACAAGCGGTTGGTTCCCTATGATTATCCTGACAAGAATTTGAGTACGTGAGTCCTAAGTTCAGCTTTTGGGTGGATTCACAGTTGCTTTGACAACAACAGTTTTCACACCTTTAATTTCTTTAGCTAAAGGTTCAATCTTAGCTAGTTGGGCTTGGTTATTGACAGTTCCGCCTACGGTGACAGTGCCGTTGTCTTCAGCGTTAACTGTCAGTTGTCCATTGGGTATGTTCGCCTCTAATTTAGAACGAACTTCGCTAGCAAGATCACCTTCGGCTCTTTGGGTATCGCCACCAGTCACGTTATTACGGTTTTCACGAGCGCGGATGTCTGAGTTGAGTTGTCTTCTCCGCAGATCACTTTGAGCATCTTGCTGTGCAGCTTGTGTTGCTTCTACAGAGGGTGTTTGGGCATTTTCTTCAGTAGTGTTGGGTGCAGTTTGAGTTGTTTTAGAAGTATCTTGACAAGCCGCAGTACCAAGCACTAGGACACAACTAATCAAAAAAGGAGTTAACTTTTTCATCTGTTTATCTCTGGGTGTCAATGGAAAATAATGGATGATGAGTGTGTATAGTCAGAGGACATTAAACTCGTCCTTCGCGGTGGTCTATAATTTCCACGATGGGTTCTGAGCGATCGCCTGTTACGGGGTGAACGATATCTTCCTGTCTTCTGTGATCAACTACTGGACGAGTGCCTTCATGTAAATCTCTGGCATCAAAAACAGAGTATTCTTGTATTCCTCGACGTTTGAGGATGGTTTCAGCGTGTTGGATTTCGGCTTCTGTACCATCGACAATAACTAAGTATTCACCTCTTTGGAAGCGGTCATTATAAACACGCGCTCTGTTTTCGGGAATTCCTAAACCTGCCAGTCCGCCAACAATACCCCCAGCTGCCGCACCAATCGCCCCACCTGCTAAGGTTGTCGCTAAAGCGGTAGAGATTGCACCACCAGCAATAACTGGCCCTACTCCCGGAATAGCCAAAGTCCCAAGACCAACTAACAAACCACCTAAACCGCCTAAAGCACCACCTGTGGCGGCTCCAGCTTTGGCTCCTTCATCGGCTTTATTGCCTTGACCAAGATTTCCACCCACGCCGGGAGTACCGCTAGCATCTTTAGCAATTAATGAAACTCGATTCATCGGGAAACCAGCGTCTCGCAGTTCTCCTAATGCGGCTTCGGCATCTCGACGATGAGGGAATGCGCCGATCGCTCTTCTATTACCTTGAGAATATGTGGCACTATCATCAGTAGGATCAAAAATTTGCCACTGTTGAATTCCATGTCTGCTTAAAATTCCTGCCGCCCGTTGGATATCGGCATCTGTACCGCTAACAGCGACAATGTAATCCCCATGATTGATGCGCTCATTATAGAACCGAGTCCGTTGTTCTGGCAGTCGCCAACGGTGAGAATCAAAGCGATCGCTCACATCAATATCGGTGAAAGCATTGCTGCGTAAAGCTGCCCGATGAATTAAAGAAATCTGACTTAAGGGAAAACCTGCGTGCCGCAAATCGTTAATTGCTGCTTCCGCATCTGGCAATAAGGAAAAGTAACCAACAGCGTGTTTAGTACGACCAATGTCAGTTGTGCCAGTGCCTCTAGGAGAGTCATAAACATCGTAATCTTCAATGCCACGACGACGCAAAATTGCTTCTGCTTGAGCGATTTCTGCATCTGTGCCATCGACGATTACCAAGTAGTGACCTCTGCGTACCCTGTCTTCATAGGCTCTAGCACGCTCTTCCGGAATTCCCAAACCAATTAGCCCACCAAGTAAACTCCCAGCTACCGCACCAATACCAGCGCCAGCTAAGGTAGTTGCTAAAGTAGTTGCTGTGGCTCCAGCCAGCATAATCGGGCCGATGCCAGGAATCGCTAATATACCAAGACCGACTAACAGACCACCCAAACCACCTAAAGCACCACCTGTAGCTGCTCCGACTTTTGCACCTTCATCTGATTTGTCACCGACTCTTTCTTGTACTGGAGTGCCAGCAATTTCTTCGTTCCTGTCTGTATCTTGGGCAATCACAGACACTCTATCCATTGCAAAGCCGGATTGTTTTAGTTCGTGTAGTGCTTGTTCAGCATCTCGGCGATGAGAAAATACACCTACAGCACGTCTACCTACACCTACTACCATTCTTACTTCTCCAAACAATAAAAGACAAAAAATTAGCTTTTTAATTATTTAAAAAGGCATGGATGTCATTGCTTTATTATTAACACTTTCTTATCGTGATCTTTCATCAATCAGATGGAATAATTTTGACCTCTATCATTGGATATACATGAGTATAAAAATGTTAATTAATCATGGAAAACCTAAATCTTTTTAATTCAATATAGGTTTCTCAAAAAAAATAGGATTAATGATTTTATTGTTCACAAAATTTAAATATTGTTCATAAGAAACAATATCCCCGAATGATCAAATAATTTGGGAATCTCAATCTGCTCAATTCTCCCATAGCAGATATAACTTTTGATAAATGTGATTATTACCTGAGAAAGTGTAGACCGATGTAAACAATAAATAGACTGAGAGATAGACCCTTCTAGAATTAGGGTTGATTTCATCTGTTGAACGTACGGGAAAAAATATATGTTTCCTATCTGTCATTGGCTATCTTTGGGGATAACTCCGACAAATAGATTGCCAGAAATACTAGTTCCCACAAAAGCATCTATTGAGTTTTCTAGTTCTCAATTTTTAGTGGCTTTATTCGCTGGGACTTTAATGGCGATCGCTTTTCAATTATTGTTAACTAATCTGTCTGTAGCTGTAGGTATTTCCACTCTAGGAAATGATTCATCTACTGATGATGAAGATGCAGAAACTTTAGGCAGTAAGGTACGGGAGGTTGAAGCTAAACTCGGTACTTGGGCAATATTAACAGCTAGTATCGCCTTATTTGCTGCAAGTTTTTTAGCAGTCAAACTCAGCTTTATCCAAAGTGCCATGCTGGGAGCGATCAGTGGTATCGTTATTTGGTCTACCTACTTCTTTTTAGTAGCTTGGTTTGGTTCCTCGGCTGTGGGTTCTTTGCTAGGTTCGATTGTCAGCACAGTTAGTTCTGGCTGGCAAGCACTGATGGGTACAGCAACTACAGCGATCGGTGCGACAACTGCTAAAAACCAGATGGTATCCACAGCAGAAGAAATTACAGCCGCAGTCCGCAGAGAATTAACTGCTGGTTTTGAACCAGATACAATCAGAAATACCTTACAAAGTTCTTTAGCTACCTTACCCAAACTCGATTTAAAAGAAATTCGTAGTCAGTTTGAGCAAATCTTGAGTGATGTTGATTGGCAATCTCTAGGTGATAATGATTTACTCCAAAATATTAATCGCCAAACTTTTGTGGATTTAATTAGCGATAGCCAAAGGCGAGGCGAAGCACATCGCACTAATTTGCCTCAAGCCAATGTCAATCAAATCGCTGACCAATTACAAGCAGCTTGGGAGAAAACCTTCACTCGCAAAAATCCTACAGAACAAGTAATTAACTTGCTGCAATCTGCCACACCAGAAGAATTAAGATCAGAAAATTTGGGTGAACGGTTACAGCAGATAGTTACCACGAGAAAAAACGGTAACGGTAGAAATGGAGTCATGCAGCAAGCGGTTAAATATGGCATGAGTGCCGCAGTCCCTGCTGTATTAGATCGAGTAGATATTGCTGATGTCGATGTGGACAGAATTAGTCATCAGCTACAACAGTTAAAAAACAAAGTTCAAGACATAGATGTTGAAAGAATTACTCACCAACTACAACAATTAAGAGAGCAAACCACTCAGCAAATCACTACCAGATTATCAACATCAGGTGATAATACTATCAAAACAGATGTTGAAGATTATATTCGTAATTCTTTCCCTTGGCATTTCAACCGCATCACCATTAAAAATGAATTTGCAGATGTGATCTACGATCCACAGGCAGATCCTACACACATCCGCCAACAATTAGAACAACTCCAGCAACAAGATTTTGCTAACTTATTGACACAGCGAGGTGATATCAGCGAAGCGAAAGTTCAAGAAATTGCTCAGGAAATGGAAAACATTCGCCAAGAAGTTCTAAAAACGGTGCAGCAGTCAGCACAAACTCCAGAACAAGCCACAGCTAAAACCAATGAACTCTGGCAAAGGGTAGAAGACTATCTGCGAAATACCAATAAAGAGGAGTTAAATCCTGATGCTATCAAACGTGATTTGCGAGTGTTATTAGAAGATCCGCAAATAGGCATCCAGCTTTTACAAACTCGTTTATCACAATTTGATCGTGATACTTTAGTGCAACTGCTAAAACAGCGACAAGATTTAAGCGAAGAACAAATTCATCAAATCATTGATCAGGTGGAAGCGGTTCGGGATAGTGTGCTGCAAGCGCCTCAAGCAGTAGTAGAACGTGCTAGAGAACAGTACGATCGCACAACAACAGCCATTGCTGATTATCTGCGCAATACCAAGCTGGAAGAACTCAACCCTGAAGGAATTCAGCAAGATTTGGCTACTTTATTGCGTGATCCTCAAGAGGGTGCTGTGGCTTTAAGACATCGCTTGTCACAAGTAGATAGAGAAACTTTGGTCAAACTTCTCAGCCAACGGCAAGATTTAAGCGAAGATCAGGTTAACCAAATTATCGACCAAGTACAAACAGCAATTGCTAATCTCGTCCAAGCGCCACGCCGTTTAGCTAATCGTACTGCTCAACGAGTCGCAGATTTTGGCACCAGTTTAGAAAATTATCTACGTCACACCAATAAAGAGGAACTCAATCCAGAAGGTATCAAACGCGATTTACAATTACTGCTGCGAGATCCCCGATTGGGAATTGGTAATTTAAGCGATCGCCTCTCTAAATTTGACCGTTCGACAATAGTAGCCTTACTATCGCAACGGGAAGATATCTCTGAGGCAGAAGCTAATCAAATTGCCGATCAAATTGAATCGGTACGTAACTCGATTGTTAGTCAATTACAACAAATCCAACAACGGGTACAGTCAGCAATTGATCAAATTTTTGACAGAATTCGTCAGTATCTCAACTCCCTCAATCGTCCAGAACTTAACTACGAGGGGATTCGAGAAGACTTTGCTAAATTATTTGACGATCCCCAAGCCGGGTTTGAGGCTTTGCGCGATCGCCTGAGTCAGTTCGACCGTGATACCCTAGTCGCTATCCTCAGTTCTCGTGAAGATATTTCCGAGTCCGATGTTAACCGTGTCATCGACCAAATCGAAGCCGCACGAGATAGTGTATTGCATCGCGCCGAACGCATCCAACAAGAAACCCAAAAACGCCTCAAAGCCGTCCGACATCAAGCTAAAAAACAAGTAGAAGCAACCAGAAAAACTGTTGCTAGTGCTGCTTGGTGGTTATTTGGTACAGCTTTATCTTCTCTAGTCGCTAGTGCAATTGCTGGTGCGATCGCTGTTACAGGTTAACTGACCTCTCTCCAAACCTCTCTCCTTGTAGGAGAAAGGCTTTGAATCTTGCTCCCCTTCCCTTGTAGGGAAGGGGTTGGGGGTTAGGTTTGTATTAGATTAAGACGGTGCGTTACTTCGTTAACGCACCCTACAAAAATAAAAATCTATCGCCACATTTAAAGCTTGCCACGCCACTACATTGAAAAACGCCATAATAAAAAACCTCGGTAGCAAACCGAGGCTAGAAGGAGAAGTCCAAATGTCAATGAAAGATACCGATACCGAATTCAGCGTTGATGAACCAACTAAAAACAAGAAGCCTATATCAAAGTAGTAACGTGTAGATTGTTACTACCTTTACTTAGTAAGTCTTGCTAACACAGCTGCGTCAAATGATTATCAGCAGCCACATGAATTCCTTGTTTGGTAACTCAATTGTTATCTTATGTAAATGATTGTAACAGAATCTTTACGAATCGATCAACAAGTTAATATTAACAAAAACAAATATTTAATATAAGTTTTATTTATAGATAAAAATAGTACTAGTAATACTCTTGACGACACATAGAAAATTATAAGAGCATCTGGTCACAAGCTAATAAAAATCTGGGTAATTATCAAAAATCTGGATCTGAAGAGTTAGTTAGCAGAGTGCATCAGTACGAATAATTCCTCAGTATTTTCAGATGCTATTTAACTGACACAATCTGCATATTTAATACTTTTTATACTTGAGTCATGCGTTTTTCTTTGAGATAGGTAAACACAGATTTATCTCCAATATCAGGAGGAATAGCTTGCACCGCTTTACGCACGGCAAACACTAGAAAGAAAATTGCCCAAATGCCTAACAGAACTTGTTCCCATTGAGTTGGTAAAATTCCTAGCAAATGACCCAACAACAAAAGGGGTACAGTTACGGTCAATATTTTAGTTTCTAGACGATGAAAACAAAAAGCTTCTTTAAAATAGATGCCTGTTAAAGCCGCGAAAGTAAAACCAACACCCAAAATAGTTAAGGGTTGGTTGTAGACAGTAACAGCAAAAGGTTGATCATCAAAATGAGCGATCGCTAATGCAGCAATGCTACCAATCAACCAAAACGCCTGCAATAGTCTATGCAACGGTGCGAGGTAAATATGAATAGTCAGCAAACTTACACCCAAGGCTAAAGTGAAGCAAGTATATAAAGGTGTCAGTGCTTGTAATACAGGGGGATGATTGTTGAATAAGACTAAAGCGCTGCCCACAGCAAAGCAAACAGCCGCTACCATTAAGCCAGCACGATAGATAATCACACCATTGCGATCGCTCTGATCAATAGTAAACTCCCCAAACTGACCTTGATAAACTTCTGGAACAGATATTGTTGATGTAGTCATAAGTAAATGGGTAATGGGTAATGGGTAAGAGTCATTGGTCATTATTTCTTCATTTTGAATTTTGAATTTTGAATTGATTTTGCACTCAGCACTCACTAATTACTTCTAGGGTATCTTGTAAGTCGAGTTGTAACTGTGTGTGTGCGTTACCGCTATTGATGGCAATTTCTATCCAGCCATGACTGCCAATTAAAGCTGTGGCTTCTCCAGGTTGGACATTACTATAGGTGTCACATCCTGGAATGATCAAACCATTAATTTTTACATACCATTTTTTGTCCTGGACGTAACTACCGGGAATATTGCTGACCAAGTTACCAAAGTAATCTATATATTGAATACAACCAATTGCACCAGTTGTTGTTTGCCTACAATGCTGAATATCTATCTGTACTAAGGCTGTGGTGTCGATTTCTTCTCCTAGCTGTTGGAGAGGGACACCACTAGCAAGATGAGCGCCGACTGGTGCAAAAATATCTCTACCGTGAAAAGTATTGCTAGGTTTGGGGATTCGCCAATATTGGGAATTAGTCAGTTCGACGGCAGCAATTGCTGGAGTTTGGGCTAATACACCACTAAAGATACCGTTATCTGGCCCCACTAGCAACCCATGAGCAAATTCTACTGCGATCGCTCGTCTTGTGCTACCCACACCTGGATCTACTATTGCCACGTGTATAGTTCCCTCTGGGAAGTAAGGATAGGCATTTAGCAAACAAAACCTAGCAGCAGCAAGATTTTGCGGTGGTATCTGATGGGTTAAGTCTACCACCTGCACATGAGGATTAATCTGCCAAATTACTCCTTTCATCACAGCAGCATAGACATCGCGATCGCCAAAATCGCTCAATAAAGTCAGAATTTGCTGATTTGATAACTTTTTTGAGATAAAACTCATCATAGGCGTACATAAAATCAAAAAAATCTGTAACAAAGACTACGAAAATTGTGTTATGTTAGGAATCACAGATATAAAGTAGAAAACTTAAAGAGGTTCAACTATGACTCAAAACAGACTCAAAGCAGGTAATGCTGCTCAAGAAGTACACAAACTCAATATTCAAAGAAATATCGAGCATCGCTTAGAAGTAGCGCGAGCTAAAGGTGATGAAAGGCTAGTTCGGCAGCTAGAAGCTGAATTAAGACAATTTGCTTAATTTTTCAGGTTCATTTGTTCATAGTGTTGTTGTGTTACCCCGCCTACGCGGGTTTTTTATTATTTTCTCTGTGTCTTTGTGGTTAAATAATATTTTTCTACCACAAAGGCACAGAGACACAGAGGAGACTCCCCACTCATCGTTAGAGGGTGTTGGAAAAGTTTCAGTAGGTATAAAAATGTCATTCTGACTGGAGCGGAGCGTAAGGAAGAATCTAGGTTTTGTGGCACATATTGAGATGTTTCATTCCGCTACGCTGCATTCAACATGACAAAGAAACAGACTTTTCAAACGTCCTCTTAGAATAGTAAAGAAAGCTCTCCTGTGTTTTGATACTAATGGGTGAGTAATTTATTGCTGATTTGCTACAAGCTAAATATCAGCAGTTCCGTGAAACTGGTAAGGGTGCGATGACAAGACGAGAAAACAATTCTTGGATAAACCGTGTTGCTGATGTCTGGAGAAAGACAACAGACGGTTTAGTGCAGAGTTTGCCCCTTGAACAGGTTTCACAGAGGTTTGTACAGTGGTTTAGTGTTGATGAAGCGGAAATTGCTGATATTTTAGAGAAAGTACGGGAAGAATTACCGACTACAGAAGCTTTATTGATTGGTAAACCGCAAGCAGGTAAAAGCTCAATTGTCAGAGGATTAACTGGTGTCTCATCTGAGATTGTGGGACAAGGGTTTCGTCCGCATACACAATATACTCAACGTTATGCTTATCCATCTGATGACTTACCCTTGTTAATTTTTACAGATACAGTCGGGCTGGGAGACGTTAACCAAGAAACTCAAGCAGTCATTCAGGAGTTGGTAGGAGATTTACAGCAGGAAAGTAGCCGGGTCAGAGTGTTGATTTTGACTGTGAAAATCAATGATTTTGCCACTGATACCCTACTACAAATTGCTCAAAATTTGCGTCAGCAATACCCTGAAGTTCCCTGTTTACTAGCAGTGACTTGTCTACACGAAGTATATCCCCCTGATGTGATCAATCATCCTCCATATCCACCAGACTACCCAGAAATCAACCGCACTTTCAGTGCTATTCAAACAGCTTTTGCTGGATTGTACGATCGCTCGATCCTGATCGACTTTACTCTAGAAGAAGACGGTTATGATCCAGTATTTTACGGTTTAGAGAGATTCCGCGATACCCTAGCAGAACTACTCCCAGAAGCAGAGGCGCAAGCTATTTATCAGCTATTAGATAAGCAAGTAAGTGAAAAACTCGGCAATCTCTACCGGGATGTAGGTAGACGTTATACTCTATCATTCGCTGTTATGGCAGCTACACTTGCAGCTGTACTGTTACCATTTGCTACTATGCCCGTACTTACGGCTTTGCAAGTATCGATGGTGACAATTTTGGGAAAACTATATGGTCAAACCTTGTCTCCATCACAAGCTGGTGGTATTGTGAGTGCGATCGCCGGTGGTTTTTTAGCCCAAGCCATAGGACGAGAATTAGTTAAGTTTATCCCAGGTTTTGGTAGTGCGATCGCTGCATCTTGGGCAGCTGCTTATACTTGGTCTTTAGGAGAGACAGCTTGTGTGTATTTTGGTGATTTAATGGGTGGGAATAAACCCGATCCTCAAAAAATTCAATCTGTCATGCAAGAGGCGTTTGAGAAGGCAAAAGAACGATTTAAGGGAATTTAATCTAAGTGACAAATTATTAACGATGATATTGGTAAACCCGCCCCTACCCGAATTATCGTTCAAGATAAAGAAACTAAATTTAACTTGTTTTTTTGAATAATTGAACAGGCTGATTTTGTAGTTCAGAAGTGATGAGTTTCACTCGCTCAACTACATCAATCATATATTGATAATTTGGGACTTTTCCATTGGGTACATATCCTACTTCTTCAGCCAAAACAGCAGGAAATTCACTCATAACTTTGCGGATATATTCTTGACGATTGCGTTCTACATTTGGCCCCAGTAACACCACACCAGATGGAACATAATGAGGGTCTGTATATAATACACGAAACTCATGTTCATTAATCTGGGGAGTGTAAAGATCAAATTCTGCCATTGAAATAGCGCCAGCAGCAGCTTTTCCTTGTGCTACCCATTCTAAAACTGTTGTAGGTGTAGGTGCAAATAATATTTCAGCTAGCGTCAATCCATAAAGATTAAATAGAGGGAAATAATATCCTGTGGCTGAACCTGGTTGACCTAAAGCAACTATTTTACCCTGTAGTTGTTTGAGGTTGCGGATTGGAGCATCTTTACGTACAACCAAGATAGAGCGTAAATTACTAATACCTACTAAAGGGAAAATAGGCACGTATTGAGATAAAGCGATCGCTATAGCTGCTAAACCTGGAGGAGCAAAGACTAATGACCAAGCCCGTTCTCGCAATCTTTCAATTGCTTTATTTTCGTTGAACACAGGCTCTAAACGAATGTGTGACTTGGTTTTTTCAGCTAAGTAACGGTTAAACTTTTCATATTGCTTAATTATTTCTTCTCCGCCATCATAATTGATCACACCAATAGTTAAAGTACCTTCATATCTTGATGTTGATGTGCATCTGGCGACTGTTAAACCTAAAAGCTGTAAAAAAAATAAACGACGGGAAAAGCGTCCAATCATCATTAATTAAGATTATGCCTAATTGATGTTAAAGAAAAGAGTTAATATTTGTTTACTTTTAATTGTGTATCTATTGCTATTACACAAGCTAGTATATACTATTAAACTAAGAATTTTTATAGCTAAAAAATATGTTAAAAAACTTAAAAATTGGTGCTAAGTTTAACTTACTTTTGATGATCATTTTCATAGTTAGTATTTGTTTAAGTGGCACAATACTATCAAACGTACTGCAACAGAGAGCGCAAAATGAAATAACTTCTAAAGCACAGATTTTGATCAAAACAATGAACTCAGTTAGAAGTTATACGCAAAATCGTGTGAATCCTCTACTAGCACCCAGATTAGAGACAGAAACAGTATTCATTCCGGAAACAGTACCAGCATTTTCTGCTACAGAAGTATTTGAAAATTTCCGTAAAAATGCAGAATATGAAAATTTTCTGTATAAAGAAGCAACGATTAATCCAACTAATTTAAGAGATAAAGCAGATCCTTTTGAAACCCAACTTGTAGAACGGTTTCGCAATGAACCCCAAACTAAACAACTTTCTGGCTTTCGCTCATTACCAGAAGGACAAGTATTTTATATTGCCCGACCACTAGAAATTACAGAACAGAAATGTCTGCGTTGCCATTCTACACCAGATCAAGCACCTAAAAGTCAGTTGACAACTTATGGAACAGAAAATGGTTTTGGTTGGAAACTCAATCAGATTATTGCAACTCAAATAATTTCTGTTCCTTCTGAAGAGGTTTTTAATAATGCTCATCGGAGTTGGTATTTGATTATGGGGCTTTTAGCGGTTATTTTTACAATTGTTGTGCTTGTAATTAACTTTTTAATCAAAAAAACTGTCATTGAGCGAATTAGAAATATTGAAAAAATTGCTCAAAGAGTTAGCGTTGGTGATATGAATGCTAATTTTGCAGAAACATCTAAAGATGAAATTGGTGGTTTAGCCGCAGCATTTGAGCGCATGAAATCTAGCTTAAAAATAGCTATGGATATGCTCAATCAACAAAGTTAGTATAGTCATTAGTCATTAGTCAAAACTCAGCACGGGCTGCATCGCCCCGCTTCCGCTAACAGCACTCCCTCACTCAATTTAATGAAAGGCAATAGGCAATAAGTATTTAATAACCTAGCCGTTGCTGAAATTGACTTGCTTTTTGAGGCTCAGAAATGGTTGTAGCTAGATTTTTTACTAATTCAGCACGAGAAATTTGTGGAGTAGACTTGAGCGCTTTTTGAATGAGAAATTTAGCGATTGGGCCGATTAAATCAGCTAATTCTCGCTCACATTCACAGATAAAACTATCAGTGATTTCTGAGTTACTGAAAGGGGGAACTTGACTAGGTAAATTATTGATATGGGTTTGAGGCTGGTTAGCAGATTCCTCAGATAGTAACATGGCTTTTTGCCGGAATTCCTTTTGTTGGTTTTCTGGCAAGTGTTGCGCTAAATTATTGATTAACTCTGAATAATTCTGTGCTGATGTCGAGAGTCTTAATAATGTCGTAGCTACAGGGCCAACGAGTTCTAAGAGTATTTTTTCTAACTTTTTATACTGGTATGAAGAGAGAATACTGTTAGTTTGCTGACTAGTTGATTGTTGTGGGGATGGTGAAACCTGGTGTAACTGTGTAAGTGCTGATGATACTTGAGTGAATTTAGTTTCCGCATCCGGAGCAAAGTTTTGCTCTAGTGCTGCTAAAACTTCTGTGGCAGATTGATAGCGCCATTTAAAATGATGTAGCACCATCCGCGATAGAATAGATGCGATCGCTGGACTAACCTGTGTCTGATGTTGCCAGAGAATCTCTCCTGTGTTGGGATCTTCTTCCAATTCTCTGGGGTGTAATCCTGTCAGGGCTTGGATACAGACAATACCCAACGAATAAATATCGCTGCTTGGCCTGGGTTTACCTCGTCCCTGTTCTGTAGACATATATCCTGGTGTCCCAATGGCAATGGTCATCTCTGTTTGCCCTGGGGATGCGAGTAATTGATTCTGGATGTGCTTCACTGCACCAAAATCAATCAGCACTAACTGATGATCTTGTTGTCGTCTGATGATGTTTTCCGGTTTGATATCCCGATGGATAACATGATGACTATGAACGAACTCTAAAATTTTTAATACCTGTTGCAACAATAAAACTACTTGGTCTTCTGTCCAGTTTTGCCCAGGGAGCATTTCCGCTTTGAGAGAATGACCTTCAATAAATTCTTGCACTAAGAAGAACTCTTGATGTTCTTCAAAGTAAGCTAAAAGTCTTGGAATTCGCTCATGATAGCCTAGTTGTTCTAGTGTTTCTGCTTCACTGGTGAATAGCCGTCTGGCAGTTTCCATAAACTCTGGATTATGGGTAACTGGCAGAAGGTGCTTAACAACACATTTGGGATGCCCTGGCCGGTGCATATCCTGAGCAATATAAGTTTGACCGAATCCTCCTCCACCTAAGATTTGGAGGACTTGATAACGCCCAGCTAGTAAATTTCCTAACATTGTACGATTTGCCTAAGTCCTCATCTCCATCTTGACATAACGATCAATATTCCCCAAAAAATTTACATAAGTAAGTCAGCGATAAGACAATGGGCAATAGGCATCAGGGTTGTCACCTAGTTGATTTTTCTTCATCTAGTTTGATTTGATTGTGCCGATTTATTTACTTATACGTGAAGCATATGAGATTTATGCAGGTGTAGTTGGCACTGATAGATAAAATTAAGTACACATTGAATCACTTTGTTACTTATTTATTAACTACGTAAAATATTGTTGTACTCAAATTGTATTCTTATAAAATTAATCAAATTATTAAAACTACCAATAGATAGAGTCCATAAAAAATCCATCACGCAATCATAATATGTAAAGTCTTGATTTTTATCAAAAAATGACTTTTATTTTGTTGAATTAACAGAGGAATTTCAGCATGGAAAATTTTTTAAAATTATCTACGGCAGACATTATTTATTATCTGAAGTTATCTTGCCAAATCCCTACTATATTGGAAGCGATCGCTACACAAAAATTCATTGCCGAAGCAGCCGAAAAACTTGATATTGAACTCAGTACAGAAGAACTGCAACAAGCTGCTGATAGTATACGGCTAGCTAACCAGTTACTCAAAGCAGATGATACTTGGGCTTGGCTGGAAAAACATTATCTCACCATAGATGATTTTGAAGAGATTGCCAAAAAGAATCTCTTATCTATTAAACTCGCTAATCATTTATTTGCAGATAAAATTGAACCTTATTTTTATGCTCACAAAATCGATTATACCGGAGTTGTCACCTATGAAGTTGTTTTAGATGATGAAGACTTAGCTCTAGAATTATTTTATGCTCTACAAGAAGGTGAAATTAGTTTTCAAGAAATCGCTCGTCAATATATCCAAAATACTGAAATTCGTCGTGCTGGTGGTTATCAAGGTATTCGCTATCGTAGTGACTTTCGCCCAGAAATCGCTGCGGCAGTTTTTGCCGCTAATCCACCACAGATTCTCAAACCAATTACCACACCCAAAGGAGTACATATAATTGCAGTAGAAGAAATTATTACACCTGAGTTAGATGAGCAAAGGCGAATTCAAATTGCCAGAGATTTCTTCACTACTTGGCTACAACAACAATTGTCTCAAATTGAGGTTTTAGCGGATATTTCTGTAAATAATAACTAAATTAATCACAATTTAATATCCTCAATTAAGTTAATAAATTGGGGATATTTTTGATTTGTTAAATATGATAATATCATAATATAAGTGAAAATTGTTTAAAAAAAAGCCCTTTTGCCCACCGGAAATAGCTCCATGAGACTGTTAACGAGGTTATCAAACAGTCAAACTTTATTCGAGAATATATATACATCTTTAACTCTCAGCAGCAAACTGGAGTTGATGATTACAAAGGTGTATATATATCTTCTGAATTAGCATTAAGGTAAGGACGTTGCAATTCAATATTGAGTGAAGAGAAATGTGCAACGATCGCCTCTATCCTACCTGCTGGTGTATCATTACCCAATTGCCAAGCCTCTACCAAACCATTAGCGACAATTTGACAACGATGTGTACCAAAACTTTCTTGTTCGTTCAATTTTTGGTCTGGTTCTTCAGCGATCGCTAACCCTGGAGCGATAAACTTAGTAAATAAAGGCACTTGTGATTGAAAATGTGCATGATGTTCTGTATACACCTGCTCTAAAACAGGATGAACCCTTTCATAATCCTTTTTGTCAAAATAAAGTACTCCTGAATCATAACGCCCATAATCAGAAGGGTTGTATAGTGCTTTAAATGTAAAAGGAATAGGTAGATCATTAAGCTTTGTAGTTAAACTATTCATCACAGCAACTGCACCTTCAGGAGTCAAATTGAAGTAGACACGCACCAAGGTTTGATGCTGATGTGATGCGCCTGCGTTAGCGACCGCCATATAAAATCCGTTTTGTACCAGATTCTTAGGTAATTTAATTGCCAGTAAGTTACTGTCAGGATGAGCCTGCAAATTTTGACTATCAACGTGTATTGTCAATCCATCTTTATAGACAACAAAAGTATCATTTGTTTCTGGCTTGACAAATTGCCAACCATAACTCCAGTGTCCTTTACCTGTGTTACTTTCGTGTAGGCGATCGTAAAAAGCGACATCCACACCCAAAAATGTGTTATTTTCCAGATTTTGATTCACTATTATATTAGGTGTTTCAGTGTCGAATGCTAGAGTCTTTTTTAAAGAACCATTGTAGTAGATTCCGTAAAGAAAACTACGCAGTTGTAAGCCCAAATATTTACTCTGAAAATCAGGAGACAATTTTTGAAAACGCAAAACTGCTGACTCTGGCAATTCCACAGGCTTATAGTCTGGATGTTTAATAGAATATTGAGACTGAATCTCAACTTTGTGAATGATATCTTGGAATGATATCTGTAATGATTCAGGAATATTTGCTAATTGAACAGACAGCGAATCTAATAGTTGCATAGAGATTTGCGTGTAAATAACATCAAAAAAATGCAGAGACAAAAGAGAAAAATTAATTCCCACAAACAACTGACTAATGACTAATGACTAATGACTATTAACCATTGACTGTTGACAATTAACTAACAAACTTGCTGCTTCCACACCAAAAATCGTTGGTATAGATGCTTCTGAACGACACAATAAACTCTTAGCGACTTGTAACATACAGATGCCAACATTACCAAATGTTTTTTCATGTTGGAGTCGTGCTTGGATAGCTCTAACCAAAGCTAAACCACAAAATTGCATGACACGATTTAAAAAATCAGGACGGTGTTTTATTATTTCTGGGAACTGATTTAAATAGGCAATTACTAACTCCCTTATTGAAGGTTGGAGTAGAGATAAAGGAGTTGTTGCTAGGCGCAAAGACTCTTCAATTGCAATTGATTTACTAGTAATCATACTATGCAACCAAATTTGCAGATAACTAGCGATAACTGTACCTAAATCATTGGCTGGATCTCCCCAATTACCACGTTCCCAGTCAATTAAGCGAATAATATTTTTAGGAGATAAATACTCATTTGGGTCTACTTCATCCCAACTTAAAGATAAAAGAATATTATTCAATTTTAAGTCATTGTGAGTGAGACAACATGGGGTAAAATTCTCAGATAATTCTGCGATCGCCTGACCTAGACTATCATAACGTTGATACAGAGCAAAGAACTTTATCCCATCCGCAGGGAACCTGCCAAAAATTTCTGGTGTAAGTCTATCTAATCCCCGATGTAAATTAATATTTCCTCTTGTCAAAGTATCATCAATATTTTGAAAAAATCCTCGATAGTCTTCACGATTCATCGAGAGCCGATGGATAGATGCTAAAGTAGCACCAACGGCTGTGGCAATATTTGTTGGGAAATATTCTAACTTCTCGCTAATATAAAAATCCATCAAATCACGATAATTGTCTAGATAATTGAAAACAATGATGGAATTTTCACTATTAAAATGTAACGCTTCCGAAAAATAGGGTTGAATGTGCGTTATTTCAGGAAAGTTACGTAAAAATTCATGAACTCGCCATTCTTGAAAAAACTCACCCACTGTTTTTCCTTCTAGGTTGTGGCGTTCTTGTTTAATGAGAATTTTTCTGCCATTAGCTAAGGTAACTAACAAATTAAAATTCTTTGCGGGTTTTAATTCAATCTTGCTAGATAATTGCTCATCAAGAGTACATAAATCTAGCGACATCAGATAGTCGAAAACATTCTGAGAACTTAAAAGAAATGGTGGCATAGTTTTAGATTAATTTTAGGGTTAACAACTAATATTTCAGTAACTCAAAAATATTTAAAAATCAGAATTACTGGTGTAGCTATCTACTAAGTTGACAATGCTATAAATGGCAAATACTACCAACATAAATTCAAAAGATTTTTTAGCAAATTTTATCACTAGGTCAATATCATAGCCATTGCCACCATGTATAACTCTATAATTCCCATCATGGAGGTCAGTTAAAAAACTTTCTGAATCAGATTGAGATAATTCAGAAATAATGATTTTCGCCATTGGCTTAAATAATCAAAACTTGTCGATAATTAGCAGTGAGCTAGATTAAAATTAATCAATTAATCTAGCCCGATAAATAATTAAAATTTAGTATCCAGCATCGCTAAAAGACTTAACCAGGTGTCCAATAGCATCAATCCCAAAGGTAATAGCTCCAAACTCAAGACCTTTAATACCGTAAGCTAAAACAGCATTGGTAGAACTAGAGTAATCATTACCACCATTGATGGAAATAGCATCTATATTGTTCAATTCATTGAGAAAGCTTTCAGAATCTTGAAACAATGTAGAACCAGTGGTAGGTAATTCGGTCAGATTAATAGATGCCATGATTGACTCCTAAAAAAGTTATTGTATTTGAGAAAAATGCAGGCGATTAAGCAATATATAACTTAATCGCTAATGCAACAATTTCCACAGAGCTATTAGCTCACGATTAATTCATTAACTCACTATAAATTAATAGTAATCGTGACCATCATCGCTGAAGGATTTAATTAGATGTCCCAGAGCATCAACACCAAAAGTGATAGCTCCAAACTCAAATCCTTTCAGACCGTAATCTAAAACTCCGTTTGTGGCTGAGGAAAAACCATCATAATCACCACCTTGAATGGAGTTGTCAAGATTGTTAAGTTCGTTGAGGAAGCTTTCAGAATCTTGAAACAATTCAGAACCAGCAGCGTGTAATTCTTTAACAGCAATAAATGCCATGATTGACTCCTAAAAAAAATTGTTGTGTTTTCTAGAAAGTGCAGGCGATTAAGCAATATATGACTTAATCGCTAATGCAACAATTTCTGTAGAGCTATTAGCTCACGATTAATTCACTAACTAACTAGAGATTAATAATCGTATCCATTGTCGCTGAAGGACTTAACTAGGTGTCCAATAGCATCAACACCAAAAGTGATTGCTCCAAACTCAAATCCCTTGATACCGTAGTCTAAAACTCCGTTTGTGGCTGAAGAAAAGCCATCATAATCACCACCTTGAATGGAGTTGTCAAGATTGTTAAGTTCGTTGAGGAAGCTTTCAGAATCTTGAAACAATTCAGAACCAGCAGCGTGTAATTCTTTAACAGCAATAAATGCCATGATTGACTCCTAAAAAAAATTGTTGTGTTTTCTAGAAAGTGCAGGCGATTAAGCAATATATGACTTAATCGCTAATGCAACAATTTCTGTAAAGCTATTAGCTCACGATTAATTCACTAACTAACTAGAGATTAATAGTAATCGTGACCATCATCACTGAAGGACTTAACTAGGTGTCCAATAGCATCAACACCAAAAGTGATTGCTCCAAACTCAAATCCCTTGATACCGTAGTCTAAAACTCCGTTTGTGGCTGAAGAAAAGCCATCATAGTCACCACCTTGAATGGAGTTGTCAAGATTGTTAAGTTCGTTGAGGAAGCTTTCAGAATCTTGGAACAATTCAGAACCAGCAGCTTGTAGTTCTTTAACAGCAATAAATGCCATGATTGACTCCTAAAACAATTATTGAGTTCAGTAGACTTGGCTAACGATTAAGTTGTGTTTTGCTTAACCGTTGATTCAATTTTTATTGAGAATTTTTAGGAAATTCAAGCTTCCCAACTTGATTAAAAAGACCTAAATAGATACGATATGTCTTTTTTGAATTCTGATTTAACAGATTTTAGCTATCATCAACAACGGCTCATACCAATTCACAAAAATCTTGATATATAGGAATCTGACTAGATTCTTATATAGAAGTCACATTTGATTTCTGTTGGCGTAGCCTGTGCTTACACAAAAAAATCAGTACACCTCTATTACTTCTTTTCTGTTACCTGTTAAGAGCCTATCGCGCTTGCGCTGCGCTTTGCGCACCACGCCAGAAATTTCAATAATCAAGTCGGATTCCTATAGCTAATACCATTTCACTAAATGAATGATATATAAAACTTGCCCTCATCCCCCAACCCCTTCTCCCAGAATTGGGAGAAGGGGAGTAAAAATCTCAAAGTCCCTCTTCCAAGTGTGGGAGAGGGATTTAGGGTGAGGGCTTTTGATTCTGGAGTTTAGACGTAAAAAAATCGTGTGTTTAATTTGCATGAAATTGAAACCACACGATTAGAGAAAAATTAAGTTGTAGTTGTGCAAACAATATTTTCAAATCCCAAGTTGTTTTCGCAGGTCTGCGAGTTGTAGATCAAGTCTTGCCATCCAATCATCAAGAGTTGAATTGATTTCGTCAAATGAAACCCCTATTTCTTCATCTGAAGGCAAAGCTTCAGTTTCTTCGCTTGTAGTTACTCCTCTTGATCCTCTTCTTCTCATCCCAGCTTGGACTGTTCTCATTTCTCCAGCAGTGAGTTCAGTAATAAATTGTTCTTCATTACTAGGGTCAAGGTCGGAGATTGTGATTCTTACCATTGCTTTGTCTCCTTAAATACGGTCATCTCTATCAGAAAATCCTTGAGATAGGACTAATCCAAAAATCCAGAATTACTCTCTTCTATTTTGAAATGTAATTGGACGAAATAAGTATTTTCGGGCTAGTTTTTCAGACAGAATTACAGGAGTTTTGTCTATAAAAGCATTCAGTTTTTAGTAGGAAGAATTATTTGTCTTTCATAAATATCTATATAAATAGAGATGTCATTACGACATCTCTAATATATGTATTCCTCAAGGGTTATGGGCAGGAAAACTTTCTTCTCTAGCCCTTTTTTCTCGACAACAATTAATTTTGCGCTTGTGGTGGCAAAGCTGGAATTGTCACATCTATAGGTGTTACTTGAGCAGCTAACTGAGTCAATGGTGGTTGAATAGCTGTTTGATTTCCCACCACTAAGGTGACGAGATTTTCTGGTTTGAGATACTGTTTGGCTACACGTTGCACATCAGATATTTTGGTGGCAGCAACAGCTTTTTGATAGCGAAACAGAAAATCAGCCGGATAGCCATAATATTCATAGCGCATCAATCTTGACAAGGTTTGTGCAGGATCTTGGAAATTGAAAACAAACGAATTGAGTGTAGACTCTTTCGCACGAGCTAATTCCTCTGCTGTCACTGGTTGGGCTTGGATGCGTTTAATTTCGGCTTGCAAGGCTTTGACAAACTGCACAGTAGCATCAGAACGGGTTTGTCCACCGGCAATGAACATTCCAGGGTAGTCAAAGCGGGGACTCCAAAAACCATATACAGAATAGGCTAAACCTTGACGCGATCGCAATTCATTAAACAACCGCCCGCCAAATCCATTCAATACCCCGTTTAATACATCCAAGGCTGCATAATCGGGATTATCGAATTTGCCTCCCAAATGCCCAACTAAAATACTACTTTGAGTTAGTTGGGGTTGATTGACAAAAAACACACCGCCTGTAGTGGCTGATGTTACCTGTGGTGGTTGAGGTTTAGTGAATTTAGGGTTACGTTGCCAGTCACCAAACTTAGCTTGAATGAGCGATCGCATTTTTTTGGCATCAAAATCCCCCACAATCCCTAAAATCAGATTATTGGGGTGAAAATACTGTTGATGGAACTGTACCAAGTCTGCACGAGTCACCCGTTCCACTGTCGCATATTCGGTAATTCGCGCATAAGGACTATCCTGGCCATAAATCAACTTGCGAAATTCCCGACTAGCGATATCATCAGGATCATCATTGCGGCGAGCAATCCCACCCTTAGCTTGAGTTTTGGCTAAATCTAGCTTTTCTTGGGCAAATATAGGCTGACGCAACACCTCTGCAAACAACCCAAACACCGTTTCGACATCTTCACTCAAAGCCTCAAAGCTAGCAGTCCCCACCGCTTCACCCAGGCTAACTTCCACTGCTGCCGCCCGTTGTTCTAAAATCTCATTCAAATCATTGGCTGAATGTTTTTGAGTTCCTCCAGTCCGCATGACTGTACCTGTAAAACCAGCCAATCCCACCTTGTCCCCTGGTTCCCAACGACTCCCAGTCCGCACCATAGCCGTTCCGCTAACTAAGGGAAGTTCTCGATCCTCCATTAAATAGACAACTAAGCCATTTTCCAGCACAAACCGTTCATACTTAGGTAACTTAATCTCCGGTAACGGCGTAAATTGTAACTCTGTGTAATGTTTCGCAGCAGCAGTCGCCGCCAAAGAAAAGTTAAATGTTACCAGTAAACAGGCAACAGCCGCCACCACCGCATAAATCAACCTCTTACCACGCGGCATTTTCAATCTTGCTTCATACCTTTGCATATCTGTTGCTTATCTCCTAATATTTGCGGTGTGTTGCTTATGCTTTCTTGGATAACAACTTGCCAATTGTGCGATTTTCGGCAGTAAAGGTGGATTTAGCCACGCGCTGAATATCTGCCGGAGTTACAGCCACAATGTCATCTAACTGCTTAAACAAATTCCGCCAGGAACCAGTTTTCACCTCATATTCCAACAGTTGCTGTGCCATACCCATATTGGAATCTAAGCTACGCAACAAACCTGCCCTTGCTTGAGTTTTGACTCTTTGCAACTCTACTGCTGCTACAGGTTCGGTTTTCAATTTGTCAATTTCCTGACGTAAAGCCACAGCCACTTCATCAACTGTATGCCCAGGAGCCGTGAGAGCATAAAATAACATCAAATTTGGGTACTTATCCCCAGGAAATCCACTAAAACCTTGGGCAGTCAATGCTAAACGCTGTTGCTCGACCAAAGATTTATACAACCGTGACGTACGTCCATCACTTAATAAACTACCAATAATGTCATAAGCCGCATTATCGGGATGGGTAACGGCTGGACGGTGATAACCTTCCAAATACCAAGGCTGAGAAGGTAACTCCACGGTTACTTCGCGTGTCTGCGTTTGTTTTGGTTCTACAGCAATTTGAGACTGTGGCTTAGAACCCGCTTTGTAGCGTCCAAAGTAAATCTGGGCTAATTTTTTCACCTCACTTGGGTTGACATCTCCAACTACAGCAATGGTGATGTTACTGGGAACATAATAAGCGTTGAAAAACTTCTGCACATCCTGTGGTGTTAAATTGCGAATATCTTGGTCATAACCAATCACCGGACGCTTGTAAGGATGGACTTTGTAAGCAGTATCAATAAATTTCTCGATCATCAGTCCGATAGGAGAATTTTCTACCCGCATCCGCCGTTCTTCTAAGATCACATCCTTTTCTTTATAAAACTCACGACGAATCACAGGATCAAGAAAACGATCTGACTCCAATGACATCCACAATTCCAACTTATTAGCCGGAAAACTGTAGAAGTAACGAGTCGCTTCCGTTGAGGTATTAGCATTTAAATCCACACCTCCAGACTGTTCAACAATTTGCCCCAGTTCGTTTTGCTTAACTAATTTAGCTGCTTGGGCTTCTACTTGCTTAAACGTCGCCTGTAACCTGGCCACATCATCTTGCTTGCCATTTGTTTTAGCAACTCTAATTTGCGTATCCAATTGCTCTAAACGCTCCAAGAGGGGCTTTTCTAGCTGGTAATTTTGCGTACCGATGCGTGTAGTGCCTTTGAACGCCAAATGTTCTAAAAAGTGAGCCACACCAGTTTTCCCATCTGGTTCATCTACACCCCCGACATTAGCGTAGGTAAGAAATGAAACAACAGGTGCTTGATGGCGTTCTAAAACAAGAAACTTCATGCCATTGTCTAGCCGGAACTCAGTCAACTGCTTAATGACCCGATCTAGATATGGTTGAATGGAAGTTTGGGTGGAGGTTTGGCTGGGTTGCAGTGTTGATGGTGTTTGGGCTATGGCCATTTCTGGCGTAGAACCCCAACATAAAAGAGCGATCGCCATCAACATGGCCAATAACCGATAGGATATTGATTGATTAAGTTGATTCATCAGCAACAAATAAAATAGATTTCCACTACTTCAGCAACAGGTAAATTAGCAAATAGAGCGTTAATCTAGTATTAAGCTTTCTGTGCTTTTTGTCCCTGACGGTAGACAATAATGCTACAAGTAGTGTTCCGGAGATTTTACAATAACTGATATGCGAGTTTTTAATTCTCCTCCACCTTCGGAGGCACAAACACGTTCCCGCATTCTACAGGCGGCACTCAAGTTGTTTGCGTCTCAAGGTTTTGATGGCACTACCACCCGCGATTTAGCCCAAGCTGCTGGTGTCGCCGAAGGAACTCTATTTCGGCATTTTCCCAACAAAAAAGCCATTTTGGTGGAAGTCGCCACTAGTGGTTGGATAGATATTCTCACAGATTTGCTCACAGAATTGAGCGAAATGGGCAGCTACAAAGCTGTCGCGCAAGTCATGCGCCGCCGAATGTGGAATTTTCACAAAAACGCCGACTTAATGCGCGTTTGTTTCATGGAAGTGCAATTTCACCCAGACCTGCGCGATCGCATTCAAATCGAAGTCATTGGTAAAATGACCGATGTCGCTGAAGCCTTCTTCCAAACCGCAATGGACAAAGGCATATACCGCCAAATGGATGCCAACCTCGTCGCCAAAGTCTTCCTGGGAATGTTTGCGATCGCCGGCTTCTCTGACAACACCCTCATGGAACCCAACGCTTCCCCCCAACAAATGCAACAAATGGCCGAAGGCCTAGCAGATATCTTTCTCAATGGCGTGTTAGTGAAAGATTGAAATAAGAAGGGGATAGGGGACAGGTGACAGGTGACAGGGGACAGGTGACAGGTGACAGGGGACAGGGGACAGGTGACAGGTGACAGGGGACAGGGGATAGGGGACAGGGGATAGGGGACAGGGGATAGGGGATAGGGGATAGGTGACAGGTGACAGGTGACAGGGGATAGGGAGCAGGGGAGAAGAATTAATAGCTACTCAGCACTCAAGACCAATGACTATTGACTATTGACTATTGACTATTGACTATTGACTATTGACTATTGACTATTGACTATTGACCAATGACTATTGACCAATAACAACCCTCGCCTGCTGACTCCATTGCTGGACTTGTTCAATAGCTGGACACAAGTCTCGGCGTTGCATTGTTGCCACTTGTAAGCGCAAAATTTGTTTATGTAATCTGTGAGTTGGAGTCTGGGCTAACTGTGCAACAGAACCGATACCCGCGTGAAGTAATAGCCCACAATTTTGTGTTCCCACACCAGGGATTCTCGCTAAATCGGCCAGAGCTATCCATTTATTGACATACTGAAGGTGGACTTGTAACTTATTCGCCAAAGCCACCTTAGCCTCTAGAGTTTTGCCTTGTTTAATTAGCTCTCCCGTAGTCGCAATTCCCCAACTTTGGAGTTGAGATTGTTCCTGTTGACTGAGTCCCGGCAATTGCTCAATTGGCCAGTCACAAGCCATGATAGAACCTTGAGTAACTATATGTTTAGCAGACATTTTGAAAATTAAGACATATATTCAATTACATATTGTGCCTCAATAATCAATAGCCGTCAGATGTAGTTAACCTTTTTTGAATAGACATCGACCGAATTTAATTCTGCTTTGCTCGAAATCCTTGTAGAGACGTTGCACTGTAACGTCTCTACATTCATTTTCACCAGATGTTTAACTCACTTGGCAGATGCGTAGCGATTTTTGTAATAAGTCAAAATTTCCTGTACACGTTGGCGATTTTCGGCGTTAGAACTAGCTCTCCAACAGATAGATAAACTGTCAATTTGACTTTGCTGGTAATCAAACTGTGGAGATGATTGGGGAATGAGGCTGACTTCTACCCCTTCAACTTGACGCAGATGGGCTGCTATCTCTCGATATACAGCCAACGGTAAACCGACAAATTCGACTTTTTCCTGAGTCTCCATCTTTTAAGATGCTCCAACACTAGGCAAATTTAGAGTAGGAGAGTTCACTGACACCGGATTACTAGCAGGGCTTGTATTTGCTGGTGTAGAACCGGTGGGTGCTTCACCTACCATTTTGGCAACTTCAATACCATATTGTTCCAGAATTACGATCGGATTGGAACCTGCGTTCATTTCAATTCGTTTAATTAAAAGACCATTTGCTAGTCGCTGTCCTGCTTGTACATAACGACTTGCTAATTCATTCGGTATTTTAATAATCGCTTGGGGTTCTCGACCAATGACAACTACACCAGTGACAGCCACAGCTCTTGCTAAGTCAGGTTGCGCGGGTGGTGGTAATACGGAGACTAAAGTCGGATTAGGAACAACTTGCGGTAAAACTCTCGGTAAAACTGCTGTGATTGTCACACGTGGCTTGGCTGCCAGTGTTTTTTTATTGCTCAGATTGTTGTTAGCTTTCGCCGTCAACGTTTTTGGTTTAGTCCCAGCTGGGAGAGGAGGTAAAGAGGGAACTGGTCTAGCTCCAGTATTTGTGGACATTTCCGCAACTGGTTGTCCAACAATCTGTGCAAAAGGATCAGTTCGTCCTTGGGTTACCAAACCTACCCTCTGAGCAGCATTGGTTGGTTGGATTAAGTTAGAAGCCGCAGAGGCGACATTTGGATTTGTTTTAGGGGACACCACAGGATTACTAAAGGATTGTGCTTTAGGTGGTGTCTTGGCTACTGGAGCCGGAGCCAGAGCCGCAGTTGGGGTAGGATTAGCAGCCTGTGGTGTTTCTTCTGTAGTACATCCAGCGATCGCCACGGTTAGAATAGCTGCAACTAAGATTTTAGATTTTCTGCCCATTAGCCGTTCTCAAACGCTATCGGAAAATTTGTTTTGAAAAATCAACCACGCCTTTTTAAATTTTTGGCAAAGTTGTGTTTCCTTTATAACCTAATTTTTCTAATTTCAAGCGTTGTTTAAATTACTATTATTCCAGCGTAAATACTGATGACTTTATGAATTCAAGGCTTACTCAACAAGACCTGCTGTTGTGGGAAAGTGTAAAACTATAGAGACTTAAGTAAGTCTGTGGGAAAAAACAAAACTGAGTTAAGAAAAGTAAACAAAGCCGAAATCCTCTTTCCTCCTGCCTTCTGCCTCCTGCCTCCTGCCTTGCCATAGCGATAATTTTTAAACCTGAGCTACTTAGAACCCCCACACCCCTAATTTTTTAATCATCCGCCGTAGACATGAGATGCTTTAATAAGTCCAAACCTTTTTTGACTCTCCGCGACACCGTAACTACACTAATACCTAAGTGTTCTGCTACTTGTTTTTGCGTCAAATCTTGCAAAAATACACATTCTAAAACTTCACGAGTCCGTTGTTCTAGTTGAAACAATGCTTGTTGTAAACGCAGTTGGTCTTCTTGTGCTAACTGGAAACTGCGGTAATGATTGTCAGGAACCATTTCTCCCAAGCTAGCGGCTCCTTCTTCACCGTCTTGCACCGGCACATCTAGACTCAAGGGAGAGCGATTAATCCATGCCAGTTTAATTTCTTGCCATTCATCTGGAGAGATTTCTAAAGCTGTGGCCAATTCTGAGTCAGTGGGTTGGCGATTGTATTCTTCTCTGAGAGAACGAGAAACTCCTATGGCTCGTTGTTGGATGGCTAAATAGCGTCGGGGAATCCGCACGGTGACACCTTTATCTCTGAGGTAGTGTTGAATTTCCCCTCGGATATAAGGAATGGCAAAGGAGCTAAAGGCATGACCTTTAGAAATTTCAAACCTTTCGATAGCTCTGATTAAACCTAAACAACCAACTTGCACCAAATCTTCGTAATTTTCACGACATTGGTTGATCCAGTAATGAGCCTCTTTTCTGACTAGTCCAAAATTAAGCTGGACTAGTTGATTCCGAACAGTTTCTGAGCGAGATTGCTGGTATTCTCGCAACAACTGCCAAATCTCGTACTTTAATTCATTGGTAGCTGTTGTAGGCATAGCACCGGATTGATTGAGAAAATAAATATGGAGAGTAATCGCTAGTAAATTAGACTGCGATCGCGTGATATCAAACCAAATTTGATGATCAAAATACCAAAGGATTGACAATCGAGCAGAATTTAAATTAGCGAAAATGAAATTGTGTTCTTATGAATTTTTGGTGTTTCCTGTAGCTTTATCAGTGCTACATAGAGACAAAATAAGAAATTTCTAGTTAAAATTGAAACCGAGATTGTACTTAATTTTCCTAATAGGTAATCAGGCTGACTTTCTCCTAGATTTTGAGCAGTCAAAGTAGATCAGTTCTCAGTAGAGTTACTATAGGAGATATAGGAATTTTATGTAATCTTTAAAACTTAAAAATAATCAGTGTAAATTAAGCTAGTTATTCAGATTTTGGCAAAAGAATCAAGAGTAATAAGTGCAACATCTCAAAACTCATTGCTACTGAAATAGAACTGAAAAAGTTTATATTTATTTACAAATTTTCGACATGAGCAGAGGCTATGGGCAATAGGCAATAAAAAAAGGGCTAAAAGCCCTTCGTTGTCATTATTGGTAATTTAAGAAAATTTAAGCGCGGTTGGGTTCAACACGAGCGTAAAAAATACCCCGAATTTTCACTTCCTTGGGTTCATCAGCACCTAGATCAGTGTCAGATGGTTGTTCGCTTTCAAAAGTACCAGCAATTTCACCACTACCGCTATCTACTTTAGCTACTTGTAGAGAAATGTTGCCTTGAAGAATGTCAGTACGCTTAACGTTAGTGCGGGTGAGTTCTTCATCGTCAGCTTGGGCTGGAAGCGCTACGGCGTTATCATAGCCGCTAACAACACCACGACCTTTAGGATCAAGGAAAGCAGCACCACGATAAGAAGGTACCTTGAATGAGCCTTCAAAGTCGGTGGAAGTATTGAGACTGCTTACACCGGGTTGTGTTTGAGCCACTAAGTTTTTAATGGTGAACAGGAATGGTACTCGTTCACCACCAGGTAGCTGTACAGTGATGGCTTGGAAGTCAAGACCATCTTTTTCTGTAAAGGTGAGGCTTTTGTCTTCGTTGAACTTGAGATCACCAGATACTTGGTCAATAGTGGAAGTGTATCTAGTTAACAATTTGCCACCAACAAATTCTGCTGTTTGGCGTTTGTTAGCAGGTTCTTCCTTGACGAAGAAATTGGTTGGTTCCAAGCAAAGTTCTTTGATGACATAGGACTGGCTAGAATCTAGGGGAATGGAACCACGGCTGGTTTCTGTCAGCTGGGGACATTTGTTAGCCAAGCCAGTACCCCGGATTTGTTCGTAGGTGAGTATGTCTTTACCGCTAGAAGCAGGAGCATCACTACAAGCAGTAATTAGCCCCAGGCACATAGCCAAGAATGCAACAATTAAAGCGCGATACCTCATGGTCAACCTCAATGTCAAAAATTGATATATAAAGGGTTTGGGCATAGGGATGAGTACACTTAGATCCAATATGGCATCAATGTGTACCTCAACTAACGCGAAGATGAAATTTAATTTCGCGCTTTGTCAATGCCGATGGCATCAACAGCGTCGCCCAAGTCGTTCTGTATTACCTATGTGTTACCACTAAATACAGCCCATTGCTTTATAAGGAAATCAGCCAGATCATACGATTTTTTTTAACTCAAAATCAAAGCACTCTAGTGTCAACTGATTAGCTGTGATCCCATCATGCTCAGTTTGAGTCTGTGTGAAGCCTTACTGCTTAGTTTTTTGATATGACTGACGAGTGTGGAGATAGGGGGATAAGGGGATAAGGGGATAGGGGGATAAGGGGACAAGGGGACAAGGGGGACAAGGGGGACAAGGAGAGAATAATTTTTGACCAATGACTAATGACCAATGACTAATGACTATTTACACTCACAGCAAAGTAAATTTGAGTAGATAAAATTTAAATGGAGAAAATTGCATGAACAAAAACGGTATTGCGGAATCAGGGGAATTTTCTGAGAAGTTACAAAATGTTACGACGGTAGTTTACGATGTAGCTGCAAGTTGTCAAGGCGATACGACAGCGCTATTAAAATTACTGCGTCAGTTGGAGCAGTTACACCGAGAAATTCGGGACGGAACGTTTCAAGAGAGTTTGCCAAATAATCGTCAGCAGCTATACGCATTGCTGAAAGATATTGAATCTGAGGGTGGCTGGCCTTACATCGAACGCATGAAATTGCAAGCCTTTTTGCAAAACTTGTTAGAAGTAGAGGCGAAGGAAAATCAAGCACAAATTAGCGAAGATGATGTTTTGAGTGGCGATCGCACTTGGAGTTAGTTGTGATAGTTGCTGATATCATGACAGAGTAGGCGATCGCGTTCTTCTACATTCCGGTTGTGTTCGAGGTAATTATTTACCCAACTACAACCACGAGATAGCAGGTCATCAAAGTGTAGATTCCAGAGAATGATGGTATTGTCATCGCTAGCCGATGCTAATGTTTGACCATCTGGGCTAAAACTGACGCTTAAGACGGGAGCATTATGCCCGTTGAGGGTTTTTATCAATTTACCCTCACGGCTCCACAGCTTGACTGTACTGTCCCAATTGGCAGCCGCTAGTATTTCCCCATTGGGACTAAAACTCACTGCATTAACGCTGTCACTGTAACCTCTTAATAAGGTTTTTAACAAAGTTCCATCCCGTCGCCATAACCTAACTGTATTATCCCAGCCGGCAGAAGCTAGCAACTGGTCAGTGGGACTAAAGCTGACACCTAATACCCAGCCCTCGTGGGGGGCAAAGGTGTTGATTAAAGTCCCATCCCGTCGCCAGAGTTTGATAGTTTTATCGTCACTAGCAGAGGCTAAAACTTCGCCGTCTGGGCTAAAACTGACGCTATTGACTCGCGCCTGATGCCCTACTAAAGTGGTCAATAAACTACCGTCACGATGCCAGAGTTTGATGGTTTTATCTCGGCTAGCTGAGGCTAACAAATTCCCATCAGGGCTAAAGGCAACACTGACGACACTATCGTTATGTCCTGTGAGGGTGTTTAGTAAAGTCCCATCCAGTCGCCAAATTTTCACTGTTTGGTCTTCACTAGCAGAGGCTAAGATTTCCCCTCTGGGATCAATGGTTACACTATGCACCATGTCTTTGTGACCAACTAAAGTTTTGTCAAGATGGGCTGCTAGCTTGCCATTGTGCCATTCTCTCCGCCATAGTTTTACTGTGCGATCGCGGCTACCAGAAGCCAACATCTGACCGTCAGGACTCCACGCAACGCTCAAAACTCGATCTTCATGTCCCTGTAAAACAGGTAGTGTAGGGGCTGCTAAACTCCAAAGTTTGATGCTTTTGTCATAACTCCCTGATGCGAGAGTTTGGTTATCGGGACTGAAGGCCACACTGACAACTGCATCACTATGTCCCTTGAAAGTTTTGATCAGGTTGCCAGTCTGAGTCCAGAGATTAATCGTATTATCATCGCTGGCTGAAGCTAACTTTGTGTTGTCGGCACTGAAACTGAGGCTCCAGACTGTACTAGTATGTTGCCGAAGAGTTTTATAAGCATAGATTTCTGGGATATCTTGCTGATAATCATCCCATTGCCAGATTTGAATAATTTTGTCTCGTCCGGCGGAAGCGAGTAACTTACCATCAGGGCTAAAAGTTAACATTGTCACGCCTAGTTGATGAGCAGACAATGTTTTGACTAAGCTACCATTCCGTTGCCAGATTTTGATTGTTCGGTCTTCACTGGCGGAAGCAATGAATCGACCATTAGGACTGAAGCTAACCCAGTTAACTGCACCTTTGTGTCCTTTGAGGGTGGTGACTAAGCTACCATCTCGCCGCCAGATGCTAATAGTTTTATCTTTACTGCCAGTGGCTAGTAATTCTCCATCAGGGCTGAAACTGACGTTATAAACCCAATCTTTCTGGACTATGGGTGTTGTTAAAGTTTCCGGTGCAAATGTCCCTGTTATGGGGTTTTTGTGCCAAATTTGCACGGTTTTATCTAGACTGGTGGAAGCTAGGCTTTGGCCATCGGGACTAAAACTGACACTGGTGACAGCACTGGTATGGCCAGAGAGGGTTTGCAGTAATTTTCCGTCAGGAGTCCAGAGTTTGATTGTCCGGTCGGTGCTAGCTGATGCTAATAACTTACCATCAGGGCTGTAAACTACACCCCAGACAATATCGCTGTGTCCTTCGAGACGATTTGACTCGGTGACTCCATAAACTGCTTGTTGTAGGGCGGTCATCACCCGCATTTGGGTTTCTGGTTTGACATCTGTAGCTTGTTTAAGTTTTTTCCAGGCGCGTAAACTTTCTAAGAGAGCATCAAATTCTTGGTGGGAGGAAAATAGGGCTTCACTAGATGCCGCGATCGCACTAATCTGTAAATTGATTTCGCTACGTTCCGCGCGGATGGTTTGAATTTCGGCGGCTCTTTTTTGGACATCGGCTTGCCACCATAGGGAAGCGATGGTACTACCCATAATGGCTAGCAAGATACCAGCTATGCGTGCTTCTCTGAGGCGGCGGCGTAGGACTAAATTGAGTTGTTCCTGTGAGAATTTCTGGGCTACTTCGGCTTGGGTTTTTTCTAGCTTAACTTTTTCTAATTCGGCGGCGATACCATAGTCGTTTCTCTGGCGAATTGGCTCTACTAAATAATCATGCACTAACTGGTAGCGATCGCCTAATTCTTCTCGCCAGCACAAAACTAAACCTGAACCCACTAAGATTTCTAAAATTAACTGCCAATTTGACTCTGATTTTGATGTGATATCCAGATCTAGTGCTACTACTAAATCAGCTTTGGTTTTCAGGGGGCGTGTACCTTTTTCATCAGTTAATTCAAATAATAATTGCCAACTTAAATCAGCATTCTCTTGACCACAATCTTGCACAACTTCTTCTAGCCAGCGTTCGATGAGTTTTTTTGTCCCGCCACACTGTTTGTATTGTTCTAATGTATTGATATTATCGGCTTGCAGTTGTGCGCCTACTATTTGTAGCTCAATGGGATGAACTTCTCCTGTTTCTCCTGCTAAATCTTGTACTAACTGATTGGTTAAATCTTGACTGATTTCATACTGAGAACATTCAGTTAAGTAATAGATAATCCCTTGGGCATCGGGAATGGAAAATTTCCCTAAATAGTAGCGAATATCTTTATCTAAAATATTCTTGTTGATGACACTTAAGTCATAAAAACTATTTTTACTAATTTTATCCCAGCGTTCAAAATCTAATAAATAATGGAGATAGTCTTCTCTCAAAGAAATAATTATTTTGACATAGGGAATATTTAAGCATTCACTAAAGAACTGATAAAAATTCAGCTTTTGCTGAAAGCTACTCACAAAAAAGAACTCTTCAAATTGGTCGAAAATAATGATGATTGTATGATTGCACTCAGTAGCAAAGCGGATTTTTTCTAATAAAATACTGGGTGTAAATTCTAGAGAATTGGCTGTGTCTTCCTGTGTAATTGCTTGATGAAAACTACGTCCTAAAGTTGTCACCCAATCAGTGTAACTAGATAAGACAATAGATAAAGGTATACGCTCACCAATGAGTTTTTTGTGTAAAGTTGGCACTAACCCAGCTTTGAGGAGAGAACTTTTCCCCACGCCTGAAGGACCATGAACGATGGTGAGTTTATAATCAGCGCGGGTAATTCTTTCGATTAAGCGATTGACATCTTGGTGTCTTCCAGATGCAGCAATTTCTTGAGCAACTTCCTCTGGTAGAGAGGGAATTGTTGGTGATTCGATGATGGGGTTAATTTTGTAACGCTGTGATTGTAGCTGACTTGCACCGATAAAAGCACGCAAACCATATTGATGTTCTATCTGAATTTTTTCTTGCTTGAGTTTAAAGGCTTCTATATAGTCATGTCGTTGGATAAAATAGAGCGATCGCAGTTCTACTAAAATCTCCAAATAAAGTGCAGGTTCATACTGTAACTCACAAATTACTCTGGCCCATTCTAAGTTAGTAATTGCTTGTTCCCACTGACCCAAATTTTTTTGCGATCGCGCCAATAATAGCAGATACCAGCTTTCTTGATGTCGAGTCACTTCTGTACTTTGTTCAGCAATTTCTAGTGCAGTATTGGCTAATTCGTGAGCTAGTATCCAATCAGATTCTGCACCAGCCACAGCCGCTAAAAAGCCATAATTCTGAGCAACCTGAGCTTGATGTCCATAGATTTTATGCAGTTGTAAAGACTTGTGAGCTAATTTTTTCAAGTCTTGCCAAACTTGTAATTTGTATAGCATTTCACAAGCGGGTAGCATAAATTTAGCTACTAAATCTTGTCGTTTTGTTTCTGCCAATAAATCTAGACATTGATTAAACCAGGTGAGTGCGTGTTGCCAATAGTTACTACTAGCACTCTGGTGTAAATCTGCCATGCGACGATAACATAGCCCTAAATGAAATAATACTATGGCTTGCCAAAGCTGATGGTGAGAATTTGCTTCTAGACATTTATATTCATAAGGTTTGTCTTTTTTACTAGCCTGTTGCCATAGAGCCAAACTTTTTTGATAATGTGATAAAGCACTATTGATTTGATCATTAACATATTTATCACGCCCTAAGACAAACTCTAAACTAGCTTCTAATCCTGCTTCTAGTTGAATATTGTATAACCGCAGTAAATCATTTCGGGCTGACTCAATTTCGTGACGATGTTGAGATTTAGGAGCTAAATCTAGAGCAGCATTGGAGACAAATTTCTCAGCACCCACCTCTAATACTTTCGTAAATAAAGATTCTGTCTGTTGTCTAATTAAGGCAATCAAATCTTCCTGAGACATTTCAAATTTGATTGTGGTTGCTGCCCAGCTTTTAAAATCAGGAGCTAACCGAGCAAGTAATGATGCTACGTCATCTTGCAGCCAGAGTATTAACGGAAAAGGAAAAGTAGCAGAGTAAATGTCTCTTGATTGATTGATGCCGATTAGTAAGTCGTCTGGAGGGATAATTGAGTCTAAACCAAAAACCATCACAGCTGATGGGAGAGAATCTGTAATTACGGCTGGATGATCTAGAAATAATTCGGAGATAATTGTGGTGTGTAAAGCAGTTGTTGATGGTTGGAGGTATAATTCTCGAATGTTAATGTCTTTACTTAAGTCTCGCAGATGCTCGCGCATTTGTTGACGTAATTGCTGATAATTACACCGCACGAGAATCAGAGAAAATTCACCTTGAGAAAGTTGAATAGCTCTAATTAGCCTTTGCAGAGAATTTTGATTATTGTTGGCGATCGCTGTGGTAATTTGCACCTGAGTCATAACTAAAATTTTTCATACCCAGAATAAAAAATTAAAAGGCTGTTCATGCCTTTTAATTTTTGCTTTTGCCAAATTTAAAGCTTGGCTGTTCAACTCAAAATTCATCATAAATCAAACATCCATAAAGTTTGATTTGATTAGTTTGAATTTTGAATGTTAAATTGCTGAAGCTTTTGCTTGAATTACTTAAGTTGTCGCCAAGCTAAAACTTTTTCTGTCTCTGCTAAAGCTGGACTAATCCCAAACCAACGCCCCACAGGATCACGATATTCAAATAAGTACATACTTCTCAGTAAACTTTGGTAATCAGATTCACCCTTGACACTTTGTTGTTGCACTACTTCAAACAGTAATTCCCATTGACATTCATCAATAGCCAATAGCAAATCATCACGGTAATCTTTAATCACAGCTTCCAAACAATCTCTGGCAAAGGGTGGATCTTGTCTTTGTAAGCAGCTGTAAAGTAAACCTAATAAATTGCGGATGTGTCCCCCACTAACGCGACACAAACGATCTAAAGTATCAGGAGCATCAAATAACTCTGTGATAAACTCCTGTCTCTCCTGACTAGAAACTTCTGGAAAAGCTCTTGCTAGTACTAACTGACGCAGCAGCGACATTCCCGGTTCATAGTCACTGCTATCTCTTTTTCGCACTAGCACCATTGGTAATACTTTGGGTGCAATACCCCCACCTAGACGATTCTTGAGGGTTTCGTACTCGGTGGAAAAAATTAAAGCCAGAGGAATCGTATAAACTACATGGCATTTGAGCCTACGTAATTGTTCCCCCCTATCAATAAATAGGTATTCTGGTTGTGTCCTTCCCGATGCCACAGGACGCATATCAACTCTGTCTAAGTTATCGACAATGACAACTAATCCTTTCTGTCCACGGCGCTTGAGTTGTTCAATAGCTTTCTCTAAAATTTCTTCATTAATTGCTTGCAAAATGCTATTGGTGCGTGGCTCTAAATACTGCCGCAATTGATTACGTAACTGAGTACTATCTTTAGTTTTGGCTGTAATTTTGGCAATCCCCAAAGAAAATTCAGCTTCTCCAGATAGTTCGATGGGAGCTTGTAAAAAATCTCCGATTTCTCTGAATAAATTAGTAAAGTAACTGGGTTTTAATTTGATGCCAATTGCTTCTAAACTGACACTGACTTGACGAGCAACACTCAGCAAAATGTCACTCACATCAATGTCTGCCATATCTAAGTCTTGGCTAGACTCAAAATAAACTACATGAAATCCTGCTACTTCCAACTCTGCCTTGAGGCGCTGTAACTCAGTTGACTTGCCGCAGCCAATGTGGCCTGTAAATAATTGACAGGTAGGCTCATCGGGAGAAATACGGCTAATAGTGCGTTGTAATTCTTCGACGATTTTACAACCACGTACATCAGCAAAATCTATGTAGTACTGTCGATCAGTCGCTACGCTCATGTTGAGAGTGTAGCTAGGATTACATGATTTATAAAAACGTGATAGATTAAGTGTATTTCCCATTCCAGATGTAGATGCTATTTTTTGTCTTTTTATATACTTATTGTCTCTCTCTATTCGTTGTTGTGCGTAAGTATTAACCCCGAACTTTGACTCGTGGAAGCCAGCAGGATGTTTTAAATGTAATAGGACTTACGCAGTGTCACTAAATTTTCTGGCTTTTTTGTCAATGGTCAATGGTCAATGGTCAATAGTCCAAAAAAACTTGATTTTGAACGCCAGTCCGCACAACGGGAAGGCAGTCTGGGCGGGTTTCCCGACTTGAACGCATAAATTATGCCAATGGAGTCATGAAGAATTACAATATGGTAGAGTAATCAAAAATCGAGCATTGATTGCTGCTGAAAAAGTGCAAATATTCCTCGTTACTATCTCTACTGATAGAACGAATTATATCGCCACTAATGGGTTAGAGGACGTTGGAAAAGTCTGTTTCTTTGTCATGTTGAATGCAACTTAGCGGAATGAAACATCTCGGTATGTGCCACAAAACCTAGATTCTTCCTGACGCTCCAGTCAGAATGACATTTTTATACCTACTGAAACTTTTCCAACACCCTCTTATATCAAAGTTCTACGGATGTTACACAACAAATGTGGACAATTCGTTGATAAATTATTGGGGTTATGAAGTGATTAAATGTCAAATAGGATTTATTAATAGCATTAATAAAGGTATATTTATTGCTGGCATTATTATAGGAATATGGTTGATTAGCCTCATCTTGCTGCTGTCATTAGATATCTCTCATACAAACACAGTATTGATCGGACTGGCTATGTTTTGGCAAACATTTTTGTACACAGGGTTATTTATTACAGCCCATGATGCGATGCACGGTACTGTTTTTCCCCAAAATCTCAAATTAAACCATTTTATAGGTAAAATTTCCTTACTATTATATGGATTATTATCTTATGAAAAAATGCTGATAAAACATCTATTGCATCATAAATATCCTGGCAGCAACAGTGATCCAGATTATTACGATCGCCCACAGCAAAATGGTTTTTTATGGTATTTAAATTTCCTGAAATCTTACTGGCAATGGCGACAAATCATCGGATTAACCATCTTATTTCAAGCTACTAAACATTTGACGGGTATACCCCAAAATAATTTGATTTTATTTTGGTCATTGCCTGCGGTTTTGAGTTCAATCCAGCTATTCTATTTTGGCACATTTTTACCACATAAAAAGCCAGAAAACGGGCATACTAACATCCATTGCACACAAAGTATAGCCATGCCTATTTTTTGGTCATTTATTACCTGCTATCACTTTGGCTACCATCAGGAACATCATGAAAATCCGCACATTCCTTGGTGGAAATTACCAGAGGTTTATCAGCAAGCGAGAATAGAGAATCAATATCCATAGAATTGGCTGCAAAATTGAGATACAAATGACATAAACCCCAATTTCTCACGAAATTTATGAAACCGAAGTCCAGAGGCTGTAGGGGCGGGTTCACAAATATGCTTCAATCATTTACGAATATCTCGTTAACCCGCCCCTACCGTTTTGTGGGAAATGCAGGATAAAGCAGTATAGTTTGTACAGCTAGTCTTTTCTTTAGTATGGGGAAATTTACCAATGTCTACCGACACAGTTGCTTATGTGCAAGAGAATGAGTTTGATGCGCTTTTAAGTGAACAGACAGTTGTGGTTGTTGATTTTACTGCTACTTGGTGTGGGCCTTGTCGCCTCGTTAGTCCATTAATGGATCAACTTGCCCAAGAGTATCAAGATCATCTCAAGGTGGTGAAGGTAGATGTTGATCAAAATAAGCCTTTGTTTAAAAGATTTGGTCTTCGCAGCATTCCGGCCGTTTTAATTTTTAAAAATGGGGAATTAATCGAGAAAATTGTCGGAGTTTCACCTTACGAACAGTTTAGCAATGCCGTTGCTAACCTGATTTAATTAGCTGTAAAATCTTAGCTTTTCTCTGTGTCTTAGTGTCTCTGTGGTTAATTAAATTTTTCTACCACAGAGACACAAAGATTTAGGTTTATTGCAGATTTAATGCGGCTAAAAGTTCTAGAATACTGCCATTAGTCCAGCCAAAACCGACTTCATTGGAACTGTAACCAAAGCAAATTTCCTCCGATACCTGAGCAGAACAACGCTCAACATCGTATTTTTCTACTAAGTTACCAAATCGCTCAAATTCTTTGATTGCCATATTCAGGAACTTGTGAGCAATCCGATCGCCTTCTTCATGATAGCCGTAACGGTGTAGTCCCCACACAGCAATCAAGGTAAGTGGGGCCCAGCCAAAAGGGGCATCCCATTGATTACCTGTAACACGAGTACTAGTGAAAATACCGCCGCAGGCTTCAAACAAGGGCAGATTTTTGACAAGGTACTGGGCTTGTTCTGGTGATGCTAATCCTGTCCACAGAGGATAAAAGGTAGTAGCAAACTCGTAAGCACGACATTCACCATTTTGGAAATGATAGTCTAGATAAAGACCTTTTGCGTCATCCCAAAGATACTGATTAATCCTTTCACGTCTAAGGGTAGCGCGATCGCTCCATTGTTGTGCTAATTCTTGATTGCCCAAAATTGCCTGAATTTTTCCCAAATCCTGTTCCATTTGATACAGCAAGCTGTTTAAACAAACAGGGGCATAATGAATGATATCTACACTAAAAGGGCCGAAGCGATTAGTGATATCAAAACCCGATTCTCGCATTGAGCGATCGCCCTTGTAAAATAGATCAGTCAGTTCGTCATTTTCTTTGTCATAGAACAGACTGACATCATAATCATCGATGTCAAATGTTTGATAATATTGTTTGACACGTTCGTAATGACTACGCCCCTCCTCATCCAACTCGGAAAATAAAACTTCTGGTGCTGCGCCTTCTCCCAAAGCATAATATCGAGATAAACCTGTAGCCACATTCAAGTGGGGTGGAACTACCCAATAATAGTAAAATTGCTCTAACAGTGGCACAGTTGATTTCAACCATTCTTGATCTTGAGTGTGTTGGAACAACGCCAGCACCATCAGACTGAGGACAGGAGGTTGCGATCGCGATAACATATAAGTCCGGTTGGCATTCAAGATCGTTCCGTAATGCTGCACTTGATAAAGCAACTGATCAACCTGACTTTGGGCTAGTTCCCATTCCTCATCCCGCAACAACCCCAGCAAAATAAAGTAGCTATCCCAGCCATACATTTCATTAAAACGCCCCCCAGGCACAACATAAGCCCCTGGTAGATATAACAATCCATGTTCTTGTATGGCTTCAACTTCGCTGGGTAAAGTACGAATTTCTATTTGCTGTATTTCTTGAGTAGAAAGCGATCGCTCTAACACAGATTTCACTGTATCATAGTCTTCCTGGGGAGAAATATAGACAATCCAAGGAGTATTTACTTGGTGTTCTAGTTTAGGGTCTTTGGCAGATTGTAGTAAATGTTGATGCGATCTGGTTAAAGTTTTCCAGGTGCGTTTGATATGGGTGCGGAGGGCTGTAATTTGTGCGGTAGTAATTTGCTTAGTCATAAGTTTATCTTATATTTGCAGTGACAAACTCCTCTGTGACTCTGTGACTCTGTGGTCAAATAAAATACTTCTTACCACAAAGCCACAGAGTTAAGAGTGGAAAGAGGAATGACAAATCAACAAAGCAACGGGGAAATGGGCGAGGGCTGTACCGATGGCAAGAGTTTCCTTTACCTGTAGGGATTGCTGAGTTAAGACGTTTTGCCAAATACCAGTGGGTAATTGCAAGTGTGTATCTTGCCATACCGACTCACCTAGAGGGAATTGCCCTGGTGAGATCAGGCTAGTTAAGAAACGAGGTGCGATGGCGATCGCTGTTTGCTCACCTTGTTGTCGGGCAAAGGCGACGATATGATGAGCGTGGGTTCCCTGTATTGCTAATGGTAAATAATCGCCTTCTTGGAATAAAGAGATATATTTTGTTCTGGCTTTGAGTGCTTGGTGAGTTAAGAAGAGTTTTATTCTGCCGTCGGTTTTGTGGTTGAGTAATTCTAGAATTAAGCCCAAAATGTCAGTCTGAATTTGCTGTTGAATTTGACTTAAGTAAGTACGACGTTCGGTAAAATCTACAGGACGACGGTTATCTGGATCAACTAAACTTAAATCCCACAATTCTGTACCTTGGTAAAAATCAGGAACACCAGGAGCCGCAATCTTTAGTAAAGTTTGAGACAGGGAATTATATATGCCATATTCAGCAATCTTTTGTTGAAAAGGATGGAATGCTGCTAAAAATTCCTCTGATATATTAGGGTCAAGAATTTTCTGTACAAAAGAGGTACAAGCATCCTCATACTCATTATCAGGACGCAACCATGCAGTGTGAACTTTCGCTTCCCGAATCGCTTTAATCATGTATTCCTGCACCCGTTGCACAAGTAATGGTTGTTCCTGTTCAGCAAAAGGAAATGCGCCTATCAGAGTTTGATAAAGGAAATATTCATCATTGCGATCGGGTTGATAATTATCGTGATGTGCTTGATTAAGTTGGCTCCATTTATATACGTGCTGTTCCCATTCTTGAGGAATTTCTGACAACACATTTAACCTAGCTCTCACATCTTCGCCACGTTTTGTATCATGAGTAGCTGTAGCATTCATGGTATGAGGCCAATGTGTTTGATGTTGTTGATTAAATGTATGAAATTGTTCTAGAGAAATACCAAAATGACTAGGATTACCGCCGACTTCATTCAGCGACAGCAGACGATTATACACATACAAAGTGGTATCTTCTACACCTTTAGCCATGAGAGGCCCACTGTATTGCTGCATCCGCAAGACAAAATAGATCCACTGTTCGCGCTCAGTTTGGTTGAGAGATTCATCAAAATCCAATAACATTAACTTTTCGATAAATGTCAACTCATGCTGTAACAGAGGCACTTGTTTTTTTGCAGTGTTAATTACTGATTGAATACAGGTTTTATCTGTATGATAAATATCTTCAGGAGTAATATAAGTCCGGTAGATAGGAAACAGCTTCAAAACTTCAGCGATCGCTCGTTTTAATCCATTGACTGTAAAGTCATTGCTGTAGCGATATTTGCTGGAAATATTCTTCAACAAATTCGCCAAATTATCGATATCACCTGCCAAATTCTTTTCTAAAATCAGGTGCTTTTTCTCTTGCACTAAGGATGAGTAATCGACAGATGCCCCAATAAAGTTCTGGTAAATATTATCAAAAAAATATTCATTTTTGCCTTGACAAAATACCCCATTGACATAATTCAAAAAATCATATCCCGAAGTACCTTGAACTTGCCAATTATTTGGTAAATCCTCAGTCAATTCTAAAATCTTTTCCACCGTGATGTAAACATCACCCATCTTTTCTCGCAACCGTTCTAAATACTGCGTTGGGTGATAGAGTCCATCAATATGATCAATGCGTAAACCTGTAAATACACCCTGTTCTACCAACTTGTGAATTAAACTATGGGTGTTATTAAAAACTCGCAGTTCTTCCACCTTCACAGAAATCAATTCATTCACAGTAAAGAAACGGCGATAGTTCATATCTTCCGCCCCCACCTTCCAAAAAGCGAGACGATAGAACTGGTCTTTAAGTAAATCATCTAGCAAATTAAAACTTTCAGAATTTCCGACTTCACCGTTAAAAATTTGCAGATTTTCCTCAATAAACTCATGAATCGACTCATTACTACTGTAGAGTTCCCAAATCAACCCTTTAATAAACGCAATTTGGTCTTGACGCTGTTTTCCAGCCACTTCCGAAGGCACACTTTTGAGAATATAAAGAATCCCCAATAATTTAATAAAATCAGGATGATTCCGTCCCAAAGTGCGCGTCAATTTACCCAAATTATAGGTGAGAAACTTAGTATATGACTCCAAACGCACAGGCAAATTTAAACTGTAATAATTAACAGTTAACCCATTTTGAGCATATTGCAATTGAATGTCTCCCTTTTCCAGAGACACACCATAAAAATCGCCTAAAAGTGGGGCAAGAATACGCTCTTGACTATTACCAAACGGTGAATTCCAGCAAATATCAAAATAGTCAGTATAGCTAGAATCAGCACCATGTTCCAACACATCCATCAAATAGGGATTTTCACTGCTATAAGCCATATGGTTAGGCACAATATCTTGTAACCACCCCAAACCCAGAGACTGCAACTCAGCCACCAACCCTGCAAACGCCTCATCAGTTCCCAATTCAGGATTTAACTGCGTCGCATCCACCACATCATAACCATGTGTACTGCCAGTACGTGCCTTAAAAATTGGCGAAGCATACAAATCCGAAACCCCTAACTCCGCCAAATAAAGTGCGATCGCTCCAGCATCCTCAAACCCAAACTGAGGTGTAAATTGAATCCGATAAGTAGCTTTAGGTATCCGCATAATCATCTTTAATCAAAAAAGTAAAAAATCCCCTTAATTCCCAACCAAGAAACACTCCGCGTTCCTCCGCGCTAACCTCCGCGTAGCCTTCGGCAAGCCGCAAAGCGTCTACCTCCGCGTTTAAAAATCAAACTCTCCAACCTCAAACAAAACCAAACTACTAGCCTCCAACCTCAACTCCTCCCCTCCAGACAAAAACTCAGGTACTTGAGAACCACTCCCCCCCCATACAACATCCGCCGAATCCAATATTTTCTTCCCCTGCTGAGACATCACCAAAGTCACTGGAGAAGAATTAAAATTCATCAGCAAAACCAACTCACTAGATTCACACCAACGCCGCACGATCACTAATTTCTTTTCCTCATCACTAGTAGCTGCAATAGAATCACGATCATAATTCTTCAACACCGGATGAGTCTGACGTAAACTAATTAACTGACGATACCAATTCCATAAAATTTGATGCTCACCTTGATAACGTAATTCCCAATTGAGTTTACAACTTAAAAAAGTCTCTGCTGACTCTGGATCTGGTGGATTTTCCGCATAGTGAAATGCCTCAAACTCCTCTCTTCTACCAGCACGCACAGCTTGAATCAAATCTGGATCAGAGTGACTCACAAAATACATAAAAGGTGCAGTTTCCCCGTATTCTTCACCCATAAATAACAAAGGTAAATAAGGCGAAAGCAGCACAGCACCAGCCGCCAACTTCAACCCCGCAAACGAGATGCGATCGCTTAATCGTTCTCCCTTCATCTGATTACCGATTTGGTCGTGATTTTGGATACATACCAAAAACTGCGACAAAGGGCGATCGCTGCAAGATATGCCATGAAATCTTCGGCGGTGCGGGGTATACTGCCAATCATAGACAAAAGTATTTGTATAAGCCTTAGCTAAATCTGCACACTTACCAAAGTCTTCATAATAACCTTGGCGATCGCCTGTTAAAAGTACGTGTAATGCGTGGTGAAAATCATCACTCCACTGGGCATCTAGTCCGTATCCACCCAATTCTGGTGGACGAATGATTTGGGGATTATTCAAGTCACTTTCAGCAATTAAGTGACGTTTCCAAGTCTCTCCTTGACAAAAGCCATGTACAGCTTCCGCCAATTCCCATAAGAAATGCTTCGCCCCTAAATCATAAATGGCTTGAATCGCATCCAACCGCAAAGCATCAATGTGAAACTCTCGCAACCAATACAGCGCATTTTCAATAAAATAATTGCGGACACCTTGACTATGGGCATCATCAAAATTCATCGCATTGCCCCAAGGAGTCTTATAGGTTTTGGTAAAATAGGGCGCAAACTGCCCCATATAATTACCTTCCGGGCCAAAATGGTTATAAACCACATCTAGCACCACAGCAATCCCATGTTGATGACAAGCATTGACCAACTGTTTTAAATCAGCCGGGCTACCATAGGAATTCTGCACAGCATAAGGATAAACCCCATCATAACCCCAGTTGCGGTAAGCCAGAGCAGGTTCGATATGGGTGTCACCAGGAAATTGGGCGATCGGCATAATTTCAATGGCATTAATCCCCAATTCTCTGAGTTCTGCCAAACGGGGAATTATCGCCGTGAAAGTTCCTTCAGGGGTAAATGTACCAACATGGAGTTCATAAAAAATCATCGATTCTAAAGGAATACCAGCCCATGCTGTATCTGTCCACTCAAATTGATGATCGACAACTTGAGAAGCCCCATGTACCCCTGCTGGCTGATATTGGGAAGCCGGATCAGCAAAGGCTGCTTTGTCATCTAAAACATACCGATACAGCGTACCCGGATAGACATCATTGACTTTTACCTGCCAGTATCCCTCTGCTTGCGGCTTCAAGGGAATTACTTGCTGCCCTGGTGTCAGAATTTGCACCGCAACACTGTTTAATGTTGGAGACCAAACCGTAAATGTACACTCTCCATTACCCAAGTAGTGAGCGCCAATTCTCACGCCGTACCCTCCCGTTAAAATGACACAAGGTTTTTGTATACACCGATAGCATCATGGTCGGTTCACTAGATAATTTCCTAGTACCAGAAGGCATATTTCTCAATAGCTAAAAGTAGTAATTCGTAATTCGTAATTCCCGAAATCGTATCATCTATTCGTGATATAAGAAAAATGTCATGTGCAGCTTTAACTATGTCAATTCTTGATCCCAATCAAAGTTATACTTTCAAGCAATACTTTGAGCTTGGCATTGAAGCTAGCGAACTCGCTCAAGAATTTGGCTACAGTTTAACGCGCAAAATCCTCAACTTACCCTTATTCCCTGGTGAACTTGACCGCTTGACAGAATTAAGCGATCGCCTCCAGGAAATACTACCATTTGTACCATTGACTAGCGAACTCGCCAGACGAGAAATCCTCATTTCGCGGGTAGTTGCCGAGTTGATTCATTACACACAAGCAGAATTACGTATTGAATATAGTTTAAAGGTTTCTAATTGGCTTCAGGGCAGCTTAGATTATTTATTGCGAGTAAATTCTCTCAATCAATTATTAGTGATAGAAGCGAAATACGAGGATTTGACGCGGGGGTTTACTCAGTTAGTGGCTGAATTAGTAGCATTGGATCAGTGGTCAGGCACAACTACAGTTGAGCAACAACCGATTTTTATCGGCGTTGTTTCTACTGGCACAATTTGGCAATTCGGCAGACTAAATCGCCACAAAAAACATTTTGAACAGGGGATTAACAGCTATCGGGTTCCTGAAGATTTAGAGCCAGTCATGCGGATTTTAGTCGCTGCATGGAAAGGAAATAATTAAACCCCGTCCAAAACGTTTTTCTTCAAAGACGGAGCTTCAAAACCTTGCTTGTAAAATTTTAAAAATTAACATCTATCCTTGGATAGATTTGTTGAGAGAACTGATTTGCCGAAACCGCCTATGTCCTGTTAGCCACTGCTGACAAGCTTCTTTGACAAGTTGTTTCTCCTCTGGTGTCAAGAGTTCCTCTGATTTCCCAGATGCGATGATTTTCGCCACTCTTGCAGCTTGTTCGTATTTCACACCGTATTTGACCAGCTGTGTGTGAAATATTTTCTCTTTTTCTACTTGTGACATAAAGAATTTGCTGTGCATGAGAGACAAGATTGTTAAACTTAATTTTTCACATCATGTAAAAGAAACCTGTTGATTTTTATTTATACAGATGTTAAGTTTCCTTAACTTCCCTCTAAAGTTACATGAGTATATATGCTTAACTTTTTCTTTAGATTTGCAGTTTAATTCAACCTTCTGAGGTACATCAATTTTTTTCCCAAATTCCGCAAATCCAACTCATCTGAAAGCACAACTTTCCTCTTGTCACACCACTACTTTATAAAAAAATGCCAAATTGGCTAAATTAGGTGCTGAGAACTAGTATTCTGTATTTTAGGTAACTGTTTTGTATGGAATCTAGTGTTTAACAAATAGGTTTCTCAATTTAAGAGAAAGCTATAAATCATCAAAACCGGGTATTCTACATCAATTTTCTATTAATGATTTTCTGTTTTAGTACTTATGCACTGAATCAAAAAACCCTTCTCCTCCATTTATTACAAAACGGTAGGGGCGGGTTCACGAGATATTCGTGAATGATTGAAGCATATTTGTAAACCCGCCCCTACAGCTTCTGGACTTCGGTTTGATAAATTTCGTGAGAAATCTGGGTTCTGAGGGTTGACAAAAAAACAGAAAACTTAGTGACAATGCGTAAATTCTATGTTGATAAATTTTTCCTAGCCAATAATAATTTCCAGTCTAAGTATCTGTAGGTTGGGCATTGCAGTTTCCCATAAGAGAAGATAAATAGCTCAAATTTTCCTTTGTCATCTACATCAGGGTAAATCATGAATTATCATATGTCTTCACAAAAATCTGTGCAAAATACTCTCACATCTGAACAATTAAATCAGGTGATTGAAGCTATTACTGATGGCAGATATTCTTGGGCTTGTGTGCTGATTTTACGTTTTGTCGGACATAACCCACTGCACTTTATTCCTCAACGAACGTATAGCCGATTAATGAAAGAGAATAAGCAAGTCTCCAATACACCAACAACTACATCTGCCAATAATCTTCATCCTACTGTTGCTAGTTCGATGAATAGAGTTTCATCTATGGCAACTGTTTATTCCTCATCATTCCACACACTTCATAACTAATTGTCGTGAGTGGTGAGTGAGGGAGTGAGGGAGTGAGGGAGTGAGGGAGTGAGGGAGTGCTGAGTGGAAGTCGGAAGTCGGAGAGTACTGACCAATGACTATTGACTAATGACTATTGACCATTGACTATTGACCATTGACTTAACTCTGCATGACTGCTTCCAGTAACACATTAGCCCCAAAACGGACTACATCAGTACATGGTAGTCCAGTTTCGGCTGTAGTTTGAGCGATCGCCTCTTTTGCTTCATACTCATCTAAATGGGCAGTATTCAACGCTATACCCACCACCGGCACACGACCAAAAGCTCCCCCTGCACTAGCTACAGTCTCATACAGGCGAATAACTTCTGGTAATGGTGGAATTGGCACATGAGGGTTATTCTTATTATGAGTTTGTCCAGCCCGATGTACTAAGACCAATTGGGTAGGCTGGGAACCACGAATTAAAGGTAGGGTAGCAGTGGAACCAGGATGCAACAAAGAACCCTGCCCTTCTATATGGAGAATGTCGTAATTTTTCCCGTAGCGCATGACTATCTGTTCAACAGCCCCAGCCGCAAAATCAACCCGTACAGCATCTAAAGCTACACCATCACCTTCCAGCATGACACCAGTTTGACCAGTAGCCAAAAACTTAGAACGCCAACCCCGCAGTTTTGCTGCCCAATGTAGTTCTAGACTGGTGGACATCTTACCAATGGCCATGTCTGTTCCCACCGTCAACACCCGCCGACAGGGTAAAGTCCGGGCTGCACCACTAGCCACATCTAGATTAGCTGGTTCTTTGCGGACATCCCAAATTAATTGTCCTGGTTTTAGCAGTGCGTTTAAGTCTGGAATATTGGCTAGGGGTGTGTGCAAGCCATTGACCAAAGACATTCCCGCGTCTAAAGCTGTTTTGAATTCCATCCAGTAATCATCTGGTACTCCACCACCTTTAGGCGCAATACCAATTACTAAAACTTCCGGCTGGTAGTCCATTGCGGCAACTACCGAATCTACAATTGGCACATCACGCTTGATCCCAGTTATTTCTCGTAAAGATTTGCCAGCACAGTCACGGTCTATCACGGCGACGATGGGGGCTTCACTGTAGCGTAAAAGTGCTAGCCCTGTTTTGCCTACAGTGCCAACAGTTCCTTCATGTAACAAAATTGCTATTCGTTGATTAAGCGGCAGACGCACTATATTTTACTCCCAAGCCTGGTAAATCGTTTGGTAACACTCGCCCTTGTTGTAGTAATGCTCCTGTAAAAGGATCATCAATTAAATTCAGGTGAGAGTCTAAATCTAAATAATCAGCTAATGGTGCTAGTTGTGCAGCCGCACTGTTAGATAGTGTACTGTCAGAATAGCAGCCAAACATTACTTGTAACCCACAAGCCCGCGCTGTATGTACCATCCGCATGGCTTCAGATAAGCCTCCTGATTTCATCAACTTAATATTGATGCCATCTACATAGTCAGCCAAACGGGGAATATCCGCACTATGAAAGCAACTTTCATCCACAAAAATTGGCAGGGGTGATTTATTTTTGAGTTCTCCTAAATCTTGTTCTTGCCCTCGCACGAGTGGCTGTTCGACATATTTTATTCCCAAATCAGCGAGCCAATTACACATTTCTAGAGCATCTGCTAAACTCCAACCGCCGTTCGCATCCACAAAAAATTCTTGGTTTGGGGCTTCTTGCTGGAGAGCTAACAGCATTTGCTTGTCTGCTTCTATACCATCTGGACTACCTAATTTGACTTTAAACAGACGCACATCGGTAAATTCTAACCAGTCTCTGGCTCTAGCTCTGGCTGCTGCTGGTGTCCCAATCCCAATTGTGACGGAAGTGGGGACAATCAGCTGGCGATCGAGTCCCCAAATTTGCCACATAGGTAAACCCACACGCTTACCTAGCCAGTCGTGCATGGCCATATCCAAAGCTGCCCTGACTGCTGAGGGAATCTGATATTGTGTGAATACTTGCTCAATTTCTTGACGCTGTAGAGGGCTAAATGGTTGTAAGATTGACACCAGTTTTTGCAAGTAGTCTTTGATGATATCAGTTGATTGTCCATGATTACCTACACCAAATGGTGATGCTTCCCCCCATCCCTCAATATCATCATGTAAAATTTTCACCCAGATATTCGTGGTCTTTGCCGTAGTACCACGACTAATAGTTAAGGGAAATCTTTTATTGACTGTAAACAAACTGACTGCTACTTGCATAACCCTGCTCAATTTTTAGCTAGAGCAAAAATAGTGTAGTTGTAAATTCTAGCTGATTTGAGGTATCTGTTATACTTTTTTACATTCAGATTAAGTAGCTAAAATATTACATAACAGTTCGTAAATAAATGAATCTATGAGTAAATTACAAAAATGGCAAATTTTAAAATCAAATATGGTTTTAAATCATCAATGGTGTCAAGTCAGGCAAGATGAGATTCAACTACCTAGTGGTCAGATTATCGATGACTATTTTGTGAATATTAGACCAGATATTGTCTTAGTCTTGCCAATTACTGCTAGTCGAGAAGTTGTTTTTGTCCGCCAATATCGACATGGCATCGAAAAAATTCTCATGGAACTTCCCGCCGGCAGATTTGACTCAAATACAGAAAGTGCGGCAGATGCAGGAATCAGAGAACTGCGAGAAGAAACAGGTTATGTAGCGGAAAACCTGACGAAAATTGCCACATTATATGATAATCCTAGTAAGGATACTAATCAAATTCATTTATTTTTAGCTGAGAATGTTGTCAAGCTCGGAGAACAAAATTTAGATATTACAGAAGAAATTGAAGTAATTTTGATTCCTGTGGAGTCAGTGTTAGAGAAAATTACCCAAGGGGAAATTTTGGTAGTAGGAACTATTGCAGCTCTATTGTTAGGGTTACAGTTTTTGATTGAGTAGTGAGGGAGTGCTGAGTGCTGAGTGCTGAGTAAAGAGGGAGGGAGTGAGGGAGTGAGGGAGTGAGGGAGTAAGAATTGCTAATGACTATTGACCATTGACTAATGACCATTGACTATTGACTAATGACCATTGACTAATGACCATTGACCATTGACTATTGCCTATTGGATTTCTATAGAAATTCCAGTAAGTTCCTTAACCCAAGCCTAGTTCTCTCTTTAATAAGTTAATGGAATTTGTACCGATGTAATTTTCCACCTTGATTAATTTGGGTGGACGAATAATATCTTCCGAGGCAAGTTGTACTGCTGCTTGCACGGTGGTAAAACAAGCTTGATCACAAATAATTACCTCAGCCCGCTTCACTATTGCTTGCAATTTATAAGTATCCTTTGGTTGGGTAGTCATGATTAATAAGTCATCACCTCTAAGTCCGTGGAGAATAACTTCTGCTTGATGACCAATGCCTGAACTGAGACTGACTATGCCTACACAGTTATCTTTGGGTAAGTTTTTCAGCAGGTTGATTTCCTTATTGTAGTCGTAAATATCCAGAGGAATGACACGTATACCTCTTGGTGCAGCGATCGCCTCCACATCATGAATAAAATACCGACTAGTCACCACGGTAGCTGAGGTAGTTTTCTCTAACACTGTCGTTAATTCATCAATGGCAACTATTTGCACAGGGATTTTTAATTCTTCTTCTAGTTCATAAGCCATTAACTCCCCTACACCCATATCTTGTGCTGGTGCGGCTACCAATACCCGCGCACTACATCGCAAGCGCCAGTCAATCTCTGCTAAGAATATTTCCCGTGCTTGGTTGAGTGAACATCCTTGTGTAATTAATTCATCAAGGGCTTGCTGTAAGACTTTTGATGCTTCTGGATGTTGCTTGAGAATGGGCGATTGTAGCCTGCTACCACCCTCGTGACCTTGAGCGCGGACGTAAATACCCGAACCTGCTAGACTTTCAACAAAACCATCTTCCTCTAGTTGACGATAGACTTTGCTAATCGTGTTGCGGTGTAACCCCGTTTGCATCGCCAATGCGCGGGTGCTGGGCAATTTGTATGCAGGTGGATATTGTCGAGATGCGATCGCAAACCGAATTTGATTAAATAGTTGGGTTGATGCGGGAATCTCACTGTCTGGCTGAATACGGAATTGAATCATCACCCAACCTCCTGATAAGCAATGCAAAATAGTGGTGAGTCACCGTTCGCGCTTCGCGTCTCCCCTTGGGAGAAGTTTGCCCGGAGGGAAACTCTCCTTGCAACTTCTCGCTAACTGCTGAGTAGTGTTAATATTGGCGGAGCTTTAACCTATAAAAAACACTAGCTTCTAGTTTTTAGCTTTGAGCCTCTTCACCTCTGGTAGTTGATAATTTTTTGGGAATAGCTTAAACATACTGACATAGTTATATCAAAAAATCACAGGTCTTCACCAGACAACACGGGTAAAAATTATGATGACTGAGCTAGCAGTGGACACAAACATAGTTCAACTCCAATCAGGTAATGTGCAGATATCAGCTTATCTAGCACAACCACAAGCACCTGGCACTTACCCTGGAGTTGTGGTAATCCAAGAGATTTTTGGTGTAAATGAGCATATTCGAGATGTGACAGCGCGGATTGCCAAGTTAGGATATGTGGCGATCGCTCCAGCTGTATTTGATCGCCTTGCTCCTGGTTTTGAAACAGGATACACTCTAGCAGACGTAGAAGTTGGCAAAAAATATGCTTGGGAGCAAACCACAGCACCAGAGTTATTAAGTGATATTCAATCAGCAATAGACTACCTCAAAACCTTACCCCAAGTCAAAAAAGAAGGCTTTGGCTGTATCGGCTTCTGTTTTGGTGGTCATGTAGCCTATCTTGCTGCCACTTTACCAGATATCCAAGCTACAGCTTCCTTCTACGGTGCAGGAATTCCCACTCGCACACCAGGCGGTGAAACTCCTACAATTAACCGCACCCCAGAAATTAAAGGCACAATCTATACCTTTTTTGGTACGGAAGATGGCAGTATTCCCCCAGAACACGTCCAGGCGATCACAACAGAGTTAGAAAAATACAACATTTCTCATCGTGTGTTCCGCTACGATGGAGCTGACCACGGATTTTTCTGTGACCGTCGTGCCAGTTATCATCCTCAAGCGGCAGCTGATGCTTGGGAACAAGTAAAACAACTGTTTGGGACTGTTCTGGCAGCGTAAGTAGGAGCTAGTCTACCTGCTTATATAAAGTTACAGACTCTTAATCCCCACACTAGTACCAATTGGACGTTAATAAATAATTCTGAATTTTTAGTCTGTAATTCATCATCACAAGTACAATCTTCAGAATTACGTAGCTTGCTTCTCACCTTTGGCGAGAATTACGAATTACGAATTACGAATTACGAATTACGAATTAAAAGATCCATTGGTATCCAATCAAATAACAATAATTCAATTTCAATTGTCATGAACTCCGAATCGAAACTTTCTCAAAAAGCTAACTCGTCTTTTACAATGGACGATTTCGCCAAAGCACTAGAAAATCACGACTACCAGTTTCAGAAAGGACAAGTTGTTTCCGGCAAGGTGTTTCAACTTGACCCCGATGGAGCTTATGTTGATATTGGTGGCAAGTCGTCAGCGTACATTCCCCGTGATGAGGCTTCTTTGAGAGCAGTAACCGATTTAGCGGAGGTACTGCCGTTGCAGGAAGAACTAGAGTTTTTGATTATCCGTGAGCAGGATGCAGAAGGTCAAGTTACTCTTTCTCGACGGCAGTTAGAAATTCAGCATATCTGGGAGAAACTAGCACAAATGCAGGAAAATGCCCAGACTGTCGATGTCAAAGTCACGGGTGTGAATAAAGGTGGTGTGACTGTCGATTTTCAAACCTTACGGGGATTTATTCCGCGATCGCACCTGACAGAGCGCGATAATTTAGAAGCACTCAAAGGTAAAACCCTGACTGTTGGGTTTTTGGAAGTAGACCGGAATAACAAAAAACTTATCCTTTCTCAGCGTGTAGTCGCTCGTTCTAGCAACTTTAGTCAGTTAGAAATTGGTCAGTTAGTAGAAGGTAAAATCACTGGCATTAAACCGTTTGGTGTGTTTGTTGATTTAGATGGACTCAGTGCTTTATTACACATCAAGCAAGTCAGTCAAAAATTCATTGAGTCTCTAGAAAAAGTCTTTCAAATCGGTCAAGAAGTTAAAGCCGTCATTATTGACTTAGATGAAGGCAAAGGTCGAGTGGCTATCTCTACCAGAGCCTTAGAAAACTTCCCTGGAGAAGTATTAGAAAATTTTGCCGAAGTCATGGCTTCCGCCGAAGCACGCGCTCATCGCGCCGCTAATAAAGTGACTGAATAAAGGCAACAGTTCCCTCAACCGAAGGTCGGTGAAGAGATTCACAACGAGGCACTATTTTGCCATTGTTGTGATCTGGGAAAAAACAGATCCAACTGAATTTCCAAGTTACCCGGCACACCACGTTTGCTCTTACGAGCGTGGTGTTGTTTCCTTTTAGACTCTGTTGATTCAGGATTGAGCATTTCCAACAGTAGAAACGGGTTTCCCGCCTTGTTCACTAAAAGCGTTCCCGGAGGGTAAGGTTAACGCACCAGATGTTAAGACTTGAAACATTTTTGCTGGGATTAAGTTTCTTGTGCAAAATTAACTTTATCGTAAATATCAGCGATCGCCATTGTAAAAGTAATAGAGTTTAAAGAAATTGTTTCATCTAAATCATCATATTCGACGAAAATCCACCGCTTGTTATCTGTCTTAAAATATTGCTCTATATGCATTTTATATTGGTCAATTAAAATATATTCTTGAAAATTTGCCAGAGTACGATAAGCCGCAAATTTATCATCTTTATCGTAACTTTTTGTGGAGTTTGACAACACCTCAGCAATTATCAAAGGATTAGTAATAGTGTCTTTTCGTCCTGTTTGTAATTGGGGTTCACCATCAACAACCATCACATCAGGATAAGTATAAATCCCCTTGGCAGGTATCCACAACCTTTGATCAGTGACAAATACTTGATAGGGTTGACGCTTCATTGCGAAATTTAAAGCCGCACTCAAATTCAGAGCAATTTTATTGTGATTTGGTGTACCACCAGTCATAACGATAATTTCACCATCGATATATTCATGACGTTCCTGGGAATTAACCTCTAGTTCTAAATATTCCTCAGAAGTATAATATTTACTTTCGTCAACTTGTGCAATCATCGCTTTTACCATTTAACCATTCAAAACCTTATTAGCATTTTAATAAACTGTAAGTTGTGTTGTAATTTAACTCTCAACAGCTCCTAATGACCGCAACGTTGCCTTCTGTGCGTCTGTAATACCCGTCACACCCGTAATGTTCATACCTTCGTAGGGGCGATCGCTCCTCAATGTTTTCAAACATTCCCCCGTCTGCACATCCCACAGCTTAATTGTTTCATCATTACTGCCACTGGCCAGCATTTGCCCATCAGAGCTAAAGGCAACTGGCCAGCATTTTCCCACCCACCTTGCTACGCTGAAGGTGGGGACTTTCGCGTTACGTTAAACAGCAAGAAGCCTCTCACTTACCGCGATAACGGAAGTGATGAGAATCATAAGGATAAATGGCAAGGATGTTTAACTATAGGAATGCACAGCTATCTCTGGTCAAGTGCTGATGTGGGGGACGCTCACTTAGTAGATACAGACCCAAGTGAAACTTTAGAAGAGGCAATCGCAGCACTCAAAGCTAATATAAATGAACTATTTCAAAAGGATTCGTTTCACTCACTAAGAGAATCTTTGCCTCTATTCCCCACTCAGCAACCTTTGGTATGATGGGCGACCCCTTGAGGCTTTTTCTTGGCAGGAAATGAGAAAAGGTAAGCAATAAGCGATCGCTTTTCCTCTTTTGAAAAACTTATGCAGCTTTTTCCTCTTGGTTCAACACCTGCAACCAATTAACAATCCTTTGACGTTGCGCCTTACTGACTTTGATGCTTGCCGAGCGTAGCGCAGCCCTTGGGAAAATTGCCCGTAAATCAGCCAGCATCTCCGGCGATTTGCAAGCCTCCAAACACTCGACAATATAATCAATCGATTCAAGGGTGAGCCATTCTGGAGTTGCTTCCAAGTCGCAAATCTGATGCTTCATAAAAAGTGTAATTTATCGTTCGTTAGACCGATCGCTTCTTATTTTAGAGATGAAAGCGATTTGTGTAAATTACTACCATAAAATTTCTTAGAAGAAAAAGCAGGGTGTATAACTGGTAGTATGCCAAAAATCCAAGAGTGCAATCACCAACCGCAAGGTGACTTCTCTTGAGTGTTTTACCTATCTTGTCTACGACATCGCCTGATTAATTTCTAGAATTTTTGCGATCGCCAGGTTATATTTTTCTATGTCTAGGAATCCGGTTGAGAAAGTGATCCAGACTGCGTTCTGCCAAAGCTGCAATAGTAAGTGAGGGATTAGAGCAGGCTGTTGAACCGGGAATAAGCGAACCATCAACGATAAAGCCATTAATTCCTTTTACTGCTTCAAAATCAGCGAACGCACAGTTTATAGAATAGTTCTTCTGTCGGTTGATAAGTGATAGCACCGTAAACAAGCGAACCACCCCCAACACCTGCGCCTCGATATACATTGATACCATTACCTCTCTTAATATCAAGAACGCCAGTAAATACATCAATGGGGATTTCTGGAACTGGTGGGGGTAAAACCGTAGTGGAACTCAGCCACGCAGCACGACTATCTGGGTTATCTGTTGTAGAGAAGGTATTGCCTGCATCAGTAATTTGCCATCGTCGTCCCCGTTCCAATACAACTGTTTCAATTCCAGCCTGACCAAGGCGCAATGATGCAACTGCACCGCCAAAACCACTACCAATTACTATCGCCTCAACATACTCGTCAACACCAGCAGCAGAAGTACGGAGCGCAGACACACCTACGCTGGCCGCCGCCGCCGCCGATGTCTGAAGAAAGCGATCGTACATACCACTACACATCCTGCTATCGCATCTTTGCACCATTTTCTCTAAGAATATCTATGACGCAAGCGATCGCCTACGGTGGAACGAGCTTCATCGCCTCCAGTACTTCGCTCAATTACTATCCTCTAAGAAAATTCCCCAGATAAGCAGTTCTGATTACAGTCATCTACTATTTTTTGTCAAGTTATATTGACACTTTGTAACAATATTGTTAAAGTAGTTTACATAAAGTAACAAATACAGGAAAAGATTATGTATACCACCATTAACGAAGACGGCGTTCTCAATAACTACGCAACTGAACCCCAGATGTACTATGCTGAGTACCCCGCAATTTGGGAACAACGCAAATACGTTGTACAGGGTGTGTTCGCTACTTTAATTGTCACTACTCTAGTTTTGGTAGCCTTAAGCGTTAACTAAGATTTTTAGATTTCGGTATCGCTGTATCTCATCGTCATTCGGACTTCTCCTATCAACCCCGGTTAGTTTCGCTGGGGTTTTTTGCTGTGCATGGATGAGGGTAGGGGCTTGTCGTAAAACATCACTCGTTAACAGAAGCAGACTGCTCGTTAGCCTTTCCACCAGAACCACACAGTAGACAAAAACATACTACAACTGTATTATTGAAATTAATCTGAATTACAAATACTACAAATCTTCCATGAGCAGCAGATTTTCCTCAACAATTAGTAGCGCGATGCATTGCCAACCCAAGGGTTTAGGCAGAATATTCGCGCTGTTTGCAATTGAGGGAATATATCGGTTTGCCGGCGGTAAAAGATGGCTGAATCCAGATCAAATTATCCAAAGCGGGAGGTGCAAATGTCTCATAGCACCCACATAGGGCAAAAAGTATCAACTACCTGACCCCCGCTTCTTTTCACCAGAGGCGGGGGTTATTTTTTTAGGAGTGAATTAACTGATGGAAGCTCAACCACCTTTTCAGCAACCACACATATTACAAAATTCCGTCGTAGTGTTCTCCAAGAACTACCTACCACTAGCACGCATCAACATTAAACGCGCAATAGTACTGTTAGTCACAGGTCAAGCAGAATCTTTGAGTTTCGGTACTACAAAGCAGTGGGAAGTACGTTCTCCCAGCGTCGTACTACAAGTTCCCGAACACATCCGCTTAACTGTTGGTAATCCCGAACGCCACTGGAAAGTACCGCCTGTAAACCGTCGTGAGGTTTTGAGACGAGATAACCACACCTGTCAATACTGCGGCAGCAACAAGCATTTAACGCTTGACCATGTAATTCCCCGTTCCAAAGGTGGACAGCATACCTGGGACAACGTTGTAACAGCGTGTGAACGGTGTAACTCAATTAAGAGCGATGTCTGACGACAAGCCGCTTCGCGTCTACGCTTACCTCACGAAGCTGGAATGATACTAAAAACCAAGCCTAAAGCCCCAATTCATCCAGCAGTAGCATTTGCTGAACAGTTTTGGAATATGCAACGCCTAAGCGAGAACGAGTAATTTACTTCAACGTTAGTCACAGAGGGCAATACAGCTATTAAGCAACCCTTGCCCTCTCATTTCTCAAAAAAGTTTGTAGTACGCCCTTGACACTTTTGTAGTATTTATGTAGTATAAATGTAGTGAAGCAATCAAGCCTCCCAAAAAGGCACAAAGCGAACACTATCAGAACCATGAAAACTGAATAATTGCCACTCAATGTGGGGGTGTAACTCAGTTGGTTAAGAGTGCCTGTCTGTCGAACAGGAAGCCGCGAGTACCCTTCGGGAACGCTGACGCGAACAACTCTCGCCCTGGACTTCAAGTATTGCAGTGTAGCTTAACGGCAAAGCCCCAAGCTCATAACTTGGTATATGCGAGTTCAACTCTCGCCACTGCTACCAAATGCACAGATGGTGTAATGGCAACACCACAGTCTCCAAAACTGTTGTTCTGGGTTCAAATCCTTGTCTGTGCGTTGATGGTGCAGAAGCGAAGTGGCCGAGCGACACGTCTTTCAAGCGTGTAATTAACGGGTACTCTTCGAGAACGCTAACGCGAACAAGTCCCGTCTGCACTACCAAAGTTATGGGTCGGCTCACCTATTGGCGTAGGTAACTGTCTGTAAAACAGCCGCGATCGCGTTGTAGGTTCAAATCCTACTCGACCCATCATGGAGAGATTGCTATTGGCAGGGCAAGCTGTTTGCTAAACAGTTGTGAGATTCATCATCTCACTGTGGGTACCCTTCGGGAAGGCTTCGCCAACAACTCCCTCTCTCTCCGCCTTATGAGAACGTGGTGTAACTGGATAACATCTCAGATTACGAAACTGAAGATTGAGAGTTCAAGTCTCTCTGTTCTCGCCTTATCCCCTGGTAGCTCAGTTTTGGTAGAGAGCGCTGGTCTGAAAAATCAGAGGTCGTCGGTTCGATTCCGACCTGGGGGACTGGCACATTGCCCCATAGCTCAATGGCAGAGCGACGCGCTGTTAACGCGGGGGTTGTAGGTTCAAGTCCTACTGGGGCAGCCATTTATTGCCGAGTGGACGACTGGGAAAGTCGCTATGACTCTGAATCATAGAGATGTTGGTTCAACTCCAACCTCGGCAGCCAAATTTTAATGGGAAGTAGGCGACGTTGGCAAAGCCACCTGATTTTGGCTCAGGATCTCGCGGGTTCGATTCCTGCCTTCCCAGTTCTGCTTTCATAGAGCAGACAAATTATACTCCTGTAGCCCAACTGGAAGAGGCGGCTGTCTCAAAAACAGTCTATGTACGGGTTCAACTCCCGCTTTTGTGTACCAACGGGATGTGGCGCAACTTGGTAGCGCGGCAGCTTTGGGAGCTGAAGGTTGTAGGTTCAAATCCTACCATTCCGATCATTTGCCCTTGTGACGTAATTGGAAACCGTCGCTCGTTTAGACCGAGTGTTTTGCTCTTTCGAGTCCTGTCAAGGGTACTGATGCTCCCGTGGCGAAATTGGTAAACGCTTCCGTTTGAGGGACGGAATTTTTGCTCTTTCAAATCCTGTTGGGAGTACCAACTTGGGCGTTTGGCAGAACGGTTATGCTCCTGACTTTTAATCAGGCTGACACAGGTTCGACCCCTGTAGCGCCCACCAAATCAAACCCCTGTGACGCAATTGGCAGACGTAGCCCGCTTAAACCGGGTTTGTTGCAGGTACCCTTCGGGAAGCAAGCTACGATTCCTGTCAGGGGTATGCGGGGATAGAGCAACAGTGGCTCGGCAGTCTCATAAGCTGCAAACGGTGAGTGCAACTCTCACCCCCGCGTCCAGTATACAGACTGTCCCCGCCGTCTGCTTTTGCTGGTGTAGCTCAACATGGCAGAGCAACTGACTTGTAATCAGTAGGTTGTGGGTTCAACTCCTGTCACCAGCTTGACTAATGCGATGGCTTCGCCCGCCGTAGGCATCGTGGTGTAACGGCAGCATCAGAGTCTTCCAAACTCACGGTACGAGTTCGAGTCTCGTCGATCGCTCTGAACCTCAAGGTTCTTAAATGCGGGTGTGATGTAATGGCTAGCATCTGAGTGCGCCACACTCAGCGCATGGGTTCAAATCCCATCACTCGCTCTCTTAGCCCTGTAACTCAGTGGGGAGAGTGCCTCTCTTACAAAGAGGAAGTCGCTCTTTCAAACCCTGTCGGGGCTACCAATTTATGGGAGTGTCGCCTAACGGATAAGGCATCGATCTTCTAAATCGACCAATGTAGGTTCAAGTCCTACCTCTCCTGCTTATGGGTCTGTAGCTTAATTGGGAAAGCGTCTGCCTTGCAAGCAGAAAGATGTCGGTTCAAATCCGACCAGTATCCACTGATGGTGTCTGAAGCCAAAGCGGTCGCGGCGCTGGTTTGTGGAACCAGTCATTAGGGAGTTCAAGCCTCCTCAGATACCCCTTATATGGAAGATGCCGCTAAATGGTTGGCAACCGGTCTTGAAAACCGGGGTGGGGTAACACCCAGGAGTTCGATTCTTCCATCTTCCGCTTTCCACTCTTATGCCGAAAAGTGAGGCGCTGTGCTGATAACACAGAAATAGGAGGGGCAGTACCTCCCTGGTGGATTAGCTTTTCAATTGGTTCAATGCCAGTAAGAGTTTCCCCCATGCTGGATGCGTGGGCGCAGACCGTCTTAGACATTGATCGCTCTGTATTATCTGTACCTCCACCAAAAAACCCAGTTGTTGTGACCGGGCTTTTGTGGGGTTATATTCCCCTGGTTATTTATAGAAGTTATTTATACTTGAGTATTCTGATAGTTACTACTACTGGGGCGTTAACAATTTCGGAAAACTGTGTTTGTTTCTAAAAATGGCATAATCGCCATCAGTTCTAAAGCCAAGTTTGTGGGAATTCCGCTTGCTTCTAAACGCTTCAATTCTAAAATGTCAATCCCTGCGGCTAATCCATCCAAGCTGGTTTAGCTACTTATACCTATTTGCCTAAAAAACCTTTGATTGATATTTACCCAAAAGATTGACCTGCACTACCTCCTGCCATTTTTTAGTTCCATCGAACTCACGTTAATATAACACGGTTAGCTGTTAAAATATGACCATAAAACCGCACGACCAGTTCGCCAAGCAATTCTTAGAGGAGTTGCTGTCACCTTTAGGAGAAGTCCGAATTCTTATTTTTTATCTCCGTAAACGGAGAGGCTTATGATCTGGTAAGCCCTCGTTTCAAGGCAATAATGGTTGCCTGGGTGCGGTCTTTTGCCCCCAACTTACTTAAAATGCGGTTGATATTCGATTTGACAGTATTTTCAGTGATCGTCAAAGCAACACTAATTTCTAAATTACTCATGCCTTGAGCAACTAATTGCAGAACTTTTAATTCGCGATCAGTCAATTCTGGATTGTTCAGGCGCTGCACTAATTTAGCGCCAACAGGAGGTGGAATATATTGCTGACCGCCATGAACAGTGCGAATCGCGGTTCGCAGCTCGCTGGGTTTAGAATCTTTGAGCAGGTAGCCCTTTGCCCCAGCTCGTAAGCCCTGATAAATATCTTCGTCGCCATCGTAAGTGGTTAAGACAATGATGCGTGCTGTGTTAAATTCAGCACAAAGCCTTGTAATTGCTTCAACGCCTCCCATTTCGGGCATCCGTAAGTCCATAAAAGTGATATCTGGTTGCTCTTGGCGAAATAATGCGATCGCCTCAATTCCATTTTGTGCCTGACCAACTACCACCATATCTGATTCTTCGTTAATGATGGCAATTAATCCTTGCTGGACAATGGCATGGTCATCCACGATCAGAACCCGAATTGGGGTGTGGGGTATGGGGGACATGAGGTTCTACTCCCGATTCACAACGACAACAATTTCTGTACCTTGACCTGGATTGGTTTGGATGACTAACTCACCTCCAATTTGCTCTACCCGTTCACTCATACCTAATAGCCCAAATCCTTTACTGGCAGCGACCTGGTCAATGTCGAATCCCTGTCCATTGTCTTTAATGCGTAATAGACACTGTGACTCCTCGCAAACTAATTCAACGTCAATTTGAGTGGCGTGAGCATATTTAATGGCATTGGTTAAAGCTTCTTGTCCAATCCGTAACAAATGATTCTCCACATTGGGTAGTAAAGAATAGGCAGTACCGATGATTTCACAGGTGAGATGGGTGTGCGTAGATAATTTCATTTGATTAGTTAAGCGTTTTAAAGCATTAAATAAGTTGCCCTCTTCCAATAGTTTGGGTCGCAGTGCCGTCACTGATCGCCGCGCTTCTGCCAACCCCATCCGGGCTAATTCATCCACAGTTGCCAAGTGTGCTTCTGCTTTATCTGGTTTTTTGATGATCAGTTCCATTGCGGCTCCAATATGCAGCAGAATGCCCGTAAAAGCCTGCGCGAGAGTGTCGTGTATTTCCCGTGCCATCCGGTTGCGCTCGTCCAGAATGGAAGCTTCTTCGGCACGTTTGCGATCGCTGATGTCCTGCCCAATCCCCACAAATAAACGATGATCAAGCTGAACATTTGCCCAGGCGGTATTGACAAAGCGATCGTCTTTTGTCCTGATTTTTAGATCAAGCCAAGTGCCAGTGGCAACTAACATGTGGTCTAGAATCTGCTGTCGCTGTTCTGGATCAGAACTACATTCAGCGATGAGATCAATCTGCTGCAAATCGGCAGATGACCAGCCTAGAATTTGCTCAAGCTGACGATTGACAAACTCAACATGCCCCGTTGCGTCGTAAAGTGTAATCATCACCGGGATATGATCCACAATCGTTTGTAAAAGCTGTTTCTGCTGGCTTAACGTCTCTTGAGCCTGTTTTCGTTCCACAATTTCTTGCTCCAAGTTTAAGGTTCGCTCTTCAACTTTTTGTTCCAAAGTCCAAGCGTGCTCCTTCAGGTTTTCCCATAGCAGGTAGACATTGCTAGTGATGGCAGATCCCACCAGCGCTAACAACGGCGGCACGATGATGATCCACCAACCCATGAGAAAAAGAATGTAAGCACCACCGCCAAGAGCGATGCCCAACAGTACAACTTTTAATATGGTTTGTGGAGGTGATGAAGCTGTCCAACCGATGACGGCTCCAATGGTTGACCAAACAACAATCCACAGGGACTCCATTGGCTCTGACCAGGTGTGCAGGAGCGGTCGCCCATCTAACGCCGCGCTCAACAGTTGGCTGGCTAACAGTGCATGAACCTCAACCCCAGCAGGTACGGCAGTAGAGTCGGTGGTGTAGGAAGTAAAAAACTTGTCTTTCAAACTTTCTGCGGTGACTCCGATCAAAACGATGTGGTCACGCACCAAATCGCGTGGTAGCCGTCCCTGTAAGACTTCTGTGATCGAGATGGTGCGAAATCCTGGCTGGAATTTGGGAAAGTTGGATAGAATTTGATACCCACCTGCATCCATGCCCACATAACCGCCATCATTTGGTTGCAACGGTGTAAACACAGCCTGACCCAGGCGAAACTGTATCTGATCAGGGTCAAGGGGTTGGCGGAAGATCCCTTGTTTGTCCAGGTAAAAAAATGCCAGACGTGCGCCCAAAGTAAAGATCGAGCGATCGTCCTGAGTTCTCAAATACAACAAGCTGCGACGTACTCGACCATCTGTGTCTAACAGCAGATCACTGGCACTGACTTGATCTCGCTGTTTTAACAGCGATGGGGCGGGAATAATATCACCATCTGCTGCTTTAATGACGTTCTCAATGCCAATTAAGTTAGGAGTCGTGGTGAAGACGTTGGCTAAGGCTTGATGACCGGGTTCTACAGGTAAATCTCGAAAGATGTCTAATCCGATGACTCTGGGTTGCTGTTGTTTGATCGATGAAATGATCTGAGCCAGCACTGCATCCGACATCGGCCATTTTCCCAGCTGTTTGATATCGGACTCATCGATCGTCACCAGAACAATCCGTGAATCAATTCTTTCTGGGGGACGCAGGCGAAACATCTGATCCAGCGCCACTACTTCCATAAACTGGAGCGCTCCGGTTAAGCGCAAAAGCAACAAACCTCCGCCAATACTGGGAACCGTGATCAAGACCCCACGCCATCGCCAAATTTGCTGTTTCAGAGTCGTCCACATAGAATAAACGCGATCTCTCAACGCGGGCTTCCTTGCTCTGGGTTGCTATCAATCATGGTATTGATTCCTGCTGATTGCAACAGTTCACGCCAAGCAGTGTTAATGCTTGGATCATTGAATTGTTTCTGTCTCAATTGATATAGAACGGTAAGTGCATCATACCAGGCATCTACTTTTTGATAAAGCGCCACCTGTTCTTTGGGCGATGCTTGCTGAATTTGGCGTAAACGAGCGGAATCGAGTTCAATGCGTTGCACCATGCCTGTAACAAAGCGATCGTCCAAGCGATCGCTGGGATTGCAAATGATGGCAAATGACCAGGTATAAGGCTGTCCCACGGTTAAAGGCGGTGTCTCGGCTGGCAGGGTGAGGCTGATGAGGGTGGGAGTGTTGCTCAAAGCCACTGTTGTGCGATAAACGCCGCGACCTTCTCGATTACGAAGACTAAATTCTGCATTCTTGGCGCTGGTTTTGGGCGCATAGACAAGAAACGTGGGATGCTCTGCTAATGTCAAGCCTGGTTTCATCGTTGGGCTAAGGGCAGTCAGTATGAGTTCTGTTGGTGCTGCTGCCGCATCTTGAGGACAGTTAGATGGATCGCGCCGTCCCCCTGGCGATGATCGCTCCGGATTCTTCGGTGGCGGTGGTGGGCTAGTTTGCGCGAGTTGGATGGTAGACTGACTCGCAAAGAGGGATGGGGATGATGTTGGCGCAGCAATGCCGGGAGCGATCGCTAGTTCTAACGTGAGAGCCATGCCAATGGGAAGACGATACAACAGGGTTTTGGGGTCAGACATAACGTTTTTACAACCAATTTCCTAAAAGCACAAACGGTGCCCAGTAGTAGGGCGAAGTATAATCGTCTTGACGTAATAATGCGACCTGGGCGCGACGCAAGGCTTCAGCTTTGGTGACTCCGGGCTTGCCTAACTCACGGTAAAACGCAATCATCAAAGAGGCGGTGGAGCGATCGCTAACTGACCACAAGGAAGCAAGGGTGCTGCGTGCCCCTGATCGCACTGCCACTCCTGCCATCCCCAAAGCCGCTCGTTTATCTCCGGTTGCCGTCTGACAAGCACTCAGTACCAGCAGTTCGATTGGGTTAATTCTTCCTTCTCTAGAGCGCAGCAGTTGATCCAATTCTTTGACTTTAATCCGTCCATCCCAGGTCAAGATGAAGGTTTGATCAGCGTTTGAGCTAAATTGACCATGGGTTGCCAAATGAACGAGCGGTGAAGGTGTGAACTCAACTTTCTGTTTAAACGATCGATCCGTGAACGATTGATCTAACAGCACTTGTGCCGGAATTTCTGACTGAATTTGATTAATCTCAACCCCAACATTGGGCAATGCCGCAAAGCCCTCCCGTGCTTGTGTTAATCCTGCTAGTAGTCCCTGAAGCTGTTGACGCTCTAGCGGTTGGGGTTGGAGCAATTGTAGACCAGGTGTTAATACAATACTATATTTCTCAATTAAATACTGTTGACCATCGTGCAAAGCTGCCATTGGCAAACTACGTAGCAATCCATCAGGCACAAATACAAGCGTTTTGATCTCACTGCTGGCCAGTTCAGCCGCAAGCGGACGCAAAAGCAAATCATAGACCTGTTGAGCCGCAGGCAACCAATCTTCGACAAAGGCAGTCGGTCTGAGCGATTGGCGCATCTGGGTCAAAATGTCTTCGACATTCGCTTGCGGCTGAGATGTTTTGTAATAGCGCAATGGCTGATTGGGCAATGCCAAAATCACCGCAAATTGACTGGGTAAAATGATGGGATAAATGACTGCCGCGCGGAGATCAATTTGATCAATTTTTACTGGACGAGCATTGGTACAAGCTTCTCGGAAGAAGTTGTCAAGTTCTGCTAACTGGAGGGCTTCGATTGTCTCCCGTGCCTGTTTCAGGTTTTCCTGGCTGGGTGCATCGCCTGCCGATTGCAACAACAATTCTACAAATTGGCGATAAACGGGTTCGACACTTTCTCGGAATGAAAATTGCACATCTTGGTTAACCGCAACCAGGTCAGTGCGAAGCGATTGCAGCATTTTGACTGCTGAACCATAGGCGATTGTGGCATTTTGCAAATTAAGAGTCGCCGAGCAGGGCTGCGTATCCTGACAGAAAATTCTTCCTAGTTGCCACTGCCATTGATAGGCAATTTCGGAGGCATCCAGCGATTGAGCCAGACTGAGCGCCTGTTGGGTCAGGGTTTGAGCATCTTGCCATTGATGGGTGGTTTCATACAAATTACCCAAAGTGCCAAGGGCATAGGATTCAGCACGAGAATCACCTGCAGCCCGAATGTGTTGAATCGCGATCGCCAGTTCCTCGGCAGAAGTTTTCAGCAATTGGGAGCGTAAACCTCCCCCATCTCCCCATTTCCCCATTTTGACTAAGCTGCGAGCCAGATCAATTCGGGCATACGCTGCTAGACGACCGGGCGGTAACTGGGCAAGCTGGGATTGAATTTGGGCAAATAGGAGCTGAGTCTGTGTTTGTCGATCGCTGTTAACCAACAAATTTAACTGGGCAAGTTGGATCTGAGTTTTCGCGGTTAGTGAAGGAGCTGTGGCGATCGCTTTTTGATAATAATCCAGGGCAGTCTCCGTTTTTCCCTGGGCGCGAGTTGTGTTGCCCAAACTGAAGAGAATGCCGCTAATATCGGATGCAATCGTTTTGTCATGCAGGTTCTGAGCGATCGCCAAGCTTTGCTGCAAGACCACACCAGATTGATCCAGATTGCCCACCAGCCGCAGCATTTTGCCCAGATTTCGCAGCCCCGTCATCTTCAAACGCCCGTCTGGTTGGCTTTGCAACAACTGTTTTACTTGCAACAGCCCTGCTGTGGCTCGGCGATAAAGTCCCTGTGACTGTAAAGCTCTTGCCTGATTAATCTGGCTACCGAGGATGCCAATCGGATCACGGGCTTGGCGATAGACAGCCTCCGCTTGTTGCCAGGTTGCTAATGCTTCGCTGGCTTTACCTTGAGCCAGTTGCAGCCTCCCCTGAATGGTGAGTACTTGAGCGAGAACCTGTAAGCGATCAAGACTGGAGTTTTGGGTACTTGCCAGCGACATGGCTTGATTGATCGCCTGATTCGCCTGTGTCCACTGTCCCAAATCTTCAAAGGCAGTGGCCAGAAAACTCAACACGAGTGCTTGATTCGGGCGATCGCCTGCTGTTTTGTAACGGTATACAGCCTGTTGCCAAAGGGCGATCGCCTCTCTTAGTTGCCCTACCTGATAATGGTCTTCCGCCTGCTGCACAAGCTGGGCTGGCGAAGTTTGGAGTGTGATGTGGGGCGATTGTCTTGTCTGCTCCACCTTCAGATCATCACTCGTTTTATCTGCGGCGATCGCTATGCCAATATGCAAACTCATAAAAATGAGCAGTCCGATCAGCGCAAATTGAAGGCAGCGAAACCATCCTCTTGCTAAGAAGAGATACCGTAATCCCCACCGCCTTTGATCAATTCGTCTATCCCGATACTCCTCATTCATCCGTTTGTACGACTCCTGCCGATCCTGATATCAGGCGATGTAGTTATGGAAGTAAATTTTTATAGCTTGTTTCGTCTTGTTATCGCAAATTCTACAGTAAAATACCAGGCAAAATAAGCAAGTTAGCTTATTTTGAATGTGGAAATTGCCCGTAACTTGCGTTCACTCTCCCGCAGGCAGTCTACACACAAGTCCTAGATCCCTGGCTGACAAAACCAAATTTTCATCTTTTTCCCTCTGCGTTCTCTGCGCCTCTGCGGTTAAAAATAATTTTTTTGAACCAATCTAGTCAAGTCGCTTCTCTACGAGACGCTACGCGAACGCTCCAATTCAAAATTCAAAATTCAAATTAGAATCCCCGCGTCTTTAGACCGGGGAGAGGTCAATAGCATTTCTTTCCTTGGAGCCTTCTGCCTTTCTTTGTCAAACAACAGCACCTCAGCTTCGTAAGTTAGCGCTACTTGTCAGTTTGGCGGTTGTACTTTAGTTCAAGTGTGAATGTCAACTTTAGTTGGAGTCAAGCTGCCATTGTGAGATGGATTGATTCATCAATCGCTCTATTGAGAAGAAGTGTAAACCCTGAGTGGATGACAGGTGAAAGTCGATTGCCTATATTGAAATTATGTAAACACAGCTATCTTTTCGATGAGATTTAATCCCGTTTCTGGAAATAGAGTAATGCATGGTAACTCTTGTTGCTTCGCGTAATTGAAGAAGAGGTAAAACTAATGGCTCGCCTGTTCCAGCAGTTAGAGCTAAACAAAAATCATATTAGCCAACAATTGGGGGCGAAAACTGCTCACTCTCACCTTTCGAGGAAAATCGGTTGACCTCCATCGAATTGTTGAATCAGTAATCAATTCATATTTCATTAATGAGGACAGTGCTATGACATCGCTGCCGTTTCTGTTCAAAGATCATCTTGAGCCTCTAAAAGTTTCAACTCAAGTTGATGTTTCCGGTGGTTATCCTATCAATTATGCCCTGATTATTGTTGCACAAGAAGTTGCTGGATTGCTTCAACATACTTATCCTTTTCCAGCAGATGGCATCAATCCCACCCAAACCGTAACTTCTGGTTGCTCGGAAACTATAGCAATCCGGGCGCTCGAACCAGAATACAAGGAGATTATTGATATTGAAGCGCTGACTGAGCGTGAGTTGGAGGTGTTGCAATTGATTGTTGATGGACACAGTAACCCCGTAATTGCTGGAGAGTTATATGTCACCACAGGTACAGTCAAGACCCATGTTCGCAATATTATGAGAAAACTCTGTGTCAGCGATCGCACCCAGGCAGCAATTCGCGCACTCCGTTCTGGTTTGATTCACTGAATAGGATTTATCATACGGCTTCGAGAAGTTCCATTTAGTGCAATTGCACAAAAAGTACAAAAAGAACACTTTAATTATTGCCATGTTTAATAAAATTGCTCTATCTATTGCAGCAACAATGGGGATCGTTGGGTTTCTGCAAACGAGTCCAGCGATCGCTACTCCCACAGTCCCATCTTCTCCCATGCTGATCGCCACTGCCTACACAGACATCACACTACCGACTTTGAGACAAGGCGATCGCGGCAGAAGTGTGCAACTGTTGCAGAAAATTCTCTCAGATAATGGGTTCTTGAATGCTGCCGGAGTCAGGTTGGGAAATCCGAGTGGTGCCGTTGTCGATGGCGTATTTGGTGTCATTACAGAGTCTGCGGTCAAAGATTTACAACGACGCTATAACATCCCTGTTACTGGACGGGTCAACCCTGTGACTTGGGAAGTGCTGGATATGCGGGAGAATCCCTATCGATCGCCGCTCCCCTGGAAATACTAAGGTGTCAACTCATGGAGAAGCAAATGTCAAATAGAAAGGTTTATAGCAGGAGAAACTTCCTGATATCAGCCAGTCGAATTGCTGCTATAGGTTTCGTTGCACCAGTCGTGGCATCGGCGACCGCAGCCGCTGTTGCTAAATCTGTTCGCCAATCCTCCGAGAAGCAGACCGAGGCTACCGCGCAAGAGGTTATGGATGCGCTTGAGGATGCCTACGGCTCACACCCTGGTCAACGAAAAAATCACACAAAAGGGGTGGGTGCCTTGGGCACGTTTGTCGGTAATCCAAAAGTCAAAGAAATCTCACGATCGCCACTGTTCTCTGGAGAACAATTCGATGTTGTCGCCCGCTTCTCTATAGCGGGTGGTGACCCAATGGTATCTGATGCTGACAAAAGTCCGCGCGGTCTGGCGCTCGAATTCCGGCTACCAGATGGCAGCTTACATCACATGACGATGCTGAGTACACCGATGTTCTTTGCTGCTGTACCGCAAACGTTTCTGGACAAGTTCATCGCACTGGCGATCGATCCTGCTACCGGAAAACCGGACATGGCGAAGTTCAAGCAGTTCGAGGCTTCTCACCCGGACAACGCGCTGCAAGCCCAATTCTTGCAGGAGAACAATCCACCACCAAGCTATGCCAACTGTGCATACTACAGCATCCATGCCTTCAAGTTCATCAATGATGCAGGCAAGACAACAATTGTCAAATTCCGTTTTGTTCCCCAAGATGGCGAGAAACATCTCTCAAATGCACAGTTGTCATCGATGCCGCCCAATTTTCTGGAGCAGGCGCTAATAGAGCGCACGCGCCTGAGTCCAATCAACTGGGACATGATCGTCACGATCAGCGAACCTGGTGATCCTGAAACCAATTCGACGCTTCTCTGGTCGGGGAAACATCGAGAACTGAACGCTGGCACTCTCACACTAACATCAGCAATGCCATCGAACCTGGCTGGCAGTTATAATATCAACTATGATCCGCTAATTATGGCAGACGGGATTGCACCGACTGATGACCCTGTTCTTCTCTTTCGGTCACCTTCCTACGCTATATCCCACACAAGAAGGATACGTGACCTGTGACGACTGATATTATTTAGTCCGCAAGGGGACAGGGGACAGGGGGAAAGAAGCTTCTACGCTTTTTGCACAGATGCGGGAATTATAACTAATTAGGCAGACATGATATGACTACTTTACCCTCCTGGACAGACAGCTGATCGATTTAACCGATTCTGCATCACTGCGTTAGAGGAGTTGGCAGTGAGAAGCACCTCTCCAGTGGGAGTTACTTGGATTCCGGTAGCTTCGATGATGGAGGTGTAGGGAGAGGAGGACGCAAAGAGGGTGTCTGTGTGTTCTCTTTTATCTACCTGCTGATCCACAACCAGCCTGCGCCGATCGCTCCACTCTGCATCATCGTCTAATTGCTGTTCTGGTGTGGGTGGCAATCCCCCGCGACCTGTGATCACGAAGGAGTTACCCTGGTTGGCAGGACATCCTTGAGCAATTAATCCTGACGGGTCTGCAAAGTCAGTGGGCAATTCCAGTAATCCAGCAGTGGGGTCAATGCCTGCGGTAATCACATTGATCGTGCCACTCAACGCAGACGTTGCACCTGTCGCTGTGATGTCGCTCAATGAGGTGGAAACCAGACTGGGACGAATGCCATAGAGGGCAACAGCATTGATGCGAACGTTACCGCCGCGAAAGTCCTCAGAGTTGGCGCTGATGTTGCTATCTTCGTTTAACACTGCAATGAGAAATCGGGCATCAATCCCAATGTTGCCACCGGGAATATTGGCTCCAGTGGCATTGGTGGTGATGTTACTGCCGTTGCGTAAGAAGATGAAGGGCGATCGCAAATTAATATTCCCGCCACCGCCCGTCGTGTCAGCGCGAATGCGGCCTTGATTATTGAGAAAGATGCGATCGGCATCGACAAACAGGTTCCCTGCGCTCCCCGTTCCGCCACTGCTGACCGTGACTTCTGCTTGATCTTGAATATTCAGCGTGCCTGTTCGCAGATTTAAGTTACCGCCTGCTCCACTGCTTCCGCTTCCAGCAGCAATCACCGAACCATTCCCGGTCAACGTAATGGATTCTGGGGCAGTAATGGTCAAATCTCCTCCCTTCCCCCTGTTGGAAGTGGAGGCAGAAATCTGTGCGCCATCCTGGAGGTTTACCCGCACACTTTGTCCGTTACCGCGTGGCTGAACGGTCAAATTGCCTGCATTTCCAATGCTGTTGGTGCCAGCAAATAAACCACTGGTTGCGCCACTGAGTTGCAAGTCAGGCGTATTCACCGTGATGTCGCCTGCGCGACCGTTACTTGAGGTAGTGGTAAGCAGTTGCCCACCACTACTCACGCCCACCGTTTCGGCGCTGACGGTAATATTGCCTGCGTCTCCATCACCAGAGGTAGAAGCTGAGAGTTGAGCGTTATTGAGAAGGGAGAGCGATCGCCCTGTAATGTCAATATTGCCTCCCTTGCCCACTCCCCCTGATGAAAGGGTACTAATGGCATCTCCGCCATCAAACGAAACAGTACCACTTGCCTGAATCTGGATATTGCCAGCATCGCCTTGCGATCGAACATCCGTGATGATTTGTGCTTGCTCGGAAACCGAGAGTGATCCTGTAGTGATGGTGACATCTCCTCCATCTCCCACCGATCCTTGTGTTGCTGTGGTAAACACCCCACTTCGGATTACGGAGTTGATAGCGGTTCTGCCACGAATCTGTACGGAGTCTTGCGTCTGAATGGTGACACTACCAGCATTTCCCCGTCCATCTGTGGCAGTATTCACAGCGCCACCATTGGTTAAAAACAGCGAGCCAGTGGTAATCACCAAATTTCCACCTCGACCAATCCCCTTTGGTTCCACTCGTGAGAAAATAGCACTTCCAATTGCACCATCTAAAGATTCACCATCTATAGAAACTTGATCGCGGGCATGAATGATGATGTCGCTCGCATTTCCCTGTCCACTCGTGCTGGTAATCAGTTGCCCCGCCCGTGTGAGAGCAAGTGACCCGGTGGTGATGTTGATACCCCCAGTATTGCCAACGCCAGTCTGTCCTACGGTATTGAATACAGTACTGCCATCAAATAAAACTGTATCCTGGGCATTAACACTCACACTACCCGCATTTCCCTGTCCATTCGTGTTGGCAAGCAGTTGAGACCCCTGTGTGAGAGCAAGCGACCCGGTGGTGATGTTGATCCCGCCTGTATTCCCAAAGCCAGTCTGTGCCACGCTATTGAATACAGCACTGCCATCAAATAAAACTGTATTCTGGGCATTAATACTCACACTGCCCGCATTTCCCTGTCCATTAGTGCTGGCAAGCAGTTGAGACCCCCGTGTGAGAGCAAGCGACCCGGTGGTGATGTTGATACCCCCAGTATTGCCAACGCCAGTCTGTGCCACGCTATTGAATACAGCACTGCCATCAAATGAGACTGTATCCTGGGCATTAATACTCACACTGCCTGCATTTCCCTGTCCATCCATGCCGGCATTCAGGGCAGCCCCCCCTGTGAGAGCAAGCGACCCGGTGGTGATGTTGATACCCCCAGTATTGCCAACGCCAGTCTGTGCCACGTTATTGAATACAGTACTGCCATCCAAAGAGACTGTATCCTGGGCATTGATACTCACACTGCCAGCATTTCCCTGTCCATTCATGCCGGCATTCAGTCGAGACCCCCGTGTGAGAGCAAGCGACCCAGTGGTGATGTTGATACCACCAGTATTGCCAACGCCAGTCTGTGCCACGCTATTGAATACACCACTGTCATCAAATACAACTGTATCCTGAGCATTAATACTCACACTGCCCGCATTTCCCTGTCCATCTGTACTGGCATCCAGTCGAGACCCTTGTGTGAGAGCAAGCGACCCGGTGGTGATGTTGATCCCGCCTGTATTCCCAACGCCAGTCTGTCCCACGTTATTGAATACAGTACTGCCATCCAAAGAGACTGTATCCTGGGCATTAATACTCACACTACCCGCATTTCCCTGTCCATTCGTACCGACAAGCAGTCGAGACCCCCGTGTGAGAGCAAGCGACCCAGTGGTGATATTGATACCACCAGTATTGCCAACGCCAGTCTGTCCCACGTTATTGAATACAGCAGCACTGCCATCCAAAGAGACTGTATCCTGGGCATTAATATTCACACTGCCCGCATTTCCCTGTCCATCTGTACTGGCAACCAATTGAGACCCCTGTGTGAGAGCAAGCGACCCGGTGGTGATGTTGATACCACCAGTATTGCCAACGCCAGTCTGTGCCACGTTATTGAATACACCACTGCCATCAAATGAAACTGTATCCTGGGCATTAATACTCACACTGCCCGCATTTCCCTGTCCATCCGTGTTGGCAACCAATTGAGACCCTTGTGTGAGAGCAAGCGACCCGGTGGTGATGTTGATCCCGCCTGTATTCCCAACGCCAGTCTGTCCGACGTTATTGAATACAATGCCATCCAAAGAGACTGTATCCTGGGCATTAATACTCACACTGCCCGCATTTCCCTGTCCATCCGTGTTGGCAAGCAGTCGAGACCCTTGTGTGAGAGCAAGCGACCCGGTGGTGATGTTGATACCCCCAGTATTGCCAACGCCAGTCTGTGCCACGTTATTGAATACAGCACTACCATCCAAAGAGACTGTATCCTGGGCATTAATACTCACACTGCCCGCATTTCCCTGTCCATCCGTGTTGGTAAGCAGTTGAGACCCCTGTGTGAGAGCAAGCGACCCGGTAGTGATGTTGATACCACCAGTATTGCCAACGCCAGTCTGTCCCACGCTATTGAATACAGCAGCACTGTCATCAAATGAAACTGTATCCTGAGCATTAATACTCACATTGCCCGCATTTCCCTGTCCATCCGTGTTGGCAACCAATTGAGACCCTTGTGTGAGAGCAAGAGACCCGGTGGTGATGTTGATACCACCAGTATTGCCAACGCCAGTCTGTGCCACGTTATTGAATACAGCACTACCATCCAAAGAGACTGTATCCTGGGCATTGATACTCACACTGCCAGCATTTCCCTGTCCATTCGTGTTGGCAAGCAGTTGAGACCCTTGTGTGAGAGCAAGCGACCCGGTGGTGATGTTGATACCCCCAGTATTGCCAACGCCAGTCTGTCCCACGTTATTGAATACAATGCCATCCAAAGAGACTGTATCCTGAGCATTAATACTCACACTGCCCGCATTTCCCTGTCCATCTGTACTGGCATCCAGTCGAGACCCTTGTGTGAGAGCAAGCGACCCAGTGGTGATGTTGATACCCCCAGTATTGCCAACGCCAGTCTGTCCCACGTTATTGAATACAGTACTGCCATCCAAAGAGACTGTATCCTTGGCATTAATACTCACACTGCCTGCATTTCCCTGTCCATTCGTGTTGGCAAGCAGTCGAGACCCTTGTGTGAGAGCAAGCGACCCGGTGGTGATGTTGATACCCCCAGTATTGCCAACGCCAGTCTGTCCCACGTTATTGAATACAGTACTGCCATCCAAAGAGACTGTATCCTGGGCATTAATACTCACACTACCCGCATTTCCCTGTCCATTCGTGTTGGCAAGCAGTTGAGACCCCTGTGTGAGAGCAAGCGACCCGGTGGTGATGTTGATACCACCAGTATTGCCAACGCCAGTCTGTCCCACGTTATTGAATACAGTACTGCCATCCAAAGAGACTGTATCCTGGGCATTAATACTCACACTGCCTGCATTTCCCTGTCCATTAGTGCTGGCAAGCAGTTGAGACCCCTGTGTGAGAGCAAGCGACGCGGTGGTGATGTTGATACCCCCAGTATTCCCTACGCCAGTCTGTCCGACGTTATTGAATACAATGCCATCCAAAGAGACTGTATCCTGGGCATTGATACTCACACTGCCAGCATTTCCCTGTCCATTCGTACCGGCAAGCAGTCGAGACTCCTCTGTGAGAGCAAGCGACCCGGTGGTAATGTTGATACCTCCAGTATTGCCAACGCCAGTCTGTCCCACAGCATTGAATACAGTACTGCCATCCAAAGAGACTGTATCCTGGGCATTAATACTCACACTGCCCGCATTTCCCTGTCCATCTGTACTGGCATCCAGTTGAGACCCTTGTGTGAGAGCAAGTGACCCGGTGGTAATGTTGATCCCGCCAGTATTGCCAACGCCAGTCTGTCCCACGCTATTGAATACAGTACTGCCATCCAAAGAGACTGTATCCTGGGCATTAATACTCACACTACCCGCATTGCCCTGTCCATCCATGTTGGCAACCAATTGAGACTCCTGTGTGAGAGCAAGCGACCTGGTTGTGATGTTGATCCCGCCAGTATTGCCAACGCCAGTCTGTCTCACAGCATTGAATACAGCAGCACTGCCATCCAAAGAGACTGTATCCTGGGCATTAATACTCACATTGCCCGCATTTCCCTGTCCATCCATGTTGGCAACCAATTGAGACCCCTGTGTGAGAGCAAGCGACCCGGTGGTGATGTTGATACCCCCAGTATTGCCAACGCCAGTCTGTCCCACAGCATTGAATACAGCACTGCCATCCAAAGAGATCGTATCCTGGGCATTAATACTCACACTGCCCGCATTTCCCTGTCCATCCGTGTTGGCAAGCAGTACTGCTCCCCCTGTGAGAGCAAGCGACCCAGTAGTGATGTTGATACCCCCAGTATTGCCAACGCCAGTCTGTCCCACGTTATTGAATACAGCACTGGCATCCAAAGAGATCGTATCCTGGGCATTAATACTCACACTGCCCGCATTTCCCTGTCCATCCATGCCGGCATTCAGTACTGCTCCCCCTGTGAGAGCAAGCGACCCGGTGGAGATGTTGATCCCGCCAATGTTACCTATCCCTCCAGGACGCACTACGTTGGCGATGAAACTGCCATCAGTGATGTCTATTCTATCTGTTGCGTCAAGTTGAATGTCCCCTGATTGCGCACCAGCAAAGCCTAAGCCATTGTCAATCCCAGATCGAAGTCTACTGCCCTCGCTCAGAGCCACGTTCTGAGCCGTAACCGCAATCCCCCCGCCACCTCCACCACGAACGTTAATTTGAGCGCCGTTACTGAAGGTAATATCTGACCGCGCTGTAGTACTGGGAAAACTCAACCGCCAATCACCTGCCGTTTCACTCTCACTCAGCCCTACAATTCCCTGTGCAGCAACGGCACCAAACTCCACTCGGCTACTGGGACTTGTGATTTGTCCGCCTTCTAAACGGACATCGCCACCCACTAACAACAAGCTCTGTCCTGCTGGCACTTGTAATCCTATTCCGTTGTTTGCAGTTGATTGGTTAATAATCGACTGTGCTGCCAGTTGATTGAAAAACAATACATTGGGATTAATCGTCAGCAACTGACTCGGTAACGGTTGTGTCGCATCACTGCTGAACTTCTCGCCATTAGGAAAACCGATCGCATTCGCCGTCGTCCCCACAAACGAACCGCCAACATTCAGTGAAGCATTCGGGCCAAATATAATCCCATTCGGGTTGAGCAAAAACAGATTTGCCGTCCCGTTTGCTCGAATCAAGCCATCAATATTAGAAATTGACCCACCCGTGACGCGACTGAAGATATTTTGCACATCAGCCGCATTGTTGAAAAAGGCAGAACCACCAGTTGGCACTGAAAACTGGCTGAAGCTGTGGAACAAATTGCCGCCTCGTCTGGCTCCGCCATCAATTTGCACATCGGGATTGCCTGAAACTTGCGATCGCTCCCCCGCAGGCAGCGTTGCATCGGGAATCACCTGAGCTGCGATCGGCTGGACACAGAGCAATACACCCAAGCTACCAACCATTAAAACCCATGCTTTAAAATGCGATCGATTCATTTTGCTACTCTCATGCCATTGTTACGATTAGTAGGGGAGTGAATCTCTTGGTGCAGTGCAAAGCCGTTCCCCTGGGGGTAATTGCTTAAGCCAAAACACAAGAAACGAATGCATTAGACCAGGCAATATCAGCAGATTAGCATGATTGCGTTAACTTATAAGCTGTACTTTAGTTCATACTCTAATACCAACTTTAGTTGGAGCCAGGTTGCTATTTTGAGATGGATCATTCGTGACAGGTTAAGAAAAAGTACACTTTGTCAATCAGCTAAAATGCTCCCCTGCCTGCCTAAATGTATCAACCTTAAAGTGAAACGGTATGAGTAAAGAGCGATCGCTTCGTTTGAGTGGACAAATGACTTATCAGCAATTGCTTTCTCAAATCGACAAACAGTTACCAACGTCGAACTTACCGTATGCAATTCGCTTGGAAGGAAAACCACATTGCCGCAAGTTGGCACTCAAAACTTTAAAGGAATAAGAGCATGACATTGAATTGATTTTAATTATGCAAAGAATTATAAGCTTCATTGAGTTTGTTGGCTGATTCTTCCAATAAGCTTTGTTCATGAGCATTTCTTGATAACAGCAGTTGGCGCTCAATACCTGTTGAGCCAATGATACATGGAAGTCCAAGCACAACTTCACTGCCAACTCCATAGTTAGAATCTGCTCTAGCCGATACTGGAAATATCTGCTTTTCATCTCGCAGGATAGTATCAACTAACTGACAAACTACTGTTGATATACCATAGCTTGTATTTCCTTTGCGTTCAAAAATGTTATAGCCTCGTTTACGAGTTAACTGTGCGTATTCTTGCTGAATTTGTTCTAGCGTTGCTCCTTGTGGTATGGGAAATTCAGTTAAGAGAATTCCCCCAATAAATGCACTAGACCAAACGACAAATTCACTGTCTCCATGCTCTCCAATCACATAAGCATGAACGTCAAGTTTTGCAACATTCAGTCGCTTTCCCAGTTGATATCTCAGTCTAGCAGTATCAAGAACCGTTCCCGAACCGAAAATTAGGTTTTCTGCTCTAGTGGAAGTAGCGATCGCAATCCGCGTGAGTACATCCACTGGATTGCTAACGATAATTATGATTGAATTCGGTGCAACTCGATCCAATTCTTTGATTGTCGAACGTATAATCTCTGCATTGTCGCTCAATGTATCTAATCTGGTCTGTCCTTGTTTTGCCTGCACCCCAACAGTCACAATAATGATATCTGAATCAGCTAAATCTTCATACTGATTTGATGGTATAATCTCCATCTCTTTAAGTAGAGGAATGCTGTCTTCGATATCCCATACTTGCCCCTCAGCTTTTGATAAGGTTCGGTCAAAAAGGACAACCCTGACACATTTAGCGAGTAAAACTAAAGCATTTGCAACGTCTGCACCTACATTACCTGCACCAATAATACCGACTTTAGATGTTTTACTAATCATAACTTGGAAAACAATATATTTAACCCTTCGGTCATCGTGGGATGAGTCAAAATACCATCGCGCAGAACGGTGTACGGCATCTGAGCTTGCATCACCATCTGCACCGTTGAAATTACTTCACCTGCTTCATGACATAACAAGGTACATCCTAAAATACGACCTGTATCTGTATCCACGATCGCCTTGAGAAGTCCATCAGTTTGACCGAGTGTTTTCGCTCTCGGAACGGCTGACGCATCCACCTTTGCCACGCGGATAGTATATCCTTGTTGCTGTGCTTCAGTTTCAGTCAAACCTACATGAGCCAGTTCTGGATCGATGAATAGACAAGATGGAACCAATCGATCCCGTGTACTACGGTTGCCCCCATCAATTAAATTAGCTTTGATAATGCGATAATCATCGAGGGATATATGAGTGTATTGTGGGTTGCCGTTGATGTCGCCTAACGCCCAAATCCCTGGAATGTTCGTCTCTAAGCGATCGTTGACTGGGATAAATCCGCGTGTATCGGTTGCCACACCAGCAGCAGCTAAATTTAAGCTATCAGTATTGGGCGCACGACCAACGGCGACGAGCAAATGCGACCCTTGGAGGGTGATTTGACGATCAGCTACTTGG